>NZ_JBQKEP010000001.1:0-328751 GCF_052121255.1 Faecalicoccus sp. LCP19S3_E2 | reverse complement strand
AAAGATTGAGAGGACAAGTTAGTTACTTTTTTATTCGTCAAATACGAAAAGAAGATCTTTTTAAATTTGCGATTACTTAAAAGGCTATGTCAACAAATTGGAGGTTAAGCGAAATTGATTTACAGAAAAGTGTATTTGAAATCTGTACGCAATATCCGGAAGTAAAGGATATTTTATTTCGACTGGGATTTACCGAGATTACTAAACCAACTGCCATGCAGACGGCAGGACGTGTCATGACACTTTTAAATGGCGCCAAAATCAAAGGGATTGATTTAAAGTTGATTGTCGAAGCTTTACAGAAAGCCGGTTTTGAAGTAGAAGGTTATGTGGATCGTCAGGCTTTATTAAAAAGTTATATCCAACGATTGAATGAAGGAGAAGACTTAGAAAGTGTACGTGCTGACTTTGTGCACAACTTTAAAGAAGTGGATGCTTCTGAAATCATGCAGGCCGAGCAGGAAATGATCATGTCCGGTGTGCCTTACTGGGAAGTGCAGCAGCTTTGTGATGTACATTCCGCTCTGTTTCACGGAGCGACAAGACAGGAAAAAATCGATCAGGCCGAACAAGCGGTAGAGGATTCGCTACATCACCAAAAGGCGGATGCACTGATTGCCATTCCCGGTCATCCTCTTTCTACGTTTGCCTTAGAAAATGTCTATATTGACAAGCTTTTAGAAAAGGCACAGGAACAGATAGAAAATGCCAAAGAAACCTTGGAGTTGTTGAACCAGCTTCGAGATATCTCCATTCACTATGCGAAAAAGGGAGATCTTTTATATCCGTTATTAAAGGTGCGTTATGGTATATCAGGTCCATCAGATGTCATGTGGGGTGTGGATGATGAAATTCGTGATCAGCTTCGCCGCTTAGCTAAAAATCCAACGATGGATGCGGATTGGAAAGAAACGTATCTAAACACCATTCAAAGAGCGCAGGAGATGATCTATAAAGAAAACAATATTTTATTTTCTTTATGTGCCGAAAACTTCACAAAAGATGAATGGGAGCAGATTTATAAAGATTCATTAGGCTATGAACCATGTCTTATGGATACCATCCCGGTTTGGGAAGAAGCTCGAACAAAACAGGGGGAAATGAAGTTGCAGGATCAGGAAATCATTTTACCGAGTGGGCATATGAATCCAAAACAACTGCAAGCGTTATTGAATACGATCCCTATGGAAATTTCCTTTGTCGATGAACAAAATATCAATCGGTATTTTAATGAAGGTTATAAATTGTTTAAACGACCGAATATGGCAATCGATCGAGAAGTTTTTTCTTGCCACCCGCCTAAAATCGAACCGATGGTTCGTAAGATCATCGATGATTTCAGAAATGGAAGAAAAGATTCGGTCGATGTATGGATGGAAAAGATGGGCAAAACGGTACTGGTACGATATATGGCCATTCGTGATGCGAACGGAGACTATGTTGGAACCGGAGAATTTGTACAGGAAATGGATTTTGCCAAAGAACATTTTTTAAAACAGACGAAGTAAAAGAAAAATCTGGTGTCATGCCAGATTTTTTTCATCCCAGGAAGTTAAGATAAATTCATTTTTATGATATTGAAGCAGTCCGTCTTTTTGCATCTTGGAGAGTTCATTGGATAAAGCGCTGCGATCCACACCCAGATAGTCAGCTAACTGCTGGCGGGAAAAAGGAATATAAAATCGATTGGTTCCATGCTGCAAAGCTTGTTCAGATAAATAAGATACCAGTCTTCCACGAATCGATTTGGGTGCTGTATGCAACATTCGTTTGGATAAATTCAAATTCTTTTGCGCAGAGATGCGAATCAAATTGTGGATAGCCCGCTGATGGTAAGGACAGGCGTGTTGACAAGTCGTCATAAGTTTGTATGTATCGACAAATAAGATATGACTGTCTTGATCAGCTATGACATTAACCAATAATTCTTCCTTACCCATGGCACTATAGGTTTCCGCAAAGATTTGACCGGGTGCCATATGACTAAAGATTGTACTGTTGCCCCAGTAATCATAGACAACAATATTGACACCACCGCTTAAAACCAGTCCTAAATCTTTAACTGTTTGTCCGGCCTGATAGATGGTTTGTCCCTTTTTATATTCTTTTTCATGGGCCCCTAAACATCTCAACATGGTTTCGATCTCATGCTCCCGGATTCCCTGAAATAATAGCGTTTTGGATAAGAAAGCTGTATTCATAAAAATCATCCTTTTTTGTTGTTAAAACAACATATTATTTTGTTTTATTGTAGTACTCTGTTTTCAGTAAGACAAGGAGGATGCCTATGGAAAGTCTTTTAAAGAATATTGAAAAATCACAGGTGCTTCGTTTGAAAGAAGAATTAGCCTACCAACAAGGCCAAATCATTTCGAAAACATTGGTGCAGAATGATGCGATAAGTATCACACTGTTTTCTTTTTCTAAAGGAGAAGAGATCAGTACTCATGAATCGAAGGGCGATGCATTTGTGACCGGTTTAGATGGTGTCGGTCTTATCACAATCGATGGAAAAGACTATGAATTGAAGGAAGGCGAATCCATCGTCATGCCGGCTCGACATCCTCATGCGGTGCTTGCCAAAGAGAACTTCAAGATGTTGTTAGTGGTTGTATTTTAGAAAAGAGGAATAAAAATGGAAAATCAAATGTTTTGTTTTCAATGTGAACAGACAGCCGGATGTACTGGTTGTATGGCACAAGCCGGTGTTTGCGGAAAACCCGCAGCCGTTGCCCGTCTGCAAGATCAACTGACTGGAGCCCTGATCAGTTTTGCCGATGCCCTAAAAGGCAAAGAGAATGTAGAAGATACGGTTAGAAAATTGTTTGTCGATTGTTTATTCACAACTGTCACCAATGTCAACTTTAATGAAGAGACAGTGCAGGCTTTGATCGATCAGGTGCACGCCCAGGAACAGGCAACTTTATCAGAGGTTCCTGTGGATTATGATATGAATCAAATCTGGAATGATAATGAAGATGTTCGTTCTTTAAAATCGTTGATCTTATTTGGACTTCGAGGCATGGCAGCCTATGCCTATCATGCCCGTGTGTTAGGGTATACCGATTCCGGTGTGGATATGTATTTTATTGAAGGCCTTCGCGCCATCAAAGAAAATAACAGTATGGAATCCTTATTGCCATATGTGATGAAAGTAGGCGAACACAACTATACGTGCATGGCTTTGTTGGATCAGGCCAACACCGAAACCTACGGAACACCGGAGCCGACCGTAGTACCATTGATGGTTGAAAAAGGACCGTTTATCGTAGTATCCGGACACGATCTATATGATTTAAAACAACTTTTGGAACAGACAAAAGATAAAGGGATCAATATTTATACACATGGAGAAATGCTTCCGGCGCATGGTTATCCTGAATTAAAGAAATATCCGCATTTAAAAGGAAATTTCGGAACCGCCTGGCAGAATCAACAGAAAGAATTTATGGACATTCCGGCACCGGTATTGTTCACCACAAACTGTCTGATGCCGCCACGTGCCAACTATAAAGACCGTATTTTTACCACAGAGCTTGTTTCATTCCCGGAATTAGTGCATATTGGAGAAGATAAAGACTTTACACCGGTGATCGAAAAAGCTTTGGAATTAGGCGGTTATGAAAAAGATACACAATTTACCGGTATCAATGGCGGTACGACAGTCACCACAGGATTTGGCCATGGAACGGTATTAGGTGTGGCCGATCAAGTTGTACAGGCGGTTAAAGAAGGAAAAATTTCTCGTTTCTTCTTAGTTGGTGGTTGTGATGGTGCAAAACCGGGAAGAAATTACTATACACAGATCGTAGAACAGGCACCTAAAGACAGTGTGATCCTTACATTGGCTTGCGGTAAATATCGTTTTAACGATTTAGATTTAGGAACCGTTGCCGGACTGCCAAGATTGATGGATATGGGACAATGTAATGATTCCTACAGCGCCGTACAAGTGGCCCTGGCTTTGGCCAAAGCCTTTAACTGCAGTGTTAATGAATTGCCACTTTCCATTATCTTATCGTGGTATGAACAAAAAGCAGTTTGCGTATTGTTGACCCTTCTTTATCTGGGCATCGAAAATATCAAGCTGGGACCAACCTTACCGGCCTTTGTATCACCAAATGTATTAAACTATCTGGTAGAAAACTATCATATTGCACCAATTACTACGGTGCAGGATGATCTACAAGCTATCGTGGGATAAAGGATCAATATAGGATCTATCTTTTCTGATAAATGATGAAAGAAAGGGTAGATCTTTTTTTATGGAAAGGAATTTTTTGATAACGAAGTGCTTTTTGAAGCACTCGAATTTGATTGTGCTATAATAAAAACACTATGGAACAAGAAGGTTTATTACAGGCAGAAGATATCCGTCCTTTGGCCGATCGAATGCGTCCGGAATCTTTAGAGGAATATGTAGGACAAAAACAACTGGTTGCCAAAGGAAATCTATTATGGAGAATGATCGAAAATGACAAAGTGACTTCTATGATCTTTTGGGGACCGCCCGGTGTAGGAAAGACAACACTGGCCAGGATCATCGCTCACCAGACGAAGAGTTATTTTGTCGATTTCAGTGCGGTCACATCCGGAATTAAAGAAATCAAAGAAGTGATGAAGCAGGCCGATTTGCGGAAGAATTTAGGCCAGAATACGATTTTGTTTGTGGATGAAATTCATCGCTTCAACAAGGCACAACAGGATGCGTTTTTACCGTATGTGGAAAAAGGCAGTATTATCCTGATTGGAGCAACCACGGAAAATCCAAGCTTTGAGGTCAACAGCGCCTTATTGTCAAGGTGTAAGGTCTTTGTGCTGAATTCTTTAGAAAAGGAAGATCTGATCGATCTGATTCATCGTGCCTTAACTTCCCCGAAAGGGTTGGCAAATTTAGATATCGAGATCGATGATGAGGCAGTTGATGCGATTGCTTCCTTTGCCGGAGGAGATGCCAGAATTTGTTTAAATACGCTGGAAATGGTCGTGAATAATTCACCCGGCGATATTGAGGGCATCCATGTGTCGAAGGAAATTCTTCAACAGTGCCTGCAAAGAAAAACATTATTATATGATAAACATGGGGAAGAGCATTATAATGTGATCTCCGCTCTTCATAAAAGTGTACGCAACAGCGATGTGGATGCGGCTTTGTATTGGCTGGCGCGTATGTTGGAAGCCGGGGAAGATCCGCTTTATGTCGCAAGGCGTCTGGTGCGTATGGCCAGTGAAGATATCGGTATGGCCGATTCCAGAGCTTTGGAGATTACTGTAGCGGCGTATCATGCGGCACATTTTTTGGGAATGCCGGAATGCAATGTGCATTTGGCGCATGCGGTCGTATATTTAGCTTTAGCACCGAAGTCCAATGCTTTGGAGGTGGCCTACAACACCGTTAAAGTGGATGCGATCAAGACCTTAGATCAGCCGGTTCCTTTACACATTCGCAATGCGCCGACACGGCTCATGAAAGATCTGGGCTATAGTGATGGGTATGAATACAGTCATGATTATGCGTTTCATATGACAGATATGACCTGTCTTCCGGATATCTTGATCGGTAAGGAATACTATCATCCCAGTAATCAGGGCTCCGAGGTCAAAGTGCAGAAACGATTGGCTCAAATCAAGGCCATTAAAGCCAATTATCATAAGATCAGACAACAGAAAGGAACAAAAAAATGAGAATAGAAATTCATTCGATAGAAGAAACACAAGCTTTGGCGCAAGCAATCGCCAGGCTGTGTCAGAATAAACATGTGGTGATCACGCTGGATGGTGATCTGGGAGCCGGTAAAACCACCTGGACCAAGGCTTTTGGAAAAGCATTAGGGGTGACAAGTACAATCAATTCCCCTACGTTTACAATCTTAAAGTCGTATGCACAGGGCAATGGGCAGCCTTTACATCATATTGATGCCTATCGTCTGGAAGGAGCCAGTCAGGATCTCGGCTTTGAAGATTGTTTTGATGAAGGAATTACCGTCGTCGAGTGGTCACAGTTTATTCAAGACCAGTTGCCGGAAGACAGACTTTCGCTTTCTTTTGAAGAAGGAATCGATGAAAACAGAGTGATCACTATGGAAGCCAAGGGAGATGTCTCCAAATCGATCCTGGAGGGATATCATGATTAGTTTATGTATGGACAGTGCGTATAAGCAGTTGGTTTTAGGACTTTATAAAGATCAAGAGCTGTTGGCCGGTATTAGCTTAGAAGCCTTTAAGAAACAAAGTGAAACGATTTTTGTGGAGTTGAATCGGCTTTTAAAGGAAACAAATTTAGACTATAAAGATATTGATCGTGTCATCATCACAAAAGGACCGGGTTCTTATACCGGTATTCGTATTGCGATGACCATTGCCAAAGTGCTGTGTTCACAGATGCACAAAGAATTATATACGATCTCAACGATGCAGTTGTATGCCGGTATCGAAAAACAGGCCAATGTGATTTTGGATGCCCGCAGTCAAAGAGCCTATGTGGCACATTTGGAAGATGGACAAATTCAGGGAAATACACAGATCCTGACACTGGATGAAGTCAAAGAATTTATCGAAACAAATCCGGGAATCGTATTGGGCGATGCGGATTTGATGGGACAGGATGTACAGAAAGTGGATTTCTTAAAGAATTTCATCGAATTGGAACCCTACTATGAAAAAGTAGAAAACATTCACGCCCTGGTTCCGGACTATTTAAAAGAAAGTGATTCCTACAAAGTATGAATGTAACAGAAATGAAGGAATCAGACTTAGATATCGTTGTTGAACTGGAAAAACAATGTTTTAAACAACCTTGGAATAAAGAACAGTGCTTGTATGAGCTTCAGGAAAATCCATTTAGTACCGGTTATCTTTTAAAAGAAGATGATCACATCGTCGGTTATGCCTTTTTATGGATCACATTTGAGATTGCTCAGCTTGCTCGTATCGGTATTGATTCTGCCTGTCGAAAGAAAGGTTATGGGACATATCTTATGGATGCTTTATGTAAGCATGCAAGAGAAGCACAAAGCGAGTTTCTTTCATTAGAAGTGCGAGAATCTAACCAGGCGGCTTTAAAATTGTATGAAAAGCTGGGTTTGATTCCTGTCAATGTATCGAAGAATTATTATCCGGATGGAGAAAATGCCGTAGTGATGTCTATGGCCTTATAGAGAGGAGTTTCTATGATCGTTTTAGGAATTGAGAGCAGCTGTGATGAAACGGCAGTTGCCCTTGTCAAAGATAAAAAAGAAGTACTTTCATCGATCGTTGCCAGTCAGATCGATGTACATAAAGAATTTGGCGGTGTCGTTCCGGAAGTCGCCAGTCGTATCCATATTGAAAATATTTCCTATTGTATTGAAGCCGCTTTAAAGGAAGCCGGATGTACGATGGAGGATGTTGATGTGGTTGCGGTGACAAAGGGACCGGGTTTGATCGGTTGTCTGCATGTCGGTGTGCAGGCGGCCAAGACGTTGGCTTTCGCCTATCACAAGCCACTGATACCGGTGCATCATCTGGCAGCCCATATTTACGCCAATGAGTTGGTGGTGGATATGAAATATCCTTTATTGGCCCTTGTTGTATCCGGAGGTAATACCGAACTGGTCTATATGAAAGATGAAACCAGCTTTGAGATTTTAGGCGAAACACAGGATGATGCGATTGGAGAAGCGTATGATAAAGTCGCCAGAGTGTTAGGCTTGGGCTATCCTGGCGGTCCCAAGATCGATAAAATGGCTAAAGAAGGAAAACCGGTTTATGAGTTGGCAAAGCCGAAAACACAGGGGCGTTACGACTTCAGCTTTTCCGGTTTAAAGAGCAGTGTTCTTCAGTTTACCAAACGTATGGAAAGACAGGGAAAGACTTATGATTTGAACGATTTGGCTTGTTCTTTTCAGGAGTGCGCGTTGGATGAAATCTTTTCCAGAATTCATGCGGCTTTGGATGATCATCCCGAAATTCGTCACTTTGTCGTAGGTGGTGGTGTCAGTGCCAATTCCAGACTTCGTGAAAAGATCGAAGAATTAAAAACGGAATATCCAAATATTACCTTTACCGTGCCACCGATGTATTGTTGTACAGATAATGCCGGAATGATCGGAGTGGCCGGAACGATTGCTTATGTATCCGGACGAAGAGGCGATGAAACCTTGACCGGAGATGCCAGCTGGCCTATTCAATAGTTTTATATTATCCTTACCCTATGTGGTAAGGCTTTTTTATAAGGTTGTGTGATTTGAATTCTTTTTGATAGAATGTTATATAGGTGATGAATATGGAAGATCAATTCAATAAGGAAATACAAGAAGCGATTCAGGCGGCCAATCATGCTTTGGCATGTTTAAGCCAAGCCGATGCCTATCTTCAAAGTGCCAAAAACTGGGGCTTGTTTGATATGCTTGGCGGAGGTGCGTTAACGACCTTTTTTAAACATTCGAAAATGGACGATGCCCGTTATGAAATGGAAAGAGCCAAAAGAGCACTGCAGGACTTTCGTAAAGAATTGGCGGATGTCGATCAACGCCTTCATTTAAGTTTGGAGATTGGAGATTTTTTGACTTTTGCCGACTATTTCTTTGATGGACTTATCGCGGATTGGCTGGTACAAAGTAAGATTCAAGATGCGAAAGCCCAAGTAGAAAACGCGATCATTCAAGTACGACAGATTCGTGAAGATCTGTTACGCTATCGATAAAAGAAGAAAAAAGATGCGATCCAATATATATGATTTAGGGAGATTGTTATGAAGAATAAACATTTTAAGACCAGTTTTAACTGGAAATACGAAGGGCCTTCCTTCACTAAGGATTTATCCACAAAACAAAAGATCATTTTATTGATTTTATGGCTTGTTGCCGGGGCTATCGGTTATTATGTGTTCCATCCGGTCATTAGCTATAAGACGGTTACTGGCTTTGCCTATGTGATCTATATCATCGTATTGGTTGGCATTGTATCCTTGTTCTTTCAGAAATCATCGATTTCGTATGGGAAATCGTCTTTTAAAATGACGGCTTTAAAGATCATTTTAGGACTATCTGTTATTTGGGTGCTTGGCTCTTTAGCCGTATGCAATCCAGTATTTATGGCTTCTTATTTTGCCGATCGTATTCAGATTGAAAATGTTGATTTTGATAAAGTAAAAGAAGTGGATTTTACTAAGACACCAATCATCGATCGCGATTCAACGATCGTTTTAGGCGACCGTGTAATGGGTGAGATGCCGGAGCTTGTTTCTCAGTTTGAAGTCAGTGAAGAATATACACAGATTTCTTATAAAGACAGCGTCTATCGCGTGACACCGCTTGAATATGCTGGTTTCTTTAAGTATCTGGGAAATCAAGAAGAAGGTATTCCTGCCTATATTCTGGTCAATTCTGTTACCGGAGAAGCTGAGCTGGTGAAACTGGAAGATTTGGGATTGGATGGAATGAAGTATGTTCCTTCCGGTTATTTTAATCATGATCTATATCGTAAGCTGCAAATGCAGTATCCAACTACGATTTTTGGAGAGCCCTCTTTTGAAATCGATGAAGAAGGGCATCCATGGTATATTTGCACAACGTATGATTATGCCGCTTTTGAAACTAGAAAAACGGTTTCCGGTGTTGTTTTATTTGATCCGATCACAGGAGAATCGACAAAATACGATGATGTGCTCGATGCGCCAACCTGGGTCGATCGCATTTATCCGGAAAGCTTGGTCACAGAACAGGTGAATCAAAATGGCTCCCTGCAAGATGGCTTTATTAACTCTGTTATCGGTCAAAAAAATGTCACTTATACCAGCGAAGGCTATAACTATCTGGCACAGGATGGGGATATTTATATTTATTCCGGTATCACATCGGCTAATAAAGATTCCAGTAATCTAGGCTTTGTGTTAGTCAATTTAAGAACGCATCAAGCCATGAAGATCTCATCACCGGGTGCCAATGAAACCAGTGCCATGGCCTCGGCAGAAGGCGAAGTGAAAAACTATGGCTATACATCTACCTTCCCGCTTTTGGTCAATGTCAATGGTTCACCGGTCTATATGATGGCTTTAAAGGATGACAGTGGCCTGATCAAAATGTATGCGATGGTAGATGCCAGCGATTATCAAAAAGTCGCAACGATTGCATCCGATGAGGGATTTGAGAATCTGAAAAAGAAATTTTTGGCCCTGGAAGGGACACAAACAATGGATAAGGATGGACTGGAAACCAAAGAGATCACGATCGAAAGCGTACAGATCTTAGCCATTGAAGATACGACAAAGTGTTTTCTGACAGATACCGAACACAATCGTTATAAGTTTACGATCACGGATCAAAATGAGGATGTAGCCGCCTTTTTAAAGGCACAGGATGTCGTAACGATCACATACAGTCCGCAGGAAGATGTCAATCTGATTCAATCGATTGAAACCAAATAAGTCAATTGTATGGTTTTGTGCTAAAATATCACTATGAATAAGTTAGAAAACGCAAGAAAAACGATCAATCAGATCGATCAGGAAATGGCAGCCTTGTATGAAAAGCGAATGAATGCGGTTCAGGAAGTGCTGGCCTATAAAAAAGAAAATGGACTTCCGGTCTTCGATGCATCCAGAGAACAGGAAGTCATAGAAAGAAATCTGGAGCATATTCAAAATCCGGATTACAAGCTCTTTTACAAAGATTTTCTACATCATGTGATGGAGAATTCAAAAGATTATCAAAAAACACTTTTAAGTGAAGATGTCGTTGCCTATGCCGGTGTACAGGGAGCTTTTTCTCAAATCATGGCACAGCGTTTATATCCGGAAAATCGGAAGCTGAATCTTAAAAACTTTGATGAAGTCTTCAAAAGCGTTGTGGAAAAGAAGGCACAGTATGGTGTCATTCCTTTTGAGAATACGAATTCCGGCTCGGTAGGAGAAGTGTTAGATGCTTTATTGGAGTATCCGGTCTATATTCAGGGAATCTATGATCTAAAGGTAGAACAATGTCTTTTAGGAACAATGGATGCGACATTAAAAGATATCGAATGGGTGTATTCCAAAGATCAGGCATTATGGCAAGCTAAAGATTTCTTAAAGGAATTGGGCGTGCAGACAGTCAGTTATCCCAACACAGCCATGGCTGCCCAATACGTTGCCAGTGAACAGGATAAGACCAAAGCCGCTATCGGCGCCAAAGAAAATGCACAGTTGTACGGCTTAAAGGTACTGGCTTCACAAATTGAGGCACATACCGAAAACACAACTCGTTTTCTGGTCATTGGTTTAGAGCCTTTGAACAAGGGTGATCGCTTTAGTGTGATCTTAAGCGTTAAGCACCAGAGTGGTTCTTTGGCAAGGATCATTGAGATCATTGCCCGCTATCACATCAATATGGAAAGTATTCAATCGAGGCCGATCAAAGGAAAACCATTTGAATATTTCTTCTTTATTGAGATGGATGGAGATTTAAACAATGCCCAGGCATGTTTAAAGGATATAGAAAAAAATTGCGAGAGTTTAAAGGTTTTAGGAACTTATGCGTTAGGAGGGAAATAAGATGAGCTTTGTCAAAGAAAATGTAAATCACCAACCGATTGTCGATACTGTATTCGCTATCGTGAAAAAGGCAAAAGAAGATAAAGAAAAGATCGGAGAAGAAAATGTTGTGGATGCGACAATTGGTTCTTTGTATAACGAACAAGGAAGTCTGGTTGCCTTAGACAGTGTATTTTCTTCGTTGAAAAGTCTGGACAACAAAGTATTGGCTGCGTATGCGGCAAGCTTTACCGGAAATGATGATTTTAAAGATCGTGTTTATAAGTGGGTGTTAGACGGAAATAGCCACTTACATCATGAAGTGATTGCGACACCGGGTGGTACCGGAGCTGTGGCAATGACCATTCAGGAATGTCTGGATGTCGGACAAACTGTCATCCTGCCGGAAATCGCATGGGGAAGCTATAACTTAATGGCACAGATGAATAACCTATCTGTTAAAACATATGCGTTGTTTGAAGAAGATCACTTTAATCTGGCTTCTTTTAAAGAAACTTGTGAAAAAGTTATGAAAGAACAGGATAAGCTGGTGATCGTCATCAATGATCCTTGCCATAATCCTACCGGATATTCACTGTCTTCACAGGAATGGAAAGATGTGATTGCGTTCTTGAATGAATGCTCTAAAACGCATAAAGTTGTTTTGTTGAATGACATTGCGTATATTGATTTTGCCTATGGACAAAAACAGGCTAAAGAATATTTCTCTGTCTTTGATGATATTTCTGAAAATATGGCAGTGATCGTAGCTTTTAGTTTAAGCAAATCTATGACAAGCTACGGTCTTCGCTGTGGTGCTGCCATCGTTATGGCACAAACGGAAGATATCGTACAGGAATTAAAAATTGTCTTTGAAAAAGATGCCAGAGCTACATGGTCAAACATCAACAACGGTGCTATGGCTGCCTTTGTCGATGTGATGGATCATCATTTAAAAGAATACGACCAGGAGCGTTTACAGTATGTTGCCTTATTAAAAGAGCGCAGTGATCTTTTTGTCAAAGAAGCCAATGAAGTCGGCTTGAAACATTATCCATATAAAGAAGGTTTCTTTGTGACACTTTCAATGGACAATACGACAAGAGATGCCTATCATGAAGCTTTGATGAAAAATCATATCTATACGGTAAAGGTCAACAAAGGAATTCGTGTTGCGGTATGTTCTTTATCTCTTGATAAAATCAAGGGATTGGCCAAGAAAATGAAAGATATTTTAGATACAATTCAATAAAAGAATGCAGATAGACAAAAAAATAAATGTGTCTATCTGCTTTTTTGTTTATAATAGAAAATATGAAATGGGGAATTATTGATGTAGGCGGTGGTATGCGCGATATTTTCGGTACCGGTGTACTGGATGCCTGCTTAGAAAAACAAATTCAATTTGATTATGCGATCGGTGTATCGGCCGGCAGCGCCAATCTTGCCAGTTTCTTGTCCTGTCAAAAAGGAAGAAACAAGCGCTTTTATACCCAGTATGCCAAACGTAAAGAATATATGTCTTTGTCCAACTGGATTCAAAAGAAAAACTATTTAGATCTGGATTATATTTATGGTACTTTAGCTAACAGTAATGGTGAAGATCCAATGGATTATGAAACATTTGCCAAGGATCCTACTGAATTTGAAGTTGTTTGTACGGATGCCGGCACAGGCAAACCAGTCTATTTTTCAAAAGAAGATATGCCTTTGGATCAGTATGACATCCTAAAGGCAAGCAGCTGCATGCCTATTGTGTGCCAGCCATATCCGATTTATGATGCCTTGTACTTTGATGGGGGAATATCCGATCCGATACCTGTTGAAAGAGCCTTACAAAAAGGATGCGATAAAGTTGTTGTGATCCTGACAAGACCAAAAGAAGAAAAAAGAAATCCGAAAAAAGATAATTTGACCTCTAAGATTTTAAGGAAAACTTATCGAAATTCCGGAAACAGTTTAAGCCAAAGAGCCTATGTTTATAATGAGAGCTTGGAACGCATACAACAGATGGAAAAAGAAAATAAGGTTTGTATTTTGGCGCCGGATACGATTGGAAATATGAAAACACTGACAATGGATGAAAACTGTCTGGAAGATTTATATCAACAGGGAAAAAAGCAGATCCAAAAATTGATGAAATTTATGCAGCGATAAACCTTTTATATAGTGACTTGATTTATTTATAAGTCATTTAGTACAATGGTGTCAGAAAGGGTACGTATCGATCTTTTAGATCGGATACGATCAAAAACATATTATGATCAAAAAAATAATATCTGCGGTATTGGTATGTGCTTTTGGTATTCTGTTATTTGGCTGTGGAAGCTCTGAAAAAGTGCAGATGCAGGAAGCAAAGGAAGTTGTGGCCGATTATTTTGAAGATTTGAAGTCTGCACAATTTGACAAAGCATCCGATTATGTTTCATCAGACTATAAGGACCCGTTGCGACTGGAAGAGATAGAACCGGCTTTGTCAGGTTTGATGTTAGGAATGAACGCTTCTATGAACACGGGTGAGGAATTTAAAAAAAGTTTTCATCAATTTATGGATGTAGTGATGAACCAAATCGTGAATACGTATGACATAGAAAAGGCCAAATGGCAAAAAGATGGTGTAGTGGATGTTCAGGTCAAGTTTGAAGGAAAAGATCTGGCTTCTTTTGATCCTGCGGACTTAGATGAAGATGCGAATACATATATGGAGTCTTATCTTGTAGAAAATCAAGATCGTTTAATGGCATTGTATGAAGAAAAAGGCGAGCAGGAGGCTTATAAAGTCATTTTAGATGAACTGAGTAAACCTTTGTTTGAATTATTGGAAAAACATGTCAAAGAAGACTTACCGGATATCACGTATAAGGTACGATTACGTGTTGAAAAACAGAACGATGAATGGCTGATCACAAAATCAGAAATTATGAATTAAGAGGTTTCAAGCCTATTTTTTTGTTTCTAAAGAGTAGTGTATAAATCAAGTGTATATTTTACAGAATCCGAACATTTTATTCATTGAATACGCTTACAAATGTGTTACATTTTGATATAATTGAGATAAATAAAGGAGAAAGATTATGAAAAAATTAGTATCTTTGTTTGTGGCAATGGCATTTGCCATAGGCGTAGCTGGTTGTGGAAATAATAATGAAGCACAGATACAAGCAGCTACCGATGTTGTCAGTGGGTATTTGGATGCGATTCAAAATGGAAATTTAGATGAAGCAGAAGAATACACAACAGATTCCTATATTGATCCTTTAGGTATTGATAATATGGATTCGTATATGGAAAGTCTGTTAGAAAGTTTGGATATGGGTGATACATTTGATCAGGAAGCCAATGATTTTGCGACAAATGCGGTAAAAGCAGCGATTACATCTTACGAGATCAATGATACAAAAATGGAAGAAGATACGATTTCAGTATTAGTTGATATCGATGGAAAAGATTATGAAAATATTGATTTTACGGCTATGGAGAGTGAATTAACAACTTATACGCAGAATTATGCCAATGAAAATTTGAATCGATTGATGCAGATTTACAATGATCAAGGAGAAGATGCCATGATGGAGGCAATGATGCAGGATATCGGCGGCTATATATTTGATAGAATGGAAACTTTGTTTACCGGTGCAGAACAAAAGAAATACCAGATGCGTTTTGATTTAGTTCAGGATGAAAATGAATGGAAAATTAAAGCGGCAGAGATCTCTGAAGAAGCACAGTCATAAAATTGTAAAAGTCTATTGATCATAACTTCAATAGACTTTTTAAGTGTTGAATTTTAAATTCATGGTTTGCATAAAGGAAAGATTTAAAATAAATCCAGACAGATCAACACAGGTAATCGTGGTCGCTAAACCGGGGAGCGTTAAACCTCGTTAACATAAATGGCCTGATTTTAGCGGTTAAAATGAGATGATCGCCATGACATAGTTTGAAACACTATGTGATCGTCTTTATATCGACCAATCTACCCTTTCTCGATGTTTGAAAGAAGTCCGTAATAAACTAAGTCAATACAATTTGGAATTAATCAGTCGCCCGGGTTATGGACTGAAAGTGCAGGGTGATAAGTTGGATGTACATCTTTATATGGCCAATAGTAAAAGTGTACATATCTTTACATCTCTGGAAGGGTATAAAGTCAGTTTTTTCAGACTAATTATCGTTCCTTTATGCACGGCTATTTTTATGATGTTGTTGCCTATACAGTTTTATGATATTCGAATGACTTTGTTAATTGCAAACAGCACACCCGTTGGTGTCATGCTTGCGATGTTTTCGCAAATGTATGCGGGAGACTTTGAACATGGTGCGCATTGTCAGTCTTTCTACTTTATTATCTCTCGTTAGTATTCCATTGGTGTTGAGTATCACACGTTTATTGTGGTAAATTGTATCAAAATGATTCAAAATGTATATATAAGAAATAAAAAAAGTATCATAAATCGCAATTTATGATACTTTTTTATAAAAATCATGCCAATTTATTTCATGGATGATACAAAATCATTGTTTAATTACTTCTTTATTCTCATTTTTGGATTCATTGACACCCAATACATACGTTACGACTGTGGAAACCACAAAGGCGATGACAGCTCCAATAACGGCATAAACTAAGTTCATGGTGCTACTACCAATAAAACTCAGTAAGCCTAAGAAACTGGCAACGGGTAAAAAATTATAAACTTGTAATCCGACAATCGATGCGAATAATCCGGCGGCAATTCCACCAGCCATCATGCCGATAAACGGTCTTTTGTATCGTACCCCAATTCCATACAAACCAGGTTCAGTCACACCGCCAATCATCTGGGCGATAATATAGGAAAAGGCAAGGGCACGCTGTTCTTTGTCTTTGATTCGAAGCATGGCACCTAAACACATTCCACCAACGGTGAAGGCGGCCAGTAAAACAGAAGGGGCGACAACCGATTCTACGCCATCTTGTGCAAGAATCATAAAAATGGTTGTGATAAATAGCCAATGCATCCCAGCCATAACGATATATTCCCAAAGGGCCGCAATCAATGCCATGGAAAGAATTGTGGCAAGACCGCCCATATTACCTAAGGCAATCAGAGCGTTACTGATGTATTCGCCTACGATGGAACCAATTGGGCCTAAGATACAAAGGGCAATCGGAAGAATTATGGCAATGGATAAGGTGGGGGCGAAAATGGCAGATAATGTCTGTGGTATATGTTTATTGAAAAAGCGTTCAATATAGGAAAATACAAAGACCGATAACAGAATTGGGATGATTGTAGAGGAATAGTTTTGTACATGGCAGGGAATACCATACACATCAAAGGCACTGCCAGTTTCAGCCATTTGCACAAATGTAGGATGCAACATGATGGCACCTATAAACATTCCTAAGATGACATTACAGTTAAAGCGTTTGGCAGCCGTATAGCCGATCATGATTGGGAAGAAGTAGAAACCGGCATCACCGACAAAGGTAAAGAGGACATACAAAGAACTCGAAGCATCGATCCAGTGTAACATATCCGGCCCTAAAATGGCTGCCAAGGTCTTAAACATGGAAGCGGCAATTAACATCGGAATCAAAGGCATCAGGCAGGATGCTAAAACATCCAGAAAAACAGAAAGGCTGTGTTTACATTTTTCAAGCATAGAATCATCTCTTTTCACTTTTAGTATAATAAGAAACACAAAATTGGAAAGGGGGAAAATCAGGAAAACATCATACCATCCTACAAGAACATGCTATAATGGACGGGTAAAAAAAGGAGAACGTTATGTTTGATGAACTTCATGAGGAATGTGGTGTATTTGGTGCGTATCGAATCGAAAATGCCTCGAGTATAACATATTATGGATTACACTCTCTTCAACATCGTGGACAAGAAGCCAGCGGTATGGCTGTATGTGATGGAAAAGAGATCCATGTGCAAAAGGGAAAAGGTTTAACAGTCGATGTTTTTAGAAAAGATAAATTAAATCAGTTGGAAGGGGATCTGGCTATTGGACATGTGCGCTATTCGACAGCTGGAGGACAGGAAAATGAAAATATTCAGCCTATTGTGTCTAAAGGACATTTAGGTTCTTTGGCTGTGGCACACAATGGGCAGATCGTTAATGAAAAAGAATTGCGGCTGGAGTTAGAAAATCAAGGTGCCATTTTTCAGGGAACCAGTGACAGTGAAGTGCTGTTACATCTGATTCAGAAAGAAAAAGGAACACTATTGGAAAAGGTCATCAAGACCGCAAGACGATTAGAAGGAGCATTCTCTTTTCTTGTGTTGGATGAAGATTCCATCTATGCAGTACGAGATCGACATGGACTTCGTCCTTTAAGCTATGCAGCGTTTAAAGATGGCTATGTGATCAGTTCGGAAACGTGTGCTTTTGAAGTCATGGGAATCTATGATTCGACGGATCTAAAGCCGGGAGAAGTTGTGGAATTTAAAAAAGGATTGGTTAAGAAGTATCAATATACACAAGATATTACACATCATATGTGTGCTATGGAATATATTTATTTCGCAAGACCGGATAGTGTGGTGGAAGGAATCAATGTACATGCCTTTCGTAAAAAAACAGGAGCCGTTCTGGCTCAGAAAGACAAAGGATTGGATGCCGATATCGTAATCGGCGTTCCAGATTCTTCGTTAAGTGCTGCCATTGGATATGCGGAAGCTTCCGGTATTCCTTTGGAAAAAGGATTATATAAGAACCGTTATGTAGGTCGTACTTTCATTCAACCAACACAAGCCATGCGTGATCGTGGAGTTCGTATGAAGCTAAGCCCCGTAACCAGTGTTGTCAAAGGAAAAAGTGTTGTCATGATCGATGATTCCATTGTACGAGGGACTACATCTCGCCGTATTGTTCGTCTGTTAAAGGAGGCCGGTGCCAAGGCGGTTCATGTGCGTATTGCTTCTCCGGTCATTACACATCCTTGTTTTTATGGAGTCGATACCTCAACCAAAGAAGAATTGATCGGGGCTCGTATGAAGCCGAATGAGATTGAAAGATACATTGAAGCTGATTCTTTACAATATATGGAAGTGGAAGAACTTCAGCAGGTAGCTAAAGAGATCGGTTTATGTGTCGCATGCTTTAACGGGGACTATTGCACACCGCTATATTCGTATCAGAAGGTGCTGGAAAAATAATCGAGGAATAAACTAAAAAAGAGCTAATGCAAATGGAATTTTCACTTCATTTGGCATAGCTCTTTTTTCATCGATTTATGATAGTGGATCTATTTAAGCGAATCAAGCAAATCGAAAAAACTTTCAGTATCTGTGGAATATTATATGGGCATCCCATTAGAATCGAAATTCTTATGCAGGGTATGTTCTGTGATTGCTATGGAAGCGAATAAAGGTATCAGTTGAATACCGATTAAGATCAGACCGGCAATACTGATAAACGTTGTGTCTTTACCGATGGCCGGCAACATAAAAAGTATTGTGATGGGTAATTGAATCCAGCCGAAACGATAAGATATTTTACCAAAATAATGATTTGCAAACTGCCATGTCTGCTCGTTTTTCATTGACATTTCTGTGCGATAACCAAATAGAGGATTAATTTCTTTTGGTATATGTTTGGAAAAATATCTTCCAAAACCAATCATGGTAACAGGAAGTAACAGATCCATAACAAGCATAAAAATCCAATAGCCCATCTTAAAATACCTCCGTAGCTTTCTTAGGGTTATTGTAGTGCCGATTCATAGTCTGGTAAAGTTAAAATGGTATTAAAATGATTGTAAAATGGAAAGAAACAAAAAAGGTTTTCGAATAGAAAATGATATAATAGAAACGAAAATTAAGATTTGGAAAGGATACAACTATGACAATCAAGTGTTTAGCTTTTGATTTAGATGGAACATTATTGACTGATCAAAAAGAAATTAATCCACGTACTAAGGAATCCATTCAAAGAGCAATGGAGCAGGGAATCCATATCGTCATTGCCAGTGGAAGAGATAAAAACGGAACTTCATTTGTCTATGAACCCTTAGGCTTGGAGCAAGGAAAACATTATTTGGCTTTGGTCAATGGACAGATCATCTATGATTTTGAAAAGAAAGAATATGATTTGGATGATGTATTGACACCGGAAGATGGGTTAAAGATCCAACAAGTCTGTAAGCGGTTTGATATTGAAGGCATATTTTGTTGTGGCTATGATTTTTATAGTTATATTTCGGAAGCCAATCGTCAGAAAAAAATCGAACGCGAGAAATTATCAGGACAACCGATGGATTATGGTTTAAAAAAAGGGGGACCCAATCGTAACTTTATTGATCTTCCTTATAAAGAAATTGAGTTGACACAAGATATCAATAAAGTCATTATGGTGCATACTGCACAGTTCTTTGAAAAACATTTAGACGATCTAAAACAGGCATTATCAGATTATGATGTGCTTTTGATTGGACCGGAATGGCTGGAAATCATGCCAAAGGGCGTATCCAAAGCCAGCGCTTTAAAAAAGATCTGTAAAAGAGGTGGCTTTACCATGGATGAGATCATGGCTTTTGGAGATGCTCAAAATGATATTCAGATGATCAAAAGCGTGGGAATCGGTGTAGCCATGGGAAATGCGATGGAGGAAGTTAAAGCCGTAGCTAATGTGATTTGTGATACGAATTTGAACAATGGAATCGGTAAAACGATCGATGCGCTTTTGATGGGCAAAGAAATAGACTTACGCCATGCAAAGCTGTAAGATAAGACTATAGAAAGCGATGGTGAAGGATATGGAAATTATCAATGCACAACAATTTAATGAATACATGAAGGAAGATGCGGTTTTAGTAGATTTCTTCGCAACATGGTGTGGGCCATGTAAAATGTTAAGCCCGGTATTGGAAAGTGTAGCTAGTACATTAGAAGGCAAAGTGAAGATCGTAAAAGTCGATGTGGATCAAAGCCCAGAATTGGCTCAACAATACGGTGTTATGGCTGTACCGACAATGATCCTGTTTAAAAAAGGACAGCAGGTTACCGCATTCTCCGGTTATATGCCGGAAGCACAGCTTGTTGCCGGTATTGAAAAAGCACTATAATCAAAGAAAGTGTCATTCTCGTAATGGCACTTTTTTTATGGAAAAGAAAAATGCAGACAGCTATTTGCTTGTCTGCATCAAATGTTTCAATATGACTTTTGGTGTAATGATCACAAAACCGATCGTAATCAATAAGATGATAACCAACATGATGATAGAATACATTTCCCAGCTTGCCATTAAATCAAATAAGAAGAATGGTGCTACGGTTACCGCAAGGATAGTCCAGCTGATCAAGAACTCTAAAACAACGTTCATATTGTTTTTAACGGCACTGGTTTCATCTTCCCAGTCGGTTTTTGGATGAATACCATCGACAAAAATCGCAATCACATTGACTAACACGGTTGTCAAAATACTGCCAAAAAGGAAGAATACATCGTACCAAATTGGATAAGGCAAGATCATATGAATGCTAAACAACATCAAAACACAAGTTAATACCGAGAAAAGTGTTCCTACCGAACCTTTGATCATGACTTGTTTGGTAAAGTCAAAAGGAATGTATTTGACAAAGTCTAAATTCTTTCCTTCTCGTGAAAAGGCAGTAGCACTGATTCCGTTTAACGATCCGGCAAAGAAACCAACGGCTGCTCCGGCAATCACCAGGATCAAAGGAAGATTGACTAAATCTTGAACGATGATAGCCTGACTTGTTAACATTTCTTTAATTTCACTCATACCCGGTGTGACGATTGCCATCACGATAAACATGACCGGCATGACCAAAGCGGATAAAACACAGTTAGCCATATAGGCAGGGGTTCGAACCAATCGTAAAAATTCAACCTTCCAGTAGCTCCAGCTGACAGAACCTTGATTTCGATAAGAAACCTTTTTCTTTTTTCCGGCTGATGAAACCTTGGATTCTCTGGCAACACTTAAATACAGCCTATCGGCACAAATGACAAAAACAACTCCTAAAATCAGTGTAATGGCCAGTGTGATCAAAAAATCTATAAAGGATACTTCCACAATCGATCTGGCGGCAAAAGGCACATTGGCGAAAATACGAACGATCTTCAATAGATTTTCAGGATTGTTTTGAAGCATATCCATTAAGAACATAGGATTTTCTACGTTAGCACCTAGCTGACTGGAACCGATACCGATCAATACGGCAATACCGATCGATAGAACTCCGGTGATCATGTTGAAACGATCTTTATTCTTAAAGAATGGCAATAGTCTTAATATGATCATCCAGAAGATACTTGCGACAAAGGCGGTCGGTGCTCCAATTAAAAGAATCTGAGGGATAAATAATACAATTGATAAAATATTCACATTTCCGGCGCTGATATACGCAATTAACATCGGTACCATCCCTAATAAGCTTACTAACAGCAGGGATACATAGACGATCACAAACTTACTGGCAACGATGACTCTGGGCGTAATGGGAAGTACCAGTAAATGCTCCAAATCATTGGAGAAATAAAAGATCGATGGAAAGATAAACAAGGCTGTCCACAACATCAAAAAACAAATCATCGCAAAGCCCATTTCCATGATCAATAAATCGACGGTATGAGTCGCAAAACCAGTTTGAAACATATTAAACAGTAAGGCAAATGTGGGCAGTAAGCAGATAACCAGTACGGCTGCGACCGCGATTCCTTTTTTACCTTGTTTGGATTTTAGATCCATTCCGTAATTGGCCTTAAATAAGGCTTTTGTCACTGTCAGAAAATCACGCATTGCGTGTAACCTCCAGGAAGATTTCTTCCAAAGAATCCTTGTCTTTATGTAGTTCTTTTAGTTCATCCAGTGTACCGTTAAAACAGATGTTTCCATGATTGATGATGACGATCTTATCACATAGCTTTTCCGCAACCTCCAAAACATGGGTGGAGAAGAAAACAGTATTGCCATTATGAGCATGTTCTTTCATCATTTCTTTCAATAAGTAAGAAGAAGCAGGGTCTAATCCGGTCATCGGCTCATCCAAGATCCAGATGTTAGGGTTACATACCAACGTGGCAATCAGAATGGCTTTTTGTCGCATACCGTGGGAATAGCTGGACATGCGATCACTTAAGGCATCTTCCATACCGAAATCTTTGGCATATTTTTGAATACGCTCATTTCTGGTTTCTGTATCGATATGATAGATATCTGCCATAAACTGAATATATTCCATACCGCTTAAACGTAAGAACAAATCCGGAGAATCCGGTACCAGACCAAATTCACGTTTGGCATTGACCGGATCTTTTACGATGTCTTTTCCGTTTAAAGTGATAGTTCCTTCATCCGGTGTCAAGACCCCTGTCATCATATGGATCGTTGTTGTTTTACCAGCCCCGTTCGGGCCAATAAAGCCAACAATGCATCCGGTAGGGATGTCAACAGTCAGTTGGTTCACCGCTGTTTTTTCACCAAATCGTTTTGTCACATTTTTAATTTCAATCATATTTCAATCTCCTTTGCCGTATTATACCACCGGGGGGGGGGGTAAGCAATACAGGCATTAATTAAGATTATATTAATATTTAGTTAGTGTGTACAGTTAAATTTGGTTTATGTTCTCTATTTGCATGATATAAGTGCATTAAATGGATCACAATACTTAGAATATATTGAATATAAAATAGACAAATGGTTTAGTTAAGTGCGTTTATGGAATTTTAGTTCAAACACAATTGGATAAAGAAAGAATAGATCGTTCTGTTATGGATATAAAGTTTGGTGTACAATAGACAGCGTAAAAAAGGAGAGAGAATATGTCAAACACATTATTGATTGAACCTTGTATAAATGATGAGCAGCTTCATCAAACGGCTGATCTGGCTAATGCCATCTGGCATGAGTATTTTCCATTTTTGTTAAGTGATGAACAAATTGATTATATGGTGGAAAAGTTCTGTAGCTTTGATGCGATGAAAGATCTGGAAAAACATCATAATTATCATTATTTTATGGTAAAGGATGATCAAGGTCTTGTTGGCTATATCGCATTAGCGCATGAAGAAACACAGTTGTTTTTAAGTAAGATCTATTTAAAGAAGGAAGCCAGAGGATGTGGGTATGCTTCTAAAATGTTTGCTTATATTCAAGAACATGCCAGAAAATATCAGTATAACTCGATTTATCTGACATGTAATAAACAGAATCGTCATTCTTTAGATGTATATAAGAAATGGGGATTTAAAAAAGTGGATGAGGATGTGACAGATATCGGAAACGGATATGTAATGGATGATTATATCCTGGAGTACACGCTCTAAATGAAAAAAGAATATCTTGCCTGTGAGCGTAGGGAAGTCTTTATTTTATTGATGTTTGCGGCAGGAATGATGGGCGCCTATACATTTATCTTACGTGGTGGTGTCTTCTGTAATGCGCAAACCGCAAACTTTGTGATGATGGGAGTCTCTTTAGGGACAGGAAAGTTTTCACAGGGTTTGTATTATCTGATTCCGATCACCGCTTATTTTGCGGGGACCATCCTTTCCGAACTGTTGCCAAATCCGGTAAAACGAATTCATCTGTTTCGCTGGGATACCTATCTGGTGGCTTTTGAGATTTTCGTGTTGTTTATCGTTGGATGGATTCCGTTGACAATCAACCATCATGTTGTGCAAATTATGATCAACTTTATTGCTTCGATGCAGTATAACACATTCCGCCAGGCAGAAAGCATTCCTATGGCTACCACATTTTGTACCAATCATTTGCGACAGACAGGACTGGGCTTGATCCACTACATCAAAAAAAGAGATATCAAAGCGTTATCGAAAGGGTTGGCGCATTTATCGATGCTTTTGAGTTTTTTGCTTGGTGGTATCGTTGAAGCAGCTGCTTGTTTGTGGTTACAGGAAAGAGCTATCTGGATTGCACTACTACCTCTTTTGGTGACCTTTATACTTTTGGCATGTGGGGATATTAAAGAAGATCATCGCGATTTTCAAAAGATCCCTTCCGGGCATTAACACTCTTCATTGTAAAACCTATAGAAAAAATCTATAATGAAATCAAATGGAGGGCTGATGATGCAACAGGAACCACTATATATTACAGGACATATCCATCCCGATACCGACAGTGTGGCATCGGCGATTGGGTATGCCTTTTTAAAAAGAGCGATGGGCATTCCCGCCAAGGCATGTCGATTGGGAAATTTGAATACCGAAACACGTTATTTGTTGGAGCGTTTTCACTTTGAAGAACCGGAATTATTAGAAGATGCCAGGATCCAACTGCAGGAAATGCAGCTGGATCATCCGGTCGATCTAAATCCAGAAACAACTATTTTTGAAACCCTGCAACTGATGCAGAGTGGACAAGGGCAAGGCTTTGGGGTAACGGATGAAAATGGTGTTTTGATCGGAATCGTTACACGCAGCGATATCTCCTTTGTAGGTTTGGGTGATACGGCTCAGGGTATCGATCTGTTAAAGGAAACACCGGTTGAAAATATTGTGAAAACAATCAGCGGAAAATTGGTTTATAGAGATGAAAATCGTCATATCAACGGGAAAGTGTCAATCGTCGCATTAACGAAAAATCATGTTAAGAACTATGATATTCAGGATCGAATCGTTATTATCGGAGATGATACACAGGCACAGTCTGACTTGATTCGAAAAGGCGCCGGTATGCTTGTCATGGTTTGGACAAAAGAGGTACAGCCGGAAGTCATTGAACTGGCAAAACAATATCATTGCCAGCTTGTTCTATCGGGTCATGGAAGTATGAATACTTCACGTTATTTGTATTTTTCCGTACCGATCGGATTGATCATGACGAAAAAAGTAGTTACATTTTCCGATTATGAACTTGCCGAAGATGTCTCCAGAAAGATGTTGAAGACGCGTTATCGCATGTATCCTGTCGTGAATAAAAAATATCAGCCAATCGGTTACGTGACTCGTTATCATATGATGAATTATACGAATAAGAAGATCGTTATGGTCGATCATAATGAATTTTCACAGTCGGTTAAAGGGATCGAGCAGGCCGAACTGGTGGAAGTATTGGATCATCACAGGATCTGTGACTTTGCGACAAGCAAGCCGGTATCCTTCCGAAATGAAATCGTAGGCAGTACCGCAACGATCGTCGCCAAGATCTTTAAAGAAAACCAGATTCCGATTCCCAAAGATCTGGCTGGTCTGCTTCTGGGAGCGGTTCTTTCGGATACCTTGAAGTTCCAGTCGCCAACGACAACGCAAAAGGATATTGAGGTGGCCAACATGCTGGCGGCGTTCGCGTCCCTGGATATCGATGCCTTTGCGACCGATATGTTTACAGTCAGCTCCGATATTTCCGGAAAAAGCGTGGAACAGTTAGTCAATACCGATATCAAATACTTTGAGATTCGTAATCAGAAGCTGATGATTTCGCAAGTGATCATACCTTGTGTGGACTATGTGCTAGGTTTGGATGAAGAAATCGAAGAAGAGCTTTCCAAGCTTGTTAAACAAAGAGGGTTGGATGTATGTGTAGGTGTTTTTACAAGCATATTGGAAAATGGCTCGGTCTTTTTCGCAGCAGGGCCTAAAAAACATTGGGTAGAAGAAGCCTTCCCTTCCTATAAAAATAGGCATATCGTACAAAAAAATATATTATCGCGGAAGAATCAGATTGTACCGATGTTGACAGATGTGATCACAAAATCTTAATACAATTTTAATACAAAAGAACAGAACACTAATTAAACATTAATATCTTTTGTGATACTTTTGTGTGGTGTAAAATAAGATGGAAATTCTAGCGGTTTTTCTTCTATTTGTTTATATCCATGCCGTGCTATATACATTATATGTATATAAGAAGAAACGTGGTTCACGCTAGATATAGAGAATTTGGAGAAGAGATATGTTTAAAAAAATTCAGAGGCGATTTAGCCATGCACAGACTTTGGCCATCGGTCATTTTCTGGTGATCTTGATGGGTGCCTTGTTGTTGATGCTTCCTATTTCTTCCAGAAGCGGCACATCGACTGATTTCTTGTCTTCTTTGTTTACTTCAACGAGTGCGACTTGCGTGACTGGACTGGTTGTGGTAGATACCGGAACACACTGGAACTTTTTTGGGCAGTTAGTCATCATCACATTGATTCAGATTGGTGGACTGGGCTTTGTGACCATGGGTGTTTTGTTTTCGATGTTCTTGAATAAAAAGATCAGTTTACGAACTCGTGGACTGCTGCAGGATAGTCTTAATGTTGATAAGGTTGGCGGTGTTATCCGACTGGTCAAAAAAGCCTTGATGGGAACTTTGATCATTGAATCGATTGGTGCTGTTTTACTGATGTTTCGCTTCATTCCGGAATTTGGCCTGCAGACAGGTTTGTGGATGAGTATTTTTCACTCCATATCGGCTTTCTGTAATGCCGGCTTTGATATTCTGGGGAGCTTCTTTGGGGCTTATAGTTCCCTGGAAACATATGCCGGGGATGTACTAATCAATATGGTTATTATGTCATTGATCGTCATCGGTGGTATCGGTTTTATCGTATGGGCTGATCTTTTGGAACATAAATGGCATTTTAGAAAATATCGTTTACATACAAAAATCGTACTCGTCACAACATTTATCTTGATTTTTGGAGGAGCGTTCCTCTTCTATTTATTTGAAAAAGAGGCGATTCTGGCAGGACGACCGATTCATGAACAGATTTTATGTTGTTTGTTTAGTTCGGTTACAGCACGTACAGCCGGTTTTAACTCTGTTGATTTCGGTGTGGTACGACAAAGCAGTGCTTTATTGATGTGCGTGTTGATGTATATCGGAGGAAGTCCCGGATCAACAGCCGGTGGTATCAAAACGACAACGGTAGCAGTTTTGTTCTCTTCCTGGTTTAACAGTGTACGTGGTCATCATGACTGTAATTTATTTAAACGACAGGTTTCCAAGGATACCGTACGAGAATCCAGCAATGTTTTGATCATGACGATGACCTTGGCGCTAGTATCCATCATGACGATTTGTGCAATACAGGATTTGAATATGTTGGATGTGGCGTTTGAAGTCTTCTCCGGTTTAGGAACCGTAGGTATGACGACCGGAATCACAAGAGACCTTGTGCCTGTCTGTCGTGTGATCATTATTTTGATGATGTATTTAGGACGTATAGGATCGATGTCCTTTGCATACAGCTTCTTTGAAAAGAAGAGCGTGCCGGCCGTACAGAACCCGGTAGAGAAAGTGATGGTAGGTTAAGATGAAAACAGTATTGATTATCGGATTAGGACGATTTGGACGTCATTTGGCCACTCGAATGGCAAAATTAGGCAATGAAGTTATGGTTGTTGATCAGGATGCCGAAGTAGTAGAAAAGTTGTTGCCAATTGTAACAGATGGAAAAATCGGTGATTGTACGGATGAAGAAGTACTTCGCTCTTTAGGTGTCAACAACTATGATATTTGTTTTGTCTGCACCGGAAGTAGCTTCCAAAGCTCTTTGGAGATTACTGATCAATTAAAGGTTTTAGGTGCCAAGAAAGTCATTAGTAAAGCGGATCGTGATATTCAGGCAAAATTCCTGTTGAAAAACGGAGCGGATGAAGTCGTGTATCCAAACCGGGATATTGCGGAGAAAATGGCGGTTCGCTGCAGTATGAACAATGTCTTTGATTATGTAGAGCTTTCACAAGGATACTCCATCTATGAAATTCCACCATTACCGAAATGGGTAGGAAGAACAGTCGGTGAAGTTGATATTCGACGTCAGTACAGTCTGAGCATCATCAGCACGAAAAAAGAGGGAAAGCTGGATATGCTTCCAGGTGCCGGTCATGTCATTGAAGACGATGAGCATCTTGTTGTGATTGGGCTCCAAAAAGATATCGATAGAGTAGTAGGACAATTTAAGTAATAGGTTAAGCCATGATCGTACAAGGTCACGGCTTTTCTTTTTATAAAATCATAGGAAAAAAGGAATGTACGATATGTGATAAATACGATATAAATGAGATAAAGATGAGAATACAGGAGAATCAAGCTCATGAAAAAGATCGTTAAAATCATGCCACATTATGAGCCCAGAATGTGGGGCGGAGGCATCCGGCTAAAAGAAGAATTTCACTATGATACAGATGTAGCTCCTTTAGGGGAAGTCTATAATGTGGTGGCATTGCCGGGACATGCGGATTGTGAAGTGCCGGAAATGAATTGCACATTGTCGGAATTGTATGATCAGAAGCCAGAGTGGTTTGAATGTGAGACTAAACAGTTGCCGGTTCGTGTCAACATCTTGGATCCCATGGAAGATCTTTCTATTCAAATCTATCCGGATGATGCATTTGCCAAAGCGTATAACGGAGGTCGAGGGAAACCGGAGGCATGGGTCATTTTAGATGCGCCAAAAGATGGATATATCGAATTTGGGCATTGGGCCAACACGAAAGAAGAATTTATGGAATGGACAAAGCAGAAAGAATGGAAAAAACTGTTACGTTACCTTTCTACACCAATAGATGGATTTATCGATATTCCTACCGGTACGCTGCATGCGATAGGAAAAGGAGTGCTCACATACAATATATCCCGAAATGCAGATTTGACACTGCGCTTGTATGATTATGATCGTATTGATCCAGGTACACATAAGAAAAGAGAGATTCAACCGCAGGAAGTTTTTGAGAATGTCAATATTCCGGATAAAAGGATTGAATTTCAAATGTTTCCGTCTTCTTTTGAATTTGGCTGTAGAGTTACACGATATGGGGATGAACCCGAATTATATACATTATTTCGCTTACAGATCGATGAAAAGGGAAAATTTCTTCATGATCGATTTGCCTTCTATACCTGTGTAAAAGGGCAGGGGACAATCAATGATATCCCTATTCGAAAAGGCGAAACAATACTGGTTCCAGCTGATATGGGATGGATGCATTTTGAAGGAAAGATGGATCTTTTCCTGGCATCTTATCGTAATGAAAATGTTTAAAAAAGAGCTTTGAGTTTGTTCTCAAAGCTCTTAGCCTATGCGTTAGTTTCTGCATTGTTTAAAGAAGTCGGAATTTCTACCGGTTTATTTAAAATGTACATAAACTGTTCGCCGGTGATAGTTTCTTTTTCATAAAGATATTTGGCAAGTTCATGCAGCTTCATCTTATTGTCTAATAAGATTTGATAAGCTTCATCGTGGGCTTTTTTGATTAGAGTGGCTACTTCTTCATCGATTTTAGTTGCGGTTTCATTCGAACACTGAAGACTGGTATCGCCACCTAAGTATGCATTGTTTACTGTTTCCAAAGCCATCATGCCAAAGTTATCACTCATACCGTAGCGTGTGATCATGGCTCGTGCCAGCTTGGTAGCCTGCTCAATATCGTTGCTGGCGCCGGTTGTGATGGAATTAAAGATCAGTTCCTCGGCACATCGACCACCAGTATAGATCATCAATCGATGATAAGCATCTTCCTTAGATACTAAGTATTGTTCGTTTTGTTCAACCTGCATGGTATAACCTAAAGCCCCTTTGGTTCTTGGGATGATCGTGATTTTATGAACCGGAGCGCTGTTTTGACATTTGGCAGCGACTAAGGCATGGCCAATTTCATGATAGGATACGATCATACGCTCTTTATTGGAAATGGCCGTTCCTTTTTTCTGTTCACCGGCTATAACGATTTCAATAGCTTCTTCCAAGTCACGTTGAACAACCATCTTTCGTCCGTCACGTACGGCTAATAAGGCTGCTTCATTGACCATATTGGCTAGATCAGCGCCACTGGCACCGGCACTGGCTCTTGCGATTACGTTAAAATCTATTTCCGGAGAGCATTTTACATCCTGTGCATGGAGTTTAAGAATAGCCTCTCGTCCGGCAAGATCCGGTAATTCTACAGGGATACGACGATCGAATCTTCCTGGTCTTGTCAAAGCCGGGTCTAAGGATTCCGGACGGTTAGTTGCTGCCAATAAGACAACACCTTTTGATCCGTCAAATCCATCCATTTCTGCTAACAGCTGGTTTAGGGTCTGCTCTCGTTCATCGTTTCCGGATAATCCGGCACCATCTCGTTTTTTACCAATGGTATCGATCTCATCAATAAATACGATACAAGGTGCTTTTTCACGTGCTTGTTTAAATAAATCCCGGACCTTGGCAGCTCCACGACCGACAAACATTTCTACAAATTCAGAACCGGAAATAGAGAAGAAAGGAACACCGGCTTCACCGGCTACTGCTTTGGCTAATAAAGTTTTACCGGTTCCCGGAGGGCCAACCAACAAAGCACCTTTAGGCATCTGTGCACCAATCTCTTTATATTTTTTCGGGTTGTTTAAGAAATCCACGATTTCTTTTAAATTTTCTTTGGCTTCTTCCTGACCGGCTACATCATGGAATGTCTTTCCGGTCTTTTTGCCTTCATAGACTTTTACATTGGATTTTCCTAAATTTCCAAAACCAAAACCTCCCTGTCCAAAGGACATACTTTCGTTTCCAGTCTTGCTTTGGATTTTCTTAAACATACGTCGTCCAAACCACCAGAAGATAAATATCGGCAAAAATAGAGTTAAGAGATAATAGACAAACGGATTGATCTGTGTCGGGATGACCTGTGTAAAGTTAGCGCCGGAAGCATCCAGTCGATTTACCAGATCATCATCGTTCATTAATCCGGTTTCATAGGTTTTGTTGTCTTCACCTTTTAATGTGTAATATACCGTCTGGTCTTCAATCTGTACATTTTCAACATCTTTTTCTTCAATCGAATCTAAAAAGTCAGAATATGTTGTAGTTTCCATACGACTGGAATTGAACAGAGGCATCACAATAAAATTTAAAGCCAGGATAATAATTAATATAATGGCATAGTAACGATATAAGGATCGTTTGGGTTGATTGTTCATGAGTCTATCCTCCTAAAAGAATTGATATCATTATAAATCTTTTTAGCACTCTGTCAATTGGTTTGCTAAAGAAAAGATAATTTCACATAATGTAAAGAAGATATCTATAAATTTTGTTGGACACTAGGGTAAAAAATAGATAGAAAAGAGTTCTATCCATAAAAATCTTTGTTCAATTTGTATAAAAAGGGCCAGGCAGTTTTTAAATTTCTGCCTGGCAGTTTTTAGTAGAGATTGATTTTGAAAAAATACAATATAAGTTTATTTCAATATATTTTGTATTTCTTCTAATGGTTTTTGAGTTGTTTTAGAAATCTCTTCTGCAGTCATTGTTTGGGATAATAGCTTTATTAAGTCTTTCTGTCCTTCTTCACGGCCTTTCTCTTTTGCCCGTTTGATTCGTGCATTTTCCATTCGAATACTGTCATTGATACTCAACTGTTCGAATTCTTCATTGAGCTGATCGATCCATTCCTGGCTCATATACTTGATGATCTTGTCTGCCATGGCGATTCCTTCTTCCTGCTTGATTACTTCTTTGATTGTAGACTGTTTTCCTTCGTCATTTCATATTGTCTATCAGCTATCAAAACAAGGCAGTAAAAGAAGGCAGGTAAAAACAGATTTCACATACTAGCAATAATAGCCTCACTATTAGATACGAAATAAATCAGGAAAACTATTAAAAAAATGACGAATATTTTTATATCGTGTTTTAAGCCAGAGAAGACAATTCTTATGTTTGACAGATTTGATAATTTCACACATTTAAACAGTACTGAAAACACAGAAAACGCATATAGTATATGGGCAAATAAGGGGATGATTTCTATGAAGAAGGATGTATATCGTTACATATTGTTTTTTATATTGAACTTGATCTTTTTTATCTATACATGGATTTGTAATACGCATATGTCAATGTTACATATCGGATTGGCGATATGTTGTCTAGTTGGAGATGTGGGATGGCTTGGCTGGTCTTTTTATCATCATCAAAAATGGTATGAAAAATATTCAGCTTTTTTCTGTGCCTTGGTTCCATTGTTGACATTATTGATTTATTTTCGGGGAACTCGGTAAAGAAAAAAGAACCAGCGAGTGGTTCTTACTGAAAATATTTAATCAGAGCTTGCGTACCTAGATCCTGATATCCTTGATCCATCAGAGTGATGTATTCTTGGATCACATTTTCTACGCCGGTCAGTTTTGCTTCTTTTTGATCCAGAGCAATTCTTAAATCTTTGACAAAGTGTTTGATGTAGAAGCCGGGATCAAAATTATTTTGAAGCATTTTTGGTCCTAAGAGTTCTAACTGACGGGAACCGGCAGCTCCATTTTGCAGATTTTGAATGACCAAAGTAGGATCGCAGCCTTGGCTCTTTAAATAGGTCATAGCTTCACAAATACCCTGCAGTGTATTGGCAATCATGATTTGGTTGGCAATCTTTACTTTTTGACCGGCTCCGGCTACTCCGCAATAAAAGATATCTTTACCAAATGCGCTGAAAACAGGCTGTAGCTGATCAAAAGTTTCTTTTGGACCGCCGACCAAAATTGTTAAGGTTCCCTGCTTGGCGCCGGCATCACCACCGGTAACAGGTGCATCAAGTACCGTTACTTGTTTATCTTTTCCCTGCTGTGCTAACGCAACAGCCAGAGATGGTGAAGATGTAGTAAAGTCGATGCAAATTTTACCGGGTTCAATGTGTTCGAAAATTGTGCCATACACTTCTTTTACATCACTAGGGAAGCCTACCATGGTACAAATTACATCGCTGTGCTGCACCAAAGAAGCAATGTTTTCTTCTAAAACAGCGCCTTCTTCAACCAGATTTTGTACTTTTTGTGGGTGTCTGGCATACACATGAGCCTCGTGTCCATTCTTCAATAAGTGGTGCACCATGGGATTTCCCATGATTCCGGCACCGATCCATCCAATTTTCATTGTAGAGCCTCCTTTATCATTTCTTTGGCCCAACTTTGTGCCTTGTTTATATCTTCTGTATTGGGCCTAGTCTTTACCTCTTCAAAATTTTTTAAACTGACTTGCAGCTTTTTGTCCTCCGGATGTTCCTGTAATAATTTCACATAACGATCTTTAATGGCTTCCGGCATTTTTCCGGGACAAAAGAAATGTCCTAAAATGACGTTAGAATCATCAATCTGACTTTTGGCTCTTTGATACAAAGAAGCATAGTATTCTGATGATCCTCCAAAACCGCATGTGCCAAAATACGCAATCTTTTTATTCTTTAAAGAAGATAAAAGGTTTTGTATCACAGAAGAACAATTGCCTTTATCCGTCCAGGAACCAATAAAATATAAATCGGCTTCCTGTAGTTTGTGTGGTTTACCGCAATATACAACCTCGTCTTTACAAGTTTCATAAATCGCATCGGCAATCTTTTTTGTGTTGCCGGTTATACTATCGTAATAAATACAGATTTTCATGATTTTTCCTCCATCACTTCTAAAAGAAAAGATACTGGACGAAATCCATCGTTACAGCTGATCAAAGCCGATCTTGAATCCTTCATCCATCCATCGAAAAAATCCGTTGCGCCATGTGCTAAGGCAAAAACATAGGGGTATAAGTTCTGCCAGGCGCTTTGGCAAAAGTCGGATGGACAAAGTGCGTTGGAAACGACCCATGTTTGCCCTTCCGAAACAGGGCAGGCATGTTGAATCGGGTTTTCATATTTTTGAATCAGATCGGTGTAGATCGTCTGTTTTAAAGCGGTGATACGTATCTTTTTCATAAGGATATTGTATCACCTTATCGATTAAAAAGCTTTCTTCGTTTTGTGGATTGAATAAACAGACGTTTCATTTCTTCGACATCTTCCTGGTCCAAAACATCTCTGAAGTGTTGGATCGAAGCGATAAACTGGTCTGTTTCATCTAATAAGATTTCTTTGTTTAATAAGAACAATTCGCTCCATAGATCTTCGTTGATTTCGGCAATACGAGTCAGATCGCGAAAGCTGTCACCGGTATATTCTACAAGATGTGCATTTTCATGTGTGTTCATCAGACTGACCGCAATCACATGAGTCAACTGGGATAAAAAGCCGATCATGCGATCGTGTTCTTCAATACTGAGGGTACTGATGTTTTTAACACCTAAAACCACACCCAGTTGTCTGGCCAGTTCAATCGCTTCCGGTGTATTTTGATCGGTTGGTACAACGATGTAGTTGGCATGATCAAAAATCATTTCATCGCTAAACTGTATGCCTCTGGATTCTCTACCGCACATGGGATGAACGCTGATGAGCTCTAAATCCTCTCTTAAAATGGATTGTACCGGTTCGATGATATTGCTTTTGACACCGCTGATATCCATGAGAATCGCTTTATCTTTGCAGGCATGCTGGTATTGTCTGATCCAAGGCAAGATCTGTGTTGGGTAAAGGGCAATGATGATCAGATCGCATTCTTTTAACAGGGTTTCCGGTTCGGTCGTACCTTTTTGAATGATCTGATTCTGTAAGGCAATGTCCAGTGTTTCCTGGGATCGTTCAAAACCATAAACCGTATAGCCTTTATGGCTTAAACGGCTGGCAAAGCTTGCGCCCATGACACCTAGACCAACAAATCCGATTGTTTTCATACGATTTCCACCTTTCCATGGATTTTAAGAATATCATCGAAAAATGTCGGATAACTTTTTGTGATGGCTTCAGCACCTTGAATCACAGAAGGATGTTTTGCACAAAGACCGAAAACACTCATCGCCATCACGATACGATGATCATTATGTCCATCAATGATAATGTCTTTACGATCATAAGCTTCTTTTCCATAGATGGTGATCGTATCTTCGGTAGATGAAATATCTACACCCCATTTTTTTAATTCCGTTTCCATAGCTTCTATGCGGTCGCTTTCTTTGATGCGAAGTCGCTTTGCGTGAATGAAGTGCGTGCATCCTTTACAGAAGCTTGCTAGTACACAAAGAATAGGGCCAAGATCCGGGCAATTGGCCAGATCAATGGTCTGTGCCTGTAACGGTTGATGGGTAACGGTAATTTGATCGTTTTTGATGGATATCTTGGCTCCAGCATTTTGTAATTGTTGTAAGATGGCTTTATCTCCCTGCATGGAGTCAGGATCCATATTCGTAATCGTTAATTCACTTTGTAGAGAAGCCAACACCCCAAAGAAAGCCATTTGGGAATAATCGCCTTCCACGTGAACATTTTTTGCCTGATAGTGCTGACTGCCGGGAATGCTATACGTATTTCCTTTTTGATGAATCGTTATACCAAAATTCTTTAACATTTGCAGGGTCAAATCTATATAACTTTTGGATTCAAACGGTTCTTGAATCGTTATTGTACTTTCCTTTGGAAGTAAGGGAAGTGTGAATAAAAGCCCGCTGATAAACTGACTGGATACATTGCCTGGAATCGTATAGTGGTTCTCTTTTAATGCACCCTGAATTTCAATATGATCCTCTTCCTGTATAAAGGAAAGATTTTGCTGGTCGAATAAAGTTTGGTAGATATCCATAGGACGTTTCATCAGTCGTCCTTGTCCGATAAAAGTCACTTTTTGGTTAGTTAAGGAAGCTACTGGAATCAAAAAACGCAATGTGGAGCCAGATTCGTGGCAATCACAGAGGATGTTTTGTACCTGTACTTGTAAGTTGCTTCCATGAACGATGTAGTTGTCCTCTACTTTTTCGATTTTTGCACCTAATGCCTGCATGCACGAAATGGTAGCTTCAATATCTTTGGAAGGCATGATTCCAGAAAGTGTGCTGCACCCTTTGGCCAAAGAGGCACAGATCAAAGCACGGTGGGCCATGGACTTACTGCTGGGAATGGCAACGGTTCCATGAACTTTGGAAGGATAGATCTTAACTTTCATGATGTTCTCCTTCAAAGGGGGCCAGAGCCGCTTTTGACATCCATGCATCTAATAAACCAAAGCTTAACATGTTATCGACGACGATACGGGCGCGATGAATGATGCAAGGATCGTGACGACCGACGATCTGCAGCTTTACATTTTCCTTAGTCGAGTAATCGACGGAATCTTGTACTTTATAAATAGAAGAAGTTGGTTTGACACAAGTATGAATGAGGATTGGCATTCCGTTGGAGATTCCTCCATTGATTCCGGCATTGTTGTTCGTTGTTGTACGAATCTGGCCATCGAAATAAAAAGGATCGTTTGCCTGACTTCCTTTTAAATTCGCAAAGCCAAAGCCTAAACCAAAGCTGACGCCTTTAACAGCGGGAATAGAATATAAAATCTGTGTCAATGTGCTTTCCAAGGCTCCAAAGATGGGATCACCGATTCCTGCCGGATAACCGGTGATGGCTGTTTCTAAAATACCGCCAATTGAATCGCCTTCTTTTTGTGCCTGTAAAGCAGCTTCTTTCATCGGTTCTTCCATGGCTGCATCCAATACGGCAAACTTCATTTGATTGACCTGTTGGATTTGTTCATTCAAAACGTTGATGTCTGAACTGAAAGGAATGTCTTTTAAGTTGTATAACTGTTCCATGTGAGAGCCAATCTGAACACCTTTTGCCATTAAGATTTGTTTACAAATATTTCCTGCAGCTACCATGCAGGCGGTCAACCGACCTGAAAAATGACCACCACCACGATAATCCTGATAACCATTGTATCGTTCAAAGGCAGTATAATCCGCATGGCCGGGGCGCAATCGTCCCTTGATCTTTTCATAATCCTTTGAATGTTGGTCTTTATTGGCAATCAACAGAGTTAAAGGCGTACCCGTTGTATAACCATTGAAAAATCCAGATACAATCTCCGGATGATCCTCTTCATGGCGTTGCGTAGAAATTAAACCTATAGCCCTTCTTTTGTACATATCTTCATAAAGAAAATCTAAGTTGATTTTAAATCCGCTAGGTAATCCATCCAAAGTAACTCCAATATAAGGACCATGACTTTCACCAAAAATCGTCATTGTGATATTGTTTCCGATACTATTTTTCATAGGGACCTCTTTCTAATACGTTTCGGATTTGTTCGTATGTCATCTCTTCAATCTCAAAAGTTCCAGCCTGTCTAACTTTTACGATACTAACCGTTTGCGCACTGCTTTTTTTGTCATGTTGAATATAGCTCATTAAAGTATCGATGTCATAATCGGGAACTTTAGGCAGATCGAGTCGTTTATAGATCGATAAAACACGCTCTTTTAATGGCTGATCTTCAATAAAGAACAACATTCCCATTGCTACACACTCTCCATGCAGATAGGTATCGAGCCCATAGGCACCTTCGATCGCATGACCAATAGTGTGCCCAAAATTTAAGATTTTTCGCAAGCCGCTTTCTTTTTCATCTTGTTCAACAACTTGTCTTTTCACATTGATGGAACGTTCAATGATCTGTGGAATATCAAGCGTGTCTTGTTCAAAAAGTTCGACAAGCTTTTCATCTTGAATCAACCCGGTTTTTAAAGCTTCCACAAGTCCATTATGAATTTGTCTTTGAGACAGCGTAGAGAGAACATCCGGATCAATGATTACACCTTTTGGCTGATGAAAAGCACCAACGATATTTTTATAAGAAGCTACATCGATGGCTACCTTACCGCCTACACTGGAATCGACTTGTGCCAATAAAGTAGTGGGAATATTATAGAAATCGATGCCACGCATATAACTGGAGGCCACAAATCCTGCCAAATCACCGGTCACACCACCACCGATAGCCACAATCGCATCTTTTCTTGTCATATCATGATCAATACATTGTTTTAATAGATTTTCATATTGTGAAAAACACTTGGATGCTTCTCCCTGGGGAAAACGAATCACAAAGCTGTTTGGACACTGGTCTTTGATCTTTTGTATCCATTGTTCCGGAATCGCATCGTCGGCAATCAAAGCCAGTTTTCGATTAACATCGAGTATTGTATCTATATGAGAAAGAGCACCACTTTCAATTAAGATCGGATAAGAGCGATCTTTAAGATTAACTGTCATTTTCATATGTTTCACCTCTGCATTATGATACCATGAAAATGGATTCATGATGTAAAGAATGAAAGATTTTCAAAACAAATGAAAAAAAGGACTGCTTGAGTCCTTAAAAGTTATCTAATGAAATGTGATCTTTTAAGATTTGTAAAAAATCATTTAGATTTTCAGTTTTCAATAATAAACTCTGAAGTTGTGGGTTGTGCATCATTTCTACAAAGGTATCGTAGAGCTTTTCAATATCTTTTTTAGATTCATCGGATAACCCTAACATTAAAATAATTTGTGCTGTATCTTTACCAGACCAATGAATAGGTTCATCCAATATTCCTATAGCTATCTTACTTTTAAGCGAACACATTTCCAAAGGATGGGGAATTGCAATGACTCCATCCATTACTGTAGAAACCTTGTTCTCTCTTTCAAATACACTTTTTTCAAAACGTTCATCTACATATCCGGCATTTCGAAGAAGTTCACAGAGTATATGAATAATTTCTTTTTTATTGTGGACACGTGTGTGAACAAATAATTTAGAATCAAAAAAGTTTTGAATTTGATCTACAGGATGCATATTGCTCATAGTAAGAGCGCGAGTGATATTCTCAATATCTTTTCTTAATAAGGGCATTTCAACAGTTACGCATGGAATCTTTGTATTAGATAAGGGAACCGTAGAGATTATGCAGTCCACTGATTCTAAATCCATATCTTCCAATTCATTGGAAGGAGCCACCTTGATGATATCAATATTATTTGAGAACAATTTGCTGATTTTGGCGGATAAAAAGCTTCCAGTTGCATAGCCATTATCATAGAGAATCATTACTTTTTTATGTTTTGAATTCCTTAAATCAAAATATCGTTCAATGGCTGCACCGATATGAAGGGAAATGTACCCGATTTCATCATCGCTGAGATCAAAAGGTTCATTCTTAAAAACTTGTTTAATTACCGTTTCAGTAACTTCATAAGAAAGAATATAGTTATTTTTGATCGTATTCAATAAAGGATTCTTCTTATGTAAATCTAGATAATGTGTATTGAGTATAGACTGAAGATGATGGTTTAAATCTCTTTCCAAAATATAGTCAGATCTTAAATCAAAATGATAAAGCTCATAGATCATGTTGATGATACTAGAAACAATTTGATGTACATAATCAATATTCGCATGGTTGTTTAAAAGCTCATTGGTATTGGATATATAATGCGAATAAATGTAGTTTTTTTCGCTTTCGCTAAAACGAGTATGAAATGTTGATTCTATACATTCAATCAATGGCGAAAGAAGGTTTTGAGTCTGACTATCTACAGAAAAGTCATGGCTCTCCATATTTTGATCTGCCTGAATTCTTGATACGGATAAGGCAATATGAAGAATCAGGTTTCTAAGATTGTAGTCTGAAAAGTGCATGCCGTTTTTCTTGTTGAAATCTGTGACCAGCTCTTGGATCTGCTCAAATTCTAAATCTTTTAGAAGCGCCTGCTGCTCATTTGAAAACTTAGATACATAAGCATTGTAATTGGATGTGACCAAATCTATGATGCAATTTCGCTTATTCATTTCAGAACCTTCAATTTTGTAACCTACATTGGGCTTATTTTTGAGGGTTAAATCATATTTTTGAAGAATCAAACGTACAGTCTTTAGATAGCTAATAATCGTATTGATGCTTACAAATACTTCATTGGCAAGATCGTCTTGTGTTTTGAAATCATCTGAGTAAAGCATATAGATGATAATGTGATTAATTCTTTTATCTACAGAATCTAAACTTCCATCTGGCGTTGTATCATTCTGCAATAGGATCAATGAATCTTCGGGAATTTCCAAAATATAACCATTCCCTCTTTTCGTCAAAATCTTAGCATTCCATGGTGCCAGTTCTTCGTTGAGGATGCGGATGTCATTGCGTAAAGTTCTCTTGGAAATCTGAAATTTTCTAGCTAGCTCTTCAGGGGAAAGGGGTCCTTTTTGAGAAGCGAGGAAAGTAAAAATTTCTTGTAAGCGATTATAAGAAAACACGGACACACCTCCTAATCATCCATATTTATTATAACTTTTGTGAAAAAAGATAGCATTATAAGTCATTGCCAACTCAAATGGCAATTTTAGAATAGAATATATTATAAACTACTGCCATTTCAAACGGTAAATGCTTGTCTTTTATTTAAACATTAAACAGAATAGAATGGAATCAGAAAATGAAAGGCCTTTCAATCTAACGAAAGATGCATATTTTGCAAAGAGGAGGAATTACGTTGAGTACAATTAAAGTAGGAGTTATCGGAGTAGGACAGATGGGAACCTACCATGCGCAGATTTATCAGAAGTTGCCACAGGTAGAACTGGTTGCGCTTTGTGAATTTAATGATACAAGAAGAGAGCAGTTGAAAACTGAATTCCCTGGTGTTGCTTTATATAAGGATTATAAAGATCTTTTAGCAGACAATAGTATTGAAGCTGTAAGTATTGTATTGCCAGACAATTTACATAGAGAAGCTGTGGAGCTTGCGGTAAAAGCAAATAAGCATATTCTTTTGGAAAAACCATTAGCGAAAGAATTAGAAGATGGAAAAGCTTTGTATGAAATCACAAAAGACTATGACAAAGTGTTTACAACAGGTTTCTTGTTGCGATTTGATCCACGTTTTGCGATGATCAAGGAACGTTTAGATAGCGGAGAATTAGGTGATATCATCCACTGTTATGTGCGTAGAAACTCACCAATTATTGGTCCAAGACGTTATATCGGAGCTAGTGATTTGAGCATGCACGTAATGATTCATGATATTGATTATCTGAACTGGTGGATTGGATGTCAGCCAGTAAAAGTGTTTGCTAAGAACCGTAGTGTATTGTTGAAAGAAAATGGCATGAATGATGTTATTTATGCCATCGTAACCTATGAAAATGGTACGGTTGCATGCATGGAAGCTTGTTGGACATTGCCGGAAAATTCCCCAACAATCATTGATGATAAAGTTGAATTAGTGGGAACAAAGGGTGTTGCTTACGTTGATTCTTGTGATTACGGTGTACGTTTTGTATCCGAAAAAGGAATCGAATATCCGGATAGCCGTCACTGGTATTATGTCAATGGTGAAGTTTGTGGAGATTTAGCCGAAGAAGTTATGGCTTTTGTTAATAATGTAGCTTCTAACACAAAATCAATTATTACACCTAAACAGTCTTATGATGCATTGCGTGTAGTTGATGCAATTGAAAGATCAATCAAAGAAGGTAAAGAAGTTGAATTATAACTAACAAGAAGGGAGAGTATATGTCAAACAATGTCTCGTTGCGTGTGAAAGCGCAGCGTCTAGGTGGTAAGTTAAGTGCCATGGTGCTTCCTAACCTGGGTGCCTTTATGGGATGGGGTATCTTAACAGCTTTAGGAATTTGGCTTGCGAATGATACATTAAAAGGTTTTGTAGCTCCTGTATTGACTTATCTTCTTCCGGTACTGATCGGTGTTGCCGGAGGGAAGATGGTCTATGGAGAAAAAGGAGCTGTTATAGGAGCCTTTACTACTATGGGAGTTGTTATTGGTGCGAATATTACGATGTTGTTAGGAGCAATGATCATTTCTCCAATTGCAGCATGGATATTGAAAAAAGTGGATGGTGTGATTGAACCACACATTCCTGTTGGATTTGAGTTATTGATTGGGAACTTGACAGTTGCAATTCTGGGTGCCATTATTGCGGTATTTGGTTGTGTCGTATTAGCGCCAGCCATTACATCACTTTCCGGTTTCTTTGCAGCTGGTGTGTCAGCTTTGGAAAACAATAATCTGTTGCCTTTGACAGCAATCTTTATTGAACCGGCTAAAGTGTTATTCTTAAATAATGCGATTGGTCAGGGGATTTTGACACCATTAGGAACTACTCAGTTGGATGAATTGGGTAAATCTGTATTGTTCTTATTGGAATCCAATCCAGGACCAGGTTTGGGAATTCTGTTAGCCTACTGTCTGTTTGGAAAAGGAAATTCCAAAGCAAATGCATATGGAGCCACGGTGATTCATTTCTTTGGTGGTATTCATGAGATTTATTTCCCATTTATTTTGATGAAACCGGTATTGGTTATTGCGGCTATTGCCGGAGGTATCGTAGGAACATTCCTGTTTACGTTATTTGGAGTAGGATTAGTAGGTGTTAGTTCACCAGGAAGTATCATCACAATCATGATGATGTCTGCTGCCGGCGATCAGTTAAAAATCTTATTAGCTGTTCTTGCCTCGGCTGCTGCCAGTGGTATTGTAGCTTCTATTATTTTAAAAGGCTCTAAAGATGTAGATGAAGCGGAAGTTAACAAGAGCTTAAAAGAAGCAGCTAAGACAATGGAATCTTTGAAAGGTAAGAAATCTAGAATCTCTTCTGTCTTTGAAGATAAGGAACAAGAGGTTGATTATAGTGCTATAAAAAAGGTTCTTTATGTATGTGATGCCGGATTGGGGTCTTCAGCTATGGGAGCCAGCGTTATCGCGAAAAAGTTGAAGAAAGCTGGTATAACTGATATTGGTGTCGAACATGCCCGTGTCATGGATCTTCCTAGAGAGGATGCAGATATTATCGTAACGCATGTTTCATTAAAAGATGTAGCTCACGAAAAACAGCCGGATATCAAAATTATTTCTATTGAAGACTATCTGAATGCACCGGAATATGACGAACTGGTGAATAATATCGTTTCATCAAGAAATAAATAAACAAAAGGCAAGGATCCTCCGGTTTTGGATTCTTGCCTTTCATTGAAGAAAGCAGGGAAAATATGTTAAAAGCACTTGTTTTTGATTTTGACGGTGTCATTGTAGATACAGAAGCAGAATGGTATTATATATACAAAGAATGGCTAAAAAAAACATATGATTATGACTTGAAAGTCAATGATTATTTAGTGTGCGTGGGAGCCAACAGTCAGAACCTGTTTCGATTTATTAAAAAAGAATTGGGAGATCATGTTCCTATTGAAGAATTTGAAAAAGAAGCAACACAGGAATATATTGAAAGAACCAATCGCCTTCCGGCGATGGAAGGTGTTAAAGAGTTGATCATACGGGCCAAATCAGAGGGGTTAAAATTAGCAATTGCAACTTCGGCAACGCGAAAAAAGCCTGTTACACAGTTAAAAAGGTTAGGCTTATTGGACTATTTTGATGCTTTTTCGACTGCTGAATTAAGCGAGAATATAAAGCCGGCGCCTGATATTTTCCTTAAAGCAGCTGAATTATTGGATTGTAAGCCGGAGGAATGTCTGGCTATTGAAGATTCTTTGAATGGGCTTATTGCGGCGCAAAGAGCTTCTATGCCGTGTTTGATCGTTCCTAACATGATTACAAAAGATAGTCCGTTTACTGGCTATTATAAAATGGTTAACTCTTTAAAGGATATAGATTTGAGCGAAATTGAATCATATTTTTTAAAAAAAGAATAAAGGGAGGATAAACAGATGCTGGAAAAGATTTCAGAAGAAAATATAAGTATTGGAGTTCATGCAACAGATTGGGAAGATGCCATACGAAAATCAGCACAGTATTTGCTGGAAACAAAAAAAATAGAAAACAGTTATATTGATGCAATGATTGAAACTGTACATAAGATTGGACCGTATATCGTATTAGGCAATCACGTAGCTTTAGCACATGCTAGACCAGAATGTGGAGTAAATCAGTTATCTGTGCATTTTACAACATTAAATCCTCCTGTACCTTTTGGAAGTGAAAAATTTGATCCTGTTTCTTTGGTAATCACATTAGCAGCAGTAGATGCTGATAGTCACCTTGAGTTAATCAGTGAATTAGCAAATGTATTGATGGATGAAGAAAATGTTGATAAGCTTGTAGAGTCAAAAAATGCCTCAGAATTTTTGAGGCTGCTTAATGAAATGAAGGAAGAATAAATTTATGATCATAACATTTGATATTGGAGGAACATCTATAAAATATGGACTTATAGATGAAAAAAAGGGTGAATTAACATTTGTAGAACGTGGCGAAGTAGATACAGATGCCAAGGTTATCAAGGGGCCGGGTATTTTAAAAAAAGTAGAATCAATCATTCAGGAAAATCAAAAGACTTACGAAATCAAAGGAATTGCTATTTCGACTGCAGGTATGGTGGATGCGCAGAAAGGTTCAATCATTTATGCAAATGAAAACATTCCGGAATATACAGGAATGGGATTAAAAGCCTATTATGAGCGTGTATTTGGCATTCCATGCTGGATGGAAAATGATGTAAATGCTGCAGCGTTAGGAGAAGCAGTTTTTGGAGCAGCTCAGGGAGCACAAAGTGCGCTGATGTTAACAATCGGCACAGGTGTAGGTGGAGCATTGATCATTGATGAGCAAGTATATCATGGTTATAGTGGTAGTGCCGGAGAAATTGGGTATATGTGGCTGAATGGAAAGCATTTTGAAAATACAGGTAGCACGACAGCTTTGGTGCATTATGTAGAGGAAAAGACATCTCAAAAAGGACTGAACGGTAAAATCATCTTTGAAAGAGCCAAGCAGGGTGATTTAATGTGCGTAGAGGCTATTGATGTACTTTGTAGAAACATCATACAAGGCATCAGTAACTGTGTTTGTTTATTCAATCCTCAGGTAGTGGTTCTTGGTGGGGGAATTATGGCTCAAAAAGAGTATTTAGAGCCTATTATGCAAAAATATATGCAGAAATTTTTGAACGAAGAGATGTATAGGAATACAACTCTGAAATTCGCAACTCTACAAAACCAGGCTGGTATGGCTGGAGCTTATGCATATTGGCTTAAACAAGAACTATAAAATGGGACCTGTTGAAACAAACAGGTTCTTTTTGAATTCCGTGCTTGACTTGTCTTTCAAAACAAGGTATTTTGATACCAATGACACAAGAAGAAAAACAAGAAAGAAAACAGAAAACACGCCATACATTGAATGAGCTTTTAGTTGGATTGTTTAATTATATTCTATATATTGAAGCCAATAACCTGAAACAAAAGGGTGTAGAGCTGTCGATTACAGAAGTTCATATTCTGGAAAGAATTCAAAGAGCTAGTTCCAATACGATGAGCCATTTAGCCAGAAGTTTAATGGTGACATCAGGGACTTTGACAACCAATGTTTCTCGTTTGGAAAAGAAGGGTTATGTAGAACGTTATCGTGATGAAAATGATCGTAGAATTGTCCGATTAAGAAATACACCTAAAGCGTTGGATGTACTAAAGATTCATGATGAATTCCATGCGAATATGATCGATAAAGCTATTGGTGATCTAGGTTTGGAAGAAAATGAAGTCTTAAACGAGGCATTGGAAAATATCTTAGAATATTTCAGCGATGAATATTCGGATCAAAAGAGAGGAGCATAAACTGCCGCAAGGCAGTTTTTTTGTCAAAACTTTACACATATAAAGACAAGAAATAATCATAAAATCAATTGTAAAGTTAAGTATAAAAAGAATTTCAAAATAAATTTGATTTTAAAATGTCAATTATATTGACATAAACTGACATATTGATATACTTACTATGTAAGCGCTTAAAATTTGAATCATGTAATGAAAGGAGAAAGGATATTGTATTGACCGTCAGATGAGTCTCTACAATATATCAAGAAGAAGAATGTGATAAAAAAAGAATATGATGTTATTGTTGCTGGTGGAGGAATGTCGGGTACTTGTGCAGCAATTGCAGCTGCTCGCAATGATATGAGTGTTCTGTTGATTGATCAGAACGGATATTTAGGAGGCACGTTAACTGCAAATGGTGTAGGACCTATGATGACTTTTTTTGCAGGAGAAAAACAAGTTATTCAAGGTATTGGAGAAGAAATCGTAAAAAGGTTAAAAGAAAGAGGGTATTCGCCTGGGCATGTTTATGACTCTACTCATTATATTTCTTATGTGACGCCTTTTTCTGCGGAAGGATTAAAAATAGTTTTAGATGAAATGGCTATAGACAGTAATGTTACGCTCTTATATCACACCTATATTATCGGTATAAATAAAAACGGGAATACAATTAAATCGATTGATATTGTAAATAAGGATGGCATATCTACTATAAATGCAAAAATCTTTATTGATGCGACAGGAGACGGTGACTTAGCTGTTGAGGCCGGTATTCCATTTACATTAGGTAGAGAATCAGATAATGCAACTCAACCGTTAACAATGAATATGAAAGTATATGGAGTTGATACAAGTAAATTGAAGAAAACAGTTTTACAGAATCCAAAGAAATTTCCAAGGCTAAACAGAGATATAGAAGTGATGAAAAAAGTAGAAGCATTATCATTTGTAGGCTTTGAAGAAGAGTTCAAAAGGGCGAAGGAATTAGGAGAGATAACAATACCTCGAGAAGATGTATTATTCTTTGAAACCAGTACACCAGGTGAATATATTATCAATACGACTAGGATTATTAATGAAAACGGTGCCTCAGCTCTAGGATTGACGAATGCAGAAATCATAGGACGTAAACAATGTGAAGAGTTATACAAGTTTCTTATAAAATACGTTCCAGGTTTTGAAAACTCTAAGATTGCTTATACTGGTCCTAGTGTGGGTGTAAGAGGATCGAGACAGATTCAAGGAGTTTATAAGTTAACAGGTGAGGATCTATTGGAACAAAAAAGATTTAACTCAGTCATAGCTCATTCTGGCTATCCGATAGATATTCATAATCCTAAAGGAGAAGGAACACTGTCTGTACACGTAAATAAACAAGAAGAGAGCAAAGAAGCAAAATTCGATCGTTCGACTTTTGATAGTTATTATTCAATTCCATATGAAATTATGATCACAAAAGAAATTCAAAATTTGATTGTGACCGGAAGGTGTGTCTCCGCCTCTTTTGAGGCACAGGCAGCAATCCGTACAACGCCAACAATGACAGCATTGGGGCAAGCAGCTGGTACTGCTGCTGCATTAGCAATACAAACAAATCAATCTGTTAATAAAATAGACATTAAAAACCTTCAAAATCTTTTGATTGCGCAAGGTAGTTATATTGAGAAAAAATAAGAGGGAGAAAATATGGAAACTATCCAGTTAATAGGAATTTTATTGGTGTTTTTTATAATGGTAGGTCTGATGATGGCAAGAAAGCTACCAACTATTATTGCTTTACCAGTAATGGCAATAGCTATATCTTTTATAGCGGGTGTAACATTTATGTCTTCTGATCCTGAAAAATTTACGATTGTAAAAGATGTATTAGAAGCAGGTTCAATGAGAATGTCAACGGCTATTTCAGGTTTAGTATTTGGTGCGATTTTTGGGAAAGTTCTTTCAAAAGTTGGAGTTACAGAGACTATTATAAAAAAAGCTGCCGAGTTGGCTGGAGACAAAGCATTGCCAATAGCACTTGTGTTTTTGGCAGTATGTTCAGTAATTTTTGCGGCTAGTAACGGATTAGGAATGGTGATTTTGGTTGGAACAATTATTATTCCAATTATGATTTCTGCAGGATTGTCTCCTATGATTAGTGGAATTATTCTATTATTATCTAGTGCCATTGGGGTAACATTCTCTGTGAATACACTTGCAGTTTATTTAGATGTTTTAAAGTTGGATTTAGATGTCGTGACAGGTTATTCTTGGATGGTTGGACTTCCTTTAATTATCGTATCTGTAATTATGATTATTTATTATATCCAGTTTCAAGGAAAAACAAGTAAAGCTTGGGCTATGCCTAATAATGCAAGAAATGGACAACAGGTTCGAGCAATTGCATTAATTTCACCGATTGTTCCGGTGGCATTAGTTTTTGCGTTTAAGGTACCTTTAATTGCATCCATACTAATTGGGATAGTAGTTGCTTTGGTATTATCTACTCCAAAAAATCCAATTCATGTTGTTTCATCTGCATTTGTTGAAGGAATTCAAGATGTTGCAGGTGCAATGGGATTAATGATTGGTATCGGAATGTTACTAAATGCTGTAATGTCCAGCGAGGTATCTGCTATCTTGTCACCGGCTATTTCCTTAGCGATTCCTAAAAATCAATTAATGTTTGTCCTGATTTTTGGCTTATTGTCACCATTAGCTATTTATCGAGGACCTCTAAATGTTTGGGGATTAGGATCGGGGATAATATCATTATTAGTTGCAAGTGGTATGAATCCTGTTGCTGCAATGGTAGCACTTCGTCTAGATTCAAATGTACAAGCAGTGTGTGATCCAACAAATTCACATAATGTATGGATTGCAGATTTCACGAAAACAGATGTGAATGAAATTTTAAAGAAGACTATTTTATGGATTTCAGTTTCAACGCTGATTGGATTAATTATATCGTCATTTTTCCTATACTAGAAATTTGAGGTGTTAAAAGTGGGAAAGAAAGTTAGAATTGGCATTGATGTAGGAGGAACTTTTACAGATGCTGTAGCTATAGATAATGAGACATATGATGTTATTGCGAAGATGAAAATTCCTACTACACATAAGGATGGTGTAGCAAAAGGTATTGTAACAATCATTCAGAAGTTATTGTCTGAAAATAATATACTTCCTGAAGATGTTAGTTTTATTGCCCATGGGACAACACAAGCCACAAATGCATTATTAGAAGGCGATGTAGCAAAAGTAGGTATAATCGGCATGGGAACAGGAATGGATGCTCGTTCTGCAAAAAAAGAAACATCCATTGAACATATTGAATTAGCACCTGGAAAATATTTAACATCTACTCATGAATTTATTGATTCTTCAGAAATAAATGACGAGATGTTGGGGGAAATAATCAGTAAATTAAAAGATGCTGATTGTGAGGTAATTGTTGCATCCGAAGCATATTCAGTAGATGATCCGGAAAACGAGAACAAAGTTATAAAAAAGGCGCAGGAGCTGGGTATGTTCTCAACAGGAGGACATGAAATTTCACAACTTTATGGATTAAAAATGCGAACTCGAACTGCTGTGGTAAATGCCTCATTGATTCCGAAAATGATGCAGACAGCAGATATGACAGAAAAAGCAGTACAAGATACTAAAATTAAGTCCAATTTAATGATTATGAGGGCGGATGGTGGAGTTATGAGCATTAATGAAGTTCGTCAACGTCCAATTTTAACGATGCTTTCTGGTCTAGCAGCTGGTGTTGCCGGAGCTCTAATGTATGAAAAAGTTTCGGATGGAATTTTCTTTGAGGTCGGAGGGACATCTGTTGATATCTCAGTCATTAAAAATGGAAAAGTAATGATCAAGTATGCACAAGTGGGAGGACATAAAACATATTTGCGTTCCCTTGATGTTCGAACATTAGCAGTGGCTGGTGGATCTATGATACGAGTTAGAAATGGGGAAATCTGTGATGTTGGTCCGCGATCAGCTCATATTGCGGGTCTAGATTATGAGTGTTTTACAGATGCAGAGAATTTAAAAGATCCACTTATATCTTTTATTTCACCAAGACAAGGAGATCCAGATGAATATGCAATCATTACAGGGGAAAAAGGCACATCGTATTCTTATACTTTAGCAGGTGCAGCTAATCTCTTAGGATATGTTCCAGCTGGAGATTATGCACAAGGAAATCAAGAAAGTAATATTGTCGCATGGAAGGCATTGGGAGATTATTTACATATATCTGCAGAGGAAGCAGCGCAAAAAGTAATTGATTTGGCAATTTCTAAATTAGAGCCAGTCGTACAAGAATTAATCAACGAATATGAAATTGATCCTGGATTTGTGATGTTGGTTGGAGGCGGTGGCTCAGGTGCAGTTGTAGTTCCGGCGCTTGCTAAAAAGCTAGGCTATAAATGGAAAATAGCTAAGAATGCCCCATATATTTCAACCATCGGAGTAGCTTTGGCTATGGTTCGTGAGCAAATCGAACGCTCTATTGCAAATCCTACAGATGAAGATATCAAAAAGATTCGTTTAGATGTTATTGAAAAGATTGTGCAGTCAGGAGCACAAGAAGAGACAGTAGAAGTAAGCATAGAAGTTGATTCACAACGGAATATAGTTCGTGCAATCGCAACAGGAGCTACGGAGATGCGTCAAAAAAATTTGAAAAATTCGATCATTAGCCAAGAAGAATTGATAAAATTGGCTTCTGATGCATTAGGCGTAGATTCTTCATCAATAAAACTTATTGCCCAAACAGGCCGTTGGAATTTAATGCATTCCCAAACTATTAAAAAGAAATTTATTTTTAAACAAAAGAAATCGGATGTTTGTATGATTGATCGTGAAGGTGTTGTGCGATTCAAAGGGAGTAACACATTCTACCATATCTTTGAAAAGCGAGAATTAGAAAGTTCATTTCTACCATTTGTTGACGAACATACAATATATTCAGATGCAAATGCAACGATTCCCAAAGTCTATCTTTTCTATAAAGAAAAGATGTTAGATTTAACTGGAATGCAAACTATTGAGCAACTAGTTTCGATTATGGAAGTGGAAATTGAATCTTTAACAGATACAGATACAATATTTGCAGTGGCATATCAATAAAAAAGGTAAAGGTATGATTGATTATTCAGATGATTTTTTAGGGTATTTACAACTTAAACAAGATTTATTATTCAATAAAATTCCAAAGAAAAAAATTTTGTATTATATACAAGAATCATTAGATGAAGGAAAAAAAAGAGCAGCTGAGTTTAAAAATATGAGTATCAAAGATATTATTACTCAGCTGAATATAGATGTTCACTATACAGAAGAGAATGGTGACTTCTTTAAAGTTAAGTTTAGGGCTCAGTCGTCGATCGACAGGGAAGGAAAAATAAAAATTCTTCTTTATAAACCATCTGTTCAAGAACTTGCACAAGCCAACACAGTATCTTTTGAAGAAATGTGGGAAATTATACTTGCTCATGAATGCTTTCATTTTCTTGAGTTTTCCAGCAAAGAAATTGTTTCCGAAAAACTAGATTCAATATCAACTATTAAAATATTAAATTATACTAGAGAGGCTAAGATACAATCTGCTAGTGAGATTGCGGCAAATGGATTTGCAAAAGAGTTATTGCATCTTACTTATTTGCCAAACTATTATGATTATGTATTTATGCTCAAGGAAGGGAGCATAACATATAGTGATATTGAAGACGAATATCAGGAATTTACAAAATTATTTTAAAAAATGCCGGGACTCCATTCTCAAACAAGAGGATGGAGTTCTCTTTTTGAAAAGATATTTTATTGCGTATAAAATATTATATAATGATTGTATCGAAATGGAGGAACTATGAAATCACCAGTTGTTTTAAAAATTATTTCACTTGAATCTTCATTTACATCCAGCGAATATGAAATCAGTCAATTTGTTATAAATAATCCAGACTATGTAATTGCTAATTCGATTTCTGAATTAGCAAATAAGATAAATACATCGGAAGCAAGTATAAATCGATTTTGTCGAAAAGTAGGTTTTAAAGGCTTCAATAAATTTAAGATGGCTTTGGCGCAAAGTAATACACAGTTGGATAGAATGTCAGAAAATGAAGTGGATGCAGATAATCTTTTGGATTATATTACTTATGATTATCAACAGATGATTTTAAGTACATGTGCTTTATTGGAAAAGGAGGATATTGAAGAAGTAGCTTCTTTGATTCCATTAGCTTCAAAAGTGTTTATGTATCCTATATACACAACATCATTTGTTGTAGGAGAATTTTCTTTTAAACTTCGCCAATTAGGAATAGATGTAATAGAACTTAAAGATCATCTTGAAGCCCAGCTAGCTATAGAATATATGAACTCGGATTCTTTATTAATTACTGTTGTTCCATCAGTCACAAGCAAGGGTGTTTTACCTTTTTTAGATAAAATTAGGACGAAAAATGTAAAAACTGTTTTAATATCTGAAAATGATAATCCTAAATTAAGTGACCTGATAGATGTTAAGATTTTGATACCTGGATCAATGACTGCCAAAAACCCATTAGTAATTTCAAATTCTCCCATGATATCTTTAGTATTCGATATTATTTATGCGACTATATTAAAAAATAATAAAGCGTTTCGTCAAAGAAAACTAAGTAGTGATACAATTATTGATTCTTTCGAAGCGGCAGAGTCTGCTCGATATGAATGGTAAGAGGAATAGTTATTTGATTGATTGCTAAATTTAGAGTATAAGATACTTTTCTTTTAAAAATGATTAAAAGTTTACATATTTATTAAACAGGATAATTTACTTTCTTTTTCATGATATATCTCATTAAGGCTCAATCATATATAAGTGTGATTGAACCTTTTTTAATCATAATATGTATTGAACATATTATCCTATCGAAAATATTAAGGACAAATTGTTAAATACTTTCTTAAATTTCAATGAAAATATAAAAAATAAAAAATTTTTCAAAAAAAAGTCTGAACTTTGAATTTTTATATGTATATAAAATACAGAAGATCTTCAAAAAGCATATAACAAAGGAGATGAAGTGTAAATAAAGACAGTATTACGAAGAAATTATTTGAAGATAAAGAAGTATTCGCAAGCTTTATCAATGGTGTGATCTACCATGGAAAGAAAATCCTTTCCTCTCATCATTTAAAAGAAATCAATCTTTCTACGATCAGTGACAGCTTCAAGGAAAGAATACGCGATATCGTACAGGTCTATCAGACAGGGGATGAGATCTTTGCCCTCTATCACAACGAAAGTCAGTCCGTTGTGGATTTTTCCATGGTCTTTCGCATGATGGAATACCAGGCAGAACTGTACTTAAAGAAATTCAAAGAGAATCACAGACACAGAGAAAAACTACCGCCGATCATCAGTGTGGTGTTCTATACAGGGAAAGAGGAATGGAAACAGTACAGAAGTCTGTATGAATGTGTTCAGCTATCCAAAGAGATCGAACCATGGATCAGCGACTATAAGCTGCATGTGTTTGGGTGTGCCCAGAATGAGATCGAATTTGATAATATGGATTTAAATTTCTTTGCATGGGGACTAAAATACAGTTATCAGGACAAATGGGAATATTTAATGACCAAATTCAAAAACAAGATCATAAAGAGAAGGACGATGAAAATGTTATCGGAGATGTGTGGACAGAAGGAGGAGTTAAAAGACATGGAAGAAAGAGTTGAAGTCACTCATGAACTGGGCAGTTATCAAAGAAGAATGATCAATCAGGGGATTGAACAAGGAATACATCAAGGCGAATGTAATGTAATTAAAACTCTGTCACAGACAATGTCAGTGGAAGAAATCTCAAATGCAATACAAAAACCAATTGAAGATATTAAAAGGATTTTAGAATCCAGATAGTCAAACTAAAAAAGGCAGGATTGAAGATAATGATTTTGTCCTGCCTTTTTACCAATATAGAAAAGTCTTTAGCATAAGTGATATTTTTTTAATGATGTAATGCTTGTTTTGCCAATGAATGATAATGATGCGCTTGTTCTAAATCATGAATATTTTCATATTGTTGAGCAATGAGTGTATATATGGATGCCTGCTTTTCATTTTGATACTGTAAAGCCTGTTGTTTTAATGGCTCAATATAGTTAGCTTTATGATCAAGAAAAATATCGTAGATCATTTTAGCTTCTGCATACATAGGGTTGTTTGAATCCATTTTTTCTAAGATTTCTAAACAGTGGCCTTTATCTTTTTGTTCTAAATAATAATTAAAGGCAATATGAATAATTTCGTTTGATCGTGCCTCATTTAGCGGCATTTGTAAGAGTGTATTCAATTGATTTTGAACGCCTTGCTTGTTTTGTTCTATTCTATATCGATTCAATAATACATATTCTTTTGTATATTTATCGATGAATATTCGATTGATTGAATTATTTAATAGTTGGTCCATTTTTATAAAATTTTTTTCTTTTAAATATGTAAAAAGCTTCTTTTTTTGTCTATAAGAAAAGAGTATAAATAAAATGACAAAAATAAATAGAAGAAACCCTGTAACTAAATAAATCATATCTATTCTCCTCGTATAATTAGAACGCGTCTTTTAAAGAAGTTGTCAAAGATTGAATAAAGGCTTCATAGGTTGGATTCTTCAATATCATATCTAATGTGTCATCATTTCGTACTAAATTAGAAAGATAATGCCAAATCTGAAAAGCTTTTGGATTGTTTTTTTCAACAGATACCAACATAATCAGCTGAACCATATGTGATGCATCCCAGCGTATCGGTTTATCTAATATCGCAACCGAAACAAAAGTATCTTTGGACAATGGAGTTAAGGGATGTGGTACCGCAATATGGTTTCCAAAATATGTAGGAGAAATATCTTCTCTGGCTTCAATTGTTTCCATGAAGTGATCCGGAAGTTCATACTTTTTAGAGGCGTTGTCACAAAGTTGTTTCAAAACTTGTGATTTGGATGATAAAGAACCAGAAAAGAAACAATCTTTATCAAATTTATCCAGAATGCTCTTGATGCTGGTATAACCATTGATTGCCAAATTGATGCGGTCAAAGTCTTTTTCATCTGGAAAAATATTGATCTTTGTGATTCCGCCTTTGTACTTATCCATATCATCATCGGTCGAAAAAATCGCATCGTAGTTTTCAATATCGTAATCATCAGAGTTTGAGTCGGCAAAAGTGACTTCTGAAATCTGGTTAGGGAACCAGCTTAAAATTCTATGGCGCAAAAGAACTGTTTCAGACTTTCGCAGTGTCGTTAAAATCAGAACTCTCTTATTAAAATTGACTAAATTTAACTTTTCCAAACCGTAGTTAAAATACAATGCCAAAAATGAAACTTCATCTTGTGAAACATCTAAATCAAAATGTTTAGATAATAAAATGGAGAAGTAAATCGCAATATCATAAGCAAGAGGAAATGTTTGGCGAATTTCAGGAGCCATTTCATTTTCTAACTGTGTTCGAGAACGTATGCGATAAAACATAGGGATCAGATGAAGAGCCAAATATAGTTTCATGGTTTCATCCGTTTCATAGTTTACGCTGAATTTTTGGTGAATCAGGATAAAGGCCTGATTGATAAATTCGTTGATGTCTGAGCGTAATTCGTTATCTTGCCAATATCGACCTTTTCCAAGGATGGTTTGCGTTAATAAAATAGTTTCATTTTGGAAAGAAGTAACGCTGATATTATAAATTGGTAAAAAATGGTTCAAGATATTTTCGCTGATCTTATATTCGATTCGATCCATGATATCTTGATCTTCCTGCATTTCCACAACGTTTCCATGTTTTACACGATGCACGGCAAGGGCGACATGGGTTGTGATGTTTTGTAGCGATTGCTCATTAATCTGATATTTAAAACGAATAAAGGCATCCGCTACAATATTGTAGATCCTTCCTAAGTTTTCGGAAATTGCATAGGGACTTAAATTATCATAAATCATATCGTTTTGTATCATGCAGAGCCGTTTATCAATTTCTCGTCCCTCAATCTTATATCCGTAGTTTGTTTTATATACTAGAGATAACTTATATTTTTTTAGCTTTTCACGAACTTCATGAATGCTTTTATATAATGTAGATTCACTGATATATAGTTTTTCAAATAATGTGTATTTCGATACATAACCGGTAGAATCTAATAAAAGTTGAATCAGAGTGAGTGTACGGTCACCCTGCTGTTTTTTAATAGCTTGATTCATTTGTTTTTTAGAAGATTCAATAGTCATATAGGCTTGTTCAGAATTTTCTGTCACTACACGTGTGCCTTTTGAAGGGAGAGTCTGCAATTCAAAGGTGTTTTGTTTTGCACTGAATTGTTTGATTGCTTTCATGTCTGTTTTGATTGTGCGTACGCTGATACCAAATAAATCCGCAAGAGTTTTAGAAGAATAAAATTCACCTTCGTGATGTAACAAATGCTCAAGGATTTCATATTGTCTTTTTGTCATCATCTGTTATAGAGTCTCCTTTCCTTTTTAAGTATATATGAACTGAGATTCTTTTTTTTTTGATTTCTTTGCACCATTCTTAGTGCAAAGAGATAGGCAATTTTCTTTTACAAAGTTGCACTAAAATAGTGCAAAAAAATACAAAAAAAGAAGTTTTGAATTGCACCAATCACGGTGCAAATCTTCAAGAAAAAACATAAATTCTGAATGCTATACTGAGGATGAAATTCAAAGCGCTATGAATCAGTCGAAAGGAGAATTCAGATGGAAGAACAACTTTCTATTTTCATCTTCAATCATGGTCGGTTCGGAGAAGAACTGATTAAAAGTGCCGAGCTGATCACAGGAAAGATTGATAATATTCAGGCTTTCTCTTTGTTGCCGGGTATGTCGATTGAAGATTTTTATGAAAAGGTAAAAGAACCGGTACAAAAAAAGGAAGGAAAAAAATTGATTCTTTGTGATCTGTTTGGTGGAACACCATGCAATGTAGCGATGATGATTTCTCTACAGCAGAAAATTGATATTGTCTGTGGAGTAAATCTGCCCATGTTGATTGATGTGGTGTTATCCAGAGGATCAGGAAAATCATTGGATGAAATTGTAAAGGGTGCATTGGAAACCGGTCAAAAGTCGGTTAGCACACCGGAAAAGATACAGAGAGGGTGAGAGAATGGCAGGTATTAAATTGGCACGTGTGGATTTCAGATTGATGCACGGACAAGTGGTGACAACCTGGATCCAGCAAGTATCCGCAAATGCGATATTGATTATTGATGATAAATTAGCATCGGATAAATTTTTGGCACAAGTTTTCTTGATGGCAGCGCCTCCGGGTATTAAGATTGCGATCAAATCAATTAAGAAAGCAGTTGCCGGTGTTGAAAAAGGTGCTTACAACAACTTGGATCTTCTGGTTTTGTTTAAATCTGTAGAGAATGCGAAGAAAGCAATTGATGCAGGATTCCCTGTAGAAAGTCTTCAGATTGGCGGACTGGGAAGTGGAACGGATAAAGTAATGATCTCCAATGAAATTTCATTAAGTCAGAAAGAAGCTGACATGTTGGAAGAATTGAATAATAGAGGCATAAAAGTCACTTTACAAGTAACACCAAAAGATCCGCTTATTACTTTGGAAGAAGCGTTAAAAGAAGTTAGGAAATAAGCAGGAGGAGAGAATATGAGTTTTGGATTAGCTTTAACGTTTGGAATCTTATATTGGTTCGCAACGAACAAACTTTGGTATGGTTGGCTGCATCTGACAAGACAACCGTTAGTATTGGCAGTTCCTATTGGATTGATCATGGGAAACTTAGAAGATGCGATGAAGATTGCCGCATCTTTACAGCTGATTTACTTGGGTGCCATTGCACCAGGAGGTACTTTACCTTCTGATGAAGCTCTGGCTTCCTGTATAGCGATTCCGTTGGCACTGGCTGCCGGTTTGGAACCAGAAGTTGCAACCACATTGGCAGTTCCGGTAGGACTGTTAGGTGTATTGATTGATAATATCAAACGTACTTATCATTCTTATTTTGTACATAGAGCAGATTTGGCAGCAGCCAAGGGCGATACCAAAGGTATGGGACGTAATGAGTTTTGGTATCCTCTATGGTGTTCACTTCCTTTAAGAATCATTCCTACAACATTAGCTTTGATGTTTGGTACAGATGCTGTGGCAGCTTTCCTGGAAGCAATTCCGGCATGGGCTACAAATGGTTTAACTGTTGCCGGTGGTTTGTTGCCAGCTCTTGGATTTGCGGTAACGATTATGGTAATTGGTAAGAAGGAACTGATTCCTTACTTTATCTTAGGTTTCGCGGTATATGCATTCTCTGGTATCAATACAATCGGATTGGCCGTAATTGGTATCTGTATCGCATTCTTGCAGTCACAGTTTGCGCCTAGAGCACAAGAAGGATCATTGGCTACCGCTGCCGTAGAAGATGATGAAGGCGAAGAGGGGGATTTCTAATATGAGTCAACATACATTAACAAAGAAAGACGTCGTTCGTGGTTGGGCCAAGTATTACACTTGTGCAGAAGTCAGTTCAGGTTTTGAACGTTTGACAGCACCGGCATTCTCCTTTGGGATGAATGATATCTTAAAGAAACTATATGGTGATGATCATGATGAATACATCAAAGCGTTAAATCGTCATTTGATGTTCTATAACTCTGAAGCTACTTGGGGATCATTGATCTTTGGTATTACATGCGCATTGGAAGAAGAACGAGCTACGATGCTTCATGAAGGAGCACCGGCTGAAGAATTGGAAGCTTCTTCGGAAATGATCTCTAACTTAAAAGTTGGTCTGATGGGACCGTTGGCCGGTATCGGAGATACGGTTAACCATGGTATGCTTCGTCCATTATTGTTGTCGATGTTTATTCCAATTGCATCGGCTGGATCTTGGATTGCCGGTATTGGCCCATTAGTAATTTGGGCTGTTGCAATTTCGATCTTTGCCTATATTTTAGTGACAAGAGGATATGTACAAGGACAAAAATCGGTTGTGTCAATCCTGAAATCAGGAAAGCTAAATCAATATATTCAGATGGCCAGTGTACTAGGTCTGTTTATGATGGGTGTACTTTCCAGTACTTACGTTAAACTATCAACCGCTATTTCCTGGACTAATGCTGTTGGAGAAGAACAAACTTTACAGTCTGTATTGGATGGAATCTTCCCGAATGTATTGCCATTGTTAGTTGTATTTGGTGTGTATTTCTATATTAAGAAAGCCGGACCGAAATATGTACGTATTCTGATTTCGATTCTGGTGATCTCGGTAGTATTGTCATTCTTTGGAATTGTTTAGGAGGCATCGTTATGGATAATGAAAAATGGATCAGTTTAGATGGTAAGGTTGCAATCGTAACCGGTGGAGCTATGGGTATTGGTGAAGCTATCGTCAAAGATTTAAAAGGATGTGGAGCCAAAGTCGCAATTTTTGATATGGCAGACCCAAAAGAAGAATCTTTGGATGAAAATACAATTTTCGTTAAACTTGATATTCGCGATAAAGAAGCTGTGGAAAAAGCAGTACAGCAGGTTGTTGATACATTTGGTACAGTTGATGTGCTTGTCAACAATGCAGGGGTAACACGACCTCGAATTTTGGTTGATTACTATGGAGAACAGCCACAATATGAGCTAAATGAAAAAGATTTCGACTTCATGGTTAGTATCAATGAAAAAGGAACGTTTATCGTATCACAGGCTGTTACTCGTATATTCTTTAAAAAGAAATCAGGCGTTATTATCAATATGTCATCTTGTGCAGGCTTAATGGGATCCAGAGGGCATAGTTGTTATTCCGCAACAAAAGCTGCGATTCATGCCTTTACAATTTCATGGGCTAAAGAATTAGGCCCTTACAATATCCGTGTTGTTGGGGTAGCACCGGATATTTTGGATAGAACACCAGCGAATAATGACGAAAAATATCGGGCACAAGCCTATGGACGTGGCTGGAGCGTAGATACAAAGCCGGAAGAATTCTTTAAAAACTACAAGAAGTCCATTCCGTTAGGAAGGCCGGGTCATCTATCAGAAGTTGCAGACTTGATCTGTTATCTGGTTTCTGATCATGCAAGCTATATTACGGGTATTACCATTCCGGTTTCCGGAGGAAAAAGTAAAGGATAAAAACGAGCCTGCGGAATGCAGGCTTGCTTATTCTAAAGGAGTTTAACTATTATGAAAAATGCAGTAATTATCGGTGCTGGGCAAACAGGTCGAGGTTTCATTGCTCCAATTCTTCAAGATGATGAATATACAATCACTTTTATTGATAAGGATGAAGAATTGATCAAATCTTTAAATCAAAAGAAAGAATATTCAATTCGCTATTTTGGTAATACAGCACCAACTAGAAAAATCGATGCGTTCAAAGCTTTCGCATCTACTTCAGGAGAAGCGGTAGAGGCCATTAGAAATGCAGATGTGATTTGTACAAGTGTTTTTTCCAGTCATTTGGCAGAATTAATTCCTTTGTTTAGGGAGGTTGAAAAAGAACGAAAAACACCAATGCAGATCATATGCTGTGAAAATGGGGTGAATGTTAAAAAAGATCTTGTTGCCGCAAAGCTAAACGCATGTATTACAGAAGGAATCATTTTTTGTACGACACTTCGTCCCAATAAAGATTCACTAGATCTTTTATGTGAAAACATACAAGATTTACCGATTGATGTTTCAGTCGAAGGATTAACAGTATCTGTCAGACGCATGCCGTTAGAAAGAAAATTTGCGGATTTAATCCAAAGAAAAATTTATACATATAACTTCATGAGTGCAATTGTATCGTATTTAGGATGGTATAAAGGATATGAAATATATGGAAAGGCTGCTAACGATTCAGATATTGCTTATGTAATAGAAAAAATCAAACCAGTCGTAAGCAGGGTCATTGCTCACGTTTATGCGATTTCTGAGGAAGAACAATTGGCTTTTACACAGCGTGCTATTGATAAGTTTCAAAATGAGGAAATCATTGATACGATTTATCGAAATGCCAGACAGGCGAAAAGAAAGTTGGGAGCGAATGAAAGAATTTTATCGCCTATGCGCATGGCTACCCAACAAGCAGAAGATATCACGTGGATGAAACTGATTGCGGTTGCGGCTATGGATTATGCGGTTTGCGAAGAAAACGAGGAACTGGAATCAGTATATCAAGATTTACAGGTATTTCTTTCAGAAAAAGATATACTTGATATCCGCAACTTGTTAGAGAAGTTTCAATCCAAAGAGTCATTATCAAAAATGATACAAAGTTTATGATTCGTGTAGCTTTTTTTGATATTGATGGTACTTTATTGGAAATGGGCAACCCTCATATGTCAGAAAGTACCATACAGGCTTTGTTCCAATTAAGGGAAAAAGGAATCAAAATTGTTATCGCAACAGGAAGGTCTACATTAAGGATGCCGGAACTTCCTATATCGCTTGATGGTTATATTAATTTTAATGGGCAATATTGTGTAGTAGAAAATAAAATTATTTATGAAAATTGCCTTCAAAATGATGAAGTACAAAAAATCATAGAGAATGCTCATGCTATGAATAAAGGTGTAGGATTGGCAGGATTAAATTTCTTCGGATGCAATCTTTATGACGAAAGATTGGCCAGATATTTAAAAAATACCAGACCAGACTATCCTTTGTTGAATAATTTTAAAGATCATGCAAAAGAAAAAATATTTCAAATGGTGATACCGGTATCTAAAGAAGAAGAGGAGATTTTGTTTAAAGGTACAAAGAACAGTAAAGCGGTGCGATGGAGTTCGATGGCTGCCGACATCATTCCAAAACAAGGTGGAAAACAAATTGGTATTCAAAGAGTACTGGATGCTTATCATATTTCCAATGAAGAGGCTATTGCCTTTGGAGATGGAGAAAATGATATACCGATGTTGAAGATGGTAGGCTGTGGTATTGCCATGGGGAATGCATCAAATTTAGTGAAAGAGGTGGCCGATCATGTCACTGATGTTGTGCAGAAAGATGGAATTTTAAAGGCTTTAAAAATATTACATATCTTATGAAATCGGGGAAATACGGAGACTAAAAGGGTTTCCGTATTTTATTTTTTCGTAAAAAATCATAAATTTTGAATATCAAACTATTTACTTTGAAAGTCAAAGTAACTATAATACCTTCGTTAGATGTTTTGAATGTCAAAACAAATAGGAGGAAAAAGTTATGTTTGAAGAAATTAAAAAAGTATTGGTAGATGCGATCAATGTAGATGAAGAAGAGATCAATCCGGAAGCAAAATTAAATGATGATTTAGGAATTGATTCTTTGGCCGCTGTTGAATTGGCATTGGAACTGGAAAATGAATTCGATATCCGTATTGAAGATGAAGAACTGGCTAAATTGGAAACAGTTCAGGATGTTATGGATATCATTGAAGCAAAAAAGAAGTAAGTTAATAAACAATCAATGAGCTAAGCAAACTTGGCTCATTTTCAGTAAGGAGCGATGGATATGGAAACAAATCAGATCAGAGAAATCATTGAAATCTTTGAAGCTAGTGGACTTTCTCATATGGAACTGGAAGAAGGAAATCTGAAGATTCGTTTGGAAAAACCGGCTACACCTTCTATGAATGCACCGGTGACACAAATTGTGCACACCCCGATGCCAAAAGAGGTGGAGAAAGTCAAACCTGAAGAAAAGATTACGGTCAATTCGCCATTGGTAGGAACGTTCTATCGGGCAAAATCGCCTAAAGATAAACCTTATGTACAGGTAGGAGATCTCGTTCATGTTGGTGATGTGATTTGTCTGGTCGAAGCCATGAAGACCATGAATGAGATTCAGTCGGATAAAGAGGGAACCGTCAAAGAAGTTCTGGTAGAAGATGGAGCGATGGTGGAATTTGATCAAGCCTTGATCGTATTAGGAGATATGGAATGATCCGCCGTTTACTGATCGCCAATCGAGGAGAGATTGCGGTTCGTATCCTTCGTGCCTGTAAGGAAATGGGCATTGAAACCGTCGTGGTGTATTCCAGTGCCGATAAAGAGTCATTGGCGGTACAGTTAGCCGATCAGGCGGTTTGTATCGGTCCTGCCATGGCTAAAGAAAGCTACCTGAATATGCATATGATCTTACAGGCGGCTTGTTCAACGGGTTGTGATGCGATTCATCCCGGTTATGGCTTTTTAAGCGAGAATGCCAAATTTGCTCGTTTGGTTCAGGAATGTGACATGATCTTTGTCGGTCCCAGTCCACGCTTGATTGATTTGATGGGAGATAAAACACAGGCTCGAAAACGGATGAAGGAAGCTGGTGTACCGGTCGTTGAAGGCTGTGAGGATTCATTGACAAGCTTAAAACAGGCTAGATCCATGGCCGATTCCATCGGGTATCCGGTCATTATCAAGGCCAGACATGGCGGTGGCGGACGTGGTATGCGTATCGTTTATCAGGAAGATGAGCTGGAAAATGCGTTTATCGAAGCCAAACAGGAAGCTAAAGCTTGTTTTGAAAACGATGAAGTGTATATGGAACGGTATGTACAAAATCCTAAACATATCGAAGTACAGCTGTTAGGCGATCATTATGGTCATGTGATTCACCTGTATGAAAGAGATTGTTCGTTCCAGCGAAAAAATCAAAAAATAATTGAGGAAGCACCTTGTTCCATCTTAAAGGAAGAAAATCGTCAACGCCTTCTACAAAGTGCCGTAAACGCCGCAAAGTCGATTGGTTATGATTCTGTGGGAACCATGGAGTTTTTGATGGACTCTCAGGGACGTTTCTACTTTATGGAGATGAACACACGAATTCAGGTCGAGCATCCGGTAACGGAAGCCATTACCGGTATCGATCTTATCAAATGGCAGATTCGTGTGGCCGCCGGTCAAAAACTGACGATCCAACAGGAAGATGTTCACTGCAACGGTTATGCGATGGAATGCCGTATCAATGCCGAGGATGTAGCTCATGATTTTGCACCGAATCCCGGCCCGATTCACTTTATGCATACACCGGGCGGCTTTGGTGTTCGTGTGGATACAGCTGTTTATAATGGCAGCGTGATTTCACCGTATTATGATTCGATGATCTTAAAGCTGATCGTGTTTGCCCCTACTCGTTTAGAGTGTATCAAAAAGATGCGGGCGGCTTTGGAAGAAACGATCATCGTTGGTGTAAAAACAAATATTGAGTTTAATTATCTGGCATTATACCAGAAGGAATTTATCGAAGGCAGTCATAATATTGGCTATGCCCCGATCTTATTAGAAAGGTTGAAGGAAAATGGACAGTTTATTTAAGGAACGGAAAAAACGTCTGGATATCTTTCATCAGTGGCGTAAAAAGCCACAGCCCAAGGCCAAAGAGATTCCGGATCATGTTTTTATGACCTGTTCGCATTGTCATGCTTCTATTGCGACAATGGATCTGATTCAGGATCAATATGTCTGTCCAGTTTGTCATCATCCTTTTAAGATATCGGCTCGTGAACGGATTCGTCAGGTTGTCGATGAGAATACTTTTAAAGAAACGGAAGCGAAAATGATCAGTATGGATCCCGATCATTTCCCCGGCTATCAGGAAAAGTTGGAACGTATGCAACATCAAACGGGTATGCGGGAAGCTGTGATTACCGGAATCGGAAAGATTCAGGGACATCCGTGTGTGTTGGCAGTCATGGATTCCAATTTCTTTATGGGAAGTATGTCCGCTGCTGTTGGTGAAAAAATCACACGTGCCATTGAACTGGCCATCAAAAAGAAAGTGCCGGTCATCATCTTTTGTACCAGTGGTGGAGCGCGTATGCAGGAAGGGATTCTTTCGCTGGTGCAAATGGCTAAAACATCAGCCGCTTTAAAGAAACACAGCGATGCCGGTTTACTATCCATTACCGTGTTGACCCATCCGACCACCGGCGGTGTCAGTGCCAGCTTTGCGATGTTAGGCGATATCATTTTAAGTGAGCCTTATGCCCTGGTTGGGTTTGCGGGCAAGCGTGTTATCGAAGATACGATCCATGAAAAGCTGCCGGAAAATTTTCAGACAGCTGAGTTTGTCTTGGAGAAGGGGTTTATCGATCGTATCGTACCTCGTGAAAAGATGAAGCAGGAATTGGGAATGTTGCTGGGATTTCATTCCGGAAGGAGTGCATCATGAATTTAAAGGAAGCACAAAAACAAATCAGTGAGATCAAAGCCCGTCAGATGGCATTGGATGAAAAAGATATTGATACCTGGCACCAGTACCAGAAACAAATTCGTAAGCTGGAACAGGAAACCATATTAACCCCCTGGGATCATGTGGAATTAGCGCGGCGTCCTGACCGCCCGAAAGCCCAGGATTATATAGAATTGTTGTTTGATGATTTTATGGAGCTGCATGGTGATAGAAGGAGCTTAGATGATCCGGCCATGTTGGCAGGGATTGCCCGATTCCATGGCATCCCGGTTACGATACTTGCACAGTCCAAAGGGAAAACGGTGGAGGAAAATCTTCGCCAGCATTTTGGAATGCCACAACCCGAGGGCTACCGCAAGGCTCTTCGCCTGGCGAAACAGGCGGAGAAGTTTCACCGCCCTGTCATCACATTTGTCGACACGCCTGGTGCCTATCCGGGCAAGGAAGCCGAAGAAAAAGGACAGGCACAGGCTATTGCTGAATGTTTATACACTTTTTCCTCTATACAAACGCCTGTGATCTGTTTCGTGCTTTCTGAAGGTGGCAGTGGCGGTGCACTTGCGTTAAGTGTCGCAGATAAGATCTTTATGTTGGAATATGCAGTTTATTCGGTTCTTTCACCGGAAGGCTTTGCCTCGATTTTGTGGAAGGATGGATCGCGTGTAAAAGAAGCCTGTGATGTCATGAAGATGACAAGTGCAGATCTTTTGGAAAGAAAGGTCATCGATGCCATTGTTCCAGAACCATTCGGAGGAGCTGCTACCGATATTCATGGTGTGGCTGAAAAGATGGATCAGATGCTTCGTCAGGCACTGGAAGAAACACTGCATACCAAGGTGCGTGCTTTAGTGGATGCACGCTATGAAAAGTTTAGACGTTTAGGAGATGGCGCATGGAAAATGTCAAAATAGTAGGATGTGGCTATGCCAGAGCCTCTTCAAAAATAGAAAATGAAGCTTTAAAAAAAGCGGTGGATACCAGTGATGAATGGATCCAAACTCGTACCGGTATTGCTTCTCGCTATATCTCTGAAACAGAGAATACCAGTGACTTAGCTATACGTGCGGCGCAAAAAGCTATACAGAATGCGCAAATCAATACCTCACAGATTTCCATGATCATCGTGGCAACCTGTACACCGGATAACGTAACCCCTTCGGTTGCCTGTATTGTGCAGGAAGCATTAGGGTTAAATGATAAACCGGTCATGGCCTTTGACATCAATGCCGCCTGCAGTGGATTCTTGTTTGCCCTGCAATGTGCAGCTTCGATGCTTCAAAAGGGATATGCGTTAGTCATTGGAGCCGAAACTCTATCCAAGATCTTAGATTGGAGCGATCGCAATACGTGTGTATTGTTTGGAGATGGAGCCGGTGCGGTTTTGATACAAAGAGCGCAGGATGGTTCTACAATGGATTTCTATGCTCGCTCTAAAGGCGATAAAGAACATGCGCTCTATTGTGCCGGACGATCTTTACAGCCGGATTTTGAGAATGTAGCACAGGATAAACCGTATTTATCCATGAATGGTCGTGAAGTCTTCCGCTTTGCGATTCAGGCGATGCCCGATGCGATCTATGGAGTGTTACAGGGACAGCCGGTAGAAGAGATGGATTTGATGATCCCGCATCAGGCCAATATGCGCATTTTAGAATATGTCAGTAAGAAAATGAAATTCCCAATGGAGAAGATGTTTGTCAATCTGGATCAGTTTGGTAACACTTCGGCAGCCAGCGTGCCGATTGCGTTAGCACAGGCATGGGAAGAACACAAAATCAAAGAAAACATGGATCTGGTACTGGTCGGATTTGGAGCTGGGTTTACCTGGGCCGCCTGTAAGATCCATATCGAAGGAGGAAAACACCAATGATGATCAACCAGATGTTACAAATCACATATCCTATATTTCAGGGAGCTATGGCCAATATTGCGACAGCTCGCTTTGCAGCCGATGTATCCAATAGTGGCGCCTTAGGTATTTTAGGAACCGGTGCAATGAATGCGGCACAGGTTGCCGAAAGTATTGATGAAATTCGGACATTAACGGATAAACCGTTTGGAGTCAATGTGATGTTGATGAATCCGGATACCGATACGATCATGCAGGTGATTGCCGAAAAAAAAGTTCCTGTCGTAACAACCGGTGCCGGAAATCCCGGAAAATATATGGAAATGTTAAAGGCTAGTGGAACCAAAGTCTTTCCAGTCGTAGCCAGTGTAGCGTTGGCAATCCGAATGGAAAGAGCTGGAGCCGATGGCATCATTGCCGAGGGAACCGAAGCCGGAGGACATGTCAATGAACAAACAACGATGGCATTAATCCCACAGGTTGTCGATGCGGTCAATATTCCGGTCATTGCGGCCGGTGGTATTGCCGATGGACGAGGCTTTAATGCCGCTTTATCCTTAGGTGCTGTTGGTGTACAGGTAGGAACTTGTTTGTTGGCCAGTGAGGAATGTCCGATTCATGAGGCTTATAAAAATGCGGTTTTGAAGGCCAAAGATACAGATACCGTGGTTACCGGAAGAACATTAAATACGCCGGTTCGAATTTTAAAGAATTCAATGAGCCGTCAGTATTTAAAGTTGGAAAAAAGTGGAGCTAAGCCGGAAGAAATGGAAAAGCTGACCTTAGGTGGTTTGCGCAGAGCTGTTTTTGAAGGAGACATGAAAACCGGTTCGGTCATGATGGGACAGGTTGCCGGTCTATGTAAAGAAATTCGTCCGTTAGCAATCATTTTTGAAGCGATGATGCAGGATTCAAAAAGACAGTTTGAAGAACTTAAACAGAAAATTGAGGCCTTAGAATGTTAAAACCGGTAAAGATCAAAGATAAGGTCTTGGAAGTTCCGATCATTCAAGGTGGAATGGGAATCGGCGTTTCTTTATCTAACTTAGCTCTGGCTGTTCGAAAAGAAGGCGGCATGGGTGTGATATCTGCCGCTATGCCAGGCTTTCAGGAGCCGGATTTTGAAACCCAGCCGATTCAGGCCAACATCCGTGCGCTTCAAAGAGAAATTCAGAAAGCTAAGATGACCGAACGTGGTTTGTTAGGTGTCAATATTATGGTGGCCAGTCAGAATTATGGAACCTATGTCAAGGCAGCTATAGAAGCCGGTGTTGATGCGATCATTTCCGGCGCTGGATTGCCATTGGATCTGCCCAAATACAGCAATGGTAATGTCTTGTTGGCGCCTATTGTATCCAGTGGAAAGGCGTGTCGCCTGATCTGTCGAAGATGGGATTCGCATCATAACACAGCACCGGATTTTGTGGTCATTGAAGGACAGAAAGCCGGCGGACATTTAGGCTTTAAGCTAAAGGAATTACAGGAAGGCACTTTTCAGTCACTGGAAGAAATCTTAGAGGATGTTCAACAGGAACTGGAAGTCTTTCGTCAAAAATATCAAAAAGAAATTCCGGTTTTTGTAGCCGGCGGCGTTTTCACTCATGAAGATATTGAACATTTCATTGAGTTGGGAGCGGATGGTGTACAAATGGCTACACGTTTTATCGCTACCAGAGAATGTGATGCCCATGAAAACTTTAAACAGATGATCATACAAGCTAAAAAGGAAGATATCGTATATGTCAAAAGCCCGGCCGGTTTTCCCGGAAGAGCGGTTCGCAATGCCTTTGTTCAAAAGACAGAGAAACAGGCAAATCAAAGAATCACAAATTGTTTAGGTTGTATGATTCCTTGTCATCCTGGTGATACACCATATTGTATAACACGAGCTTTGATTCGTGCGGTACAGGGAGATCAGGAAAATGGTTTGTTTTTTACAGGAACCAGTGCGGAAATAATAAATGAAATGACAGATGTACATACATTGATGGAAAGCCTGAAAACAGGCAGGAAAGGATAACTTATGACAACAGCATTTCTGTTTGCGGGACAGGGATCTCAGATTGTCGGTATGGCCAAGGATTTTTATGATCATTGTCCAGAAAGCCGAGAGCTGATGGATTCCTTTACATGTGATTATGATATCAAAAAGTTGTGTTTTGAAGGACCACAGGAAATTTTGAACGATACAGCCTATGCCCAAAGTTCAATCGTAGCGGCTTCTTTAACGATTTTAGAAGCCATTAAAACAAAAGGAATTCAGGGTGATGTTTGCGCCGGTTTATCACTTGGTGAATACAGCGCGTTATGTTATGCCGGAGCGATGGATGCCCAAAGTGCTATTGATATCGTTCGTCAAAGAGGAATTTTGATGGCTAATGCCTTACCGGCCGGGACAACAGGAATGTCGGCTGTTTTGGGGTTATCGGCAGAAAAGATTGAAGAGGTTTGTAAGGAGATACAAAGTAAAGGGCTGGTTTTAGAAATTGCCAATTATAACTGCCCGGGACAGATCGTTGTAACCGGACAAAAGGAAGCCTTAAAGCAGGCAGAAGCTTTGTTGATGGAAAAAGGAGCACGAAGAGTACTGCCTTTAAGTGTCAGTGGTGCTTTCCATAGTTCTTTACTGCAGGATGCCAGTCTGGAACTGGAAAGGGTCTTACAACAAAGCAAGTTAAGTCTGCCAAAACTTTCGGTCTATCACAATATCAGTGGCGATAAAGAAACAGTAAACTCTACCGAAGATCTGATTGAAATCTTGAAACAACAGATTTGCCACAGTGTACGCTTTGAACAGACGATTCGCAATATGATTCGTGATGGTGTGGATACCTTTGTAGAGATCGGACCGGGAAAAACATTAAGTGGATTTGTGCGAAAAGTCGATCGAAGCGTAAAGGTTTATACGATCAATACGGTAAAAGATCTGGAAGGAATGGTTGAAGCATGGAACAAGTAGAAAAGACTGCACTGGTCACAGGGGCCGGAAAAGGAATCGGTAAAGCCATTGCCCTGGCATTTGCGCAGGCCGGTTATAATGTAATCATTAACTATAATGGTTCAAAAGAAGCGGCACAATCGGTACTAAAGGAAGCCGAAAGCTATGGCGTTAAGGCGATTACGATACAGGCGGATATATCCAATGATGAACAAGTTAAAGCGATGATCGATCAGGCAATGGAGCAGTTTAGTCGTATTGATGTGCTGGTCAACAATTCTGGAATCAATAAAGATGGATTGATGATGCGAATGAGTTTAGAAGATTTTCATAAAGTCATTGCGGTCAATCTGGAAGGAACGTTTAACTGTATCAAACATGTATCACGTATCATGATGAAACAACGTTCTGGTTCGATCATCAATATGTCCAGTGTAGTGGGTTTGATCGGAAATGCCGGACAGGCAAACTATGCATCCAGTAAAGCCGGTGTGATAGGTCTGACAAAATCGGCAGCCAGAGAACTGGCATTACGACAGATTCGTGTCAATGCGATTGCGCCGGGATTTATCGATACGGATATGACAGCCAAACTGGCAGAGAAAGATAAAACAAAAATGATGGAACAAATTCCATTAAAAACATTTGGAAAACCGGAAGATGTAGCCAATGTATGCGTAGCACTGGCCAGTGATGCGTTTAGCTATGTAACCGGTCAGGTCATTCATGTCGATGGCGGCATGGTCATGTAGGAGGGTCCTATGCGAAGAGTAGTGATTACAGGATTGGGCGCTGTTTCCCCAATTGGAAATGATGTGAATACCGTATGGAACAGCATTGAACAAGGTGTATGCGGGATTGCCCCGATTACACATTTTGATACATCGGATTATAAAGTAAAACTTGCCGGAGAAGTCAAAGACCTGGATATGGAAGCTTATTTCTCCAAACGTGATTTAAAGTTCAATGATCGTTTTACGCAGTTTGCCCGTATTGTTTCCAAACAGGCAATGATCGATGCCGGATTTGAAAAAGATCCGGATGATGCGATGCGTTTTGGCTGTATGATTGGTTCTGGAATCGGAGGCATCGATACGATCGAACAGGCATCCAAGACTTTGGAAGGCCGTGGTCCGTCTCGTGTATCTCCTTTCTTTATTCCTATGTCATTGGCCAATCTGGCAGCCGGTCAGGTGGCCATTGATTGGGGTTTAAAAGGAGCCACTTCTTGTGTGGTAACAGCCTGCGCTGCCGCCAGCAATGCGATTGGAGAAGCTTTTCATCGCATTCGTGACGGGTATGAGGATGTTATGTTGACAGGAGGTAGCGAGGCAGCCATTACACCACTGGCCATTGCCGGATTCCAGTCGATGCGTGCTTTGCATACCGGTGATGATGTAAATCGTGCCAGTATTCCGTTTGATGCCGATCGCAGCGGCTTTGTCATGGGAGAAGGTGCCGGTGCTTTGGTTTTAGAAGAGTTGGAGCATGCCAAAGCCAGAGGGGCAAAGATCTATGCGGAGATCGTAGGGTATGGTGCCAGCTGTGATGCTCATCATATTACAGCCCCATTGGATGATGGATCCGGTGGGGCACAGGCAATGGTGCAGGCGATAAAGGATGCCAAAATCCTTCCGGAAAATATCGACTATATCAATGCGCATGGAACCAGCACTCCATTGAATGATAAAACGGAAACGGCAGCCGTTAAGGCAGCGTTTAAAGAACACGCTTATCAATTGGCCATGTCCAGCACGAAAAGTAATACCGGACACTTATTAGGGGCCAGTGGTGCCGTTGAGGCCATCATCAGTATCAAGGCTCTACAAAATAGTCTGATTCCCCCAACGATCCACTATCAAAATCCAGATGCACAATGTGATCTGGATATCGTGGCCAACACTCCACGAAAACAAGATATAAGGTATGCTATGAGCAATTCTCTAGGTTTTGGTGGGCATAATGCCTCTTTGATCTTTAAAAAATGGGAGGACTAAACATGTTGTCAAATGAAGAAATCAAACAGATCATTCCCCATCGCTATCCGTTTTTATTGGTAGATAAGATTGAATCGATCGATGAAGAAACCAAAACGATCGTAGGCATCAAATGTGTAAGTGCCAATGAAATGCAGTTTTTAGGCCATTATCCGCAACATAGTGTAATGCCAGGTGTTTTGATCGTAGAAGCCATGGCACAGACCGGTGCGGTATTGTTGTTGAAAGATCCGGCCAACAAAGGAAAACTTCCTTTATTTGCCGGTATCAATAAGATGCGTTTTTCAAGACCGGTCGTACCTGGTGATGTATTAAAGATGACCGTACAGTTTAAACGCATGATCGGTGGTATCTGTATTGCCAGCTGCGAAGCAACAGTGGATGGCGAAAAAGCAGCTTCCGGTGAAATCTTATGTGCTCTGCAGGAGGCCTAATGCCAACGATTGGCTGTGATCTGGTCCAGATCGACAGGATTCAAAATGTGCAGGGAATTGCCAAACGTTTGTTGAGTCCTAAAGAATACAGCCAGTTTCAAGAACTGCATGGACAAAGACAGAAAGAGTTTTTAGCCGGACGCTTTGCGGCCAGAGAAGCCATTGTCAAAGCATTGCCGATACCGGTAGCGTATTCAGAAATCGAAGTCGATCCCAAAGATGTGATACATTATCAGGACTATCAGATTCAAGTGTCCATTTCCCATGATGGACCATTTGCGATGGCTGTAGCCATTGCCTGTAAGGAGGAATCCGTGTGCGAATAACACAGATTGTTAAAGCATTACCGTTTTTACCAGCTTCCTGGATCAGTTCAAAGATTTACCAGAACAAAACGCAGGAAGAAAGTCAGATTCGTTTAGAAAAATGGAGCACGTTGATCCTTAAGGTTTTAGGCTATCGATTGCAGGTACAAGGTGTTGAAAATGTGCCGATGCAGGAAACCATCTATTTTGTATCCAATCATCAGGGTACGCTGGACCCGGCTTTGATCTTGGCCAGTTCACCTGTCCACTTGGCTTTTATCTCGAAAAAAGAAAATGAAACGATGCCGATCTTTGGTCGTTGGGCCTGCAATATTGGTACGATCCATTTTGATAGAGAATCCAGGGAAGGCAATGTCCATATGTTAAGAGAAGCGGCAAGGGAACTAAAGCAGGGAAAGAATCTGTTAGTATTTCCGGAAGGAACTCGTTCTATGGGCGATACCATGCACGATTTTAAGGCGGGTGCTCTTTTGCCGGCATATTTATCCAAAGCTACGATCGTTCCGATCGCTTTAAAGAAATCGTACAGTTTTGATATCAAAGGCGATAAGACAAAACAGTTAGGCATTGAGTACGGAAAACCGATTCGCCCAGAAGAATATAAAAAAATGGACCAGGAAGATCTGGCCCAACAGCTGCATGACTGGATTCAAAGTCGAATTGAGATTTCTCCGGAAGATAAATAATCGATGGAGCCATCTGCTTTTTGGATCTTTAGACGGCATCGATCATCGACACCCAGTAAAATGGCACTATAGGTTTCCTGTGGAGTGATGACTTGAATCGTTTTTTGTACAAATGCCAAACGTTGACGATATAAAGATCGAAAATCATCGGATTTAGAATAATAAGAGTAAAAAGCAGTAAGAAACTTCGCAATAAGTTCGTTGCGAGGTTTTTTTATGGCTGTATAATCTTCAATTGATGCCGCAATAGATTCCAGTTCCTTGGGACGAATAAAAGAATGGACGTTGATGCCAATGCCGATGATCAGATATTCCATGTGGTTTTGATACAGTTTTCCTTCACAGAGAATACCAGCCAGTTTTTTTTGATCCAACAAAATATCATTCAGCCACTTGATGGAACAAGCTAAGTTATATTGTTCTTCAATGGCTTTGATACAGGCAACTGCTGCCATTGCTGTACATTCCAGTACATCCAAAAGGTTTTCCCGAGGGTTTAAAAGTAAAGAACAATAGATTCCGGATCCTTTAGGCGAATGAAAACTTCTTCCATTTCGTCCTCTTCCCTGTGTTTGTTCATCAGCCAGTATTACGGTGCCTTCCGGTAGTTTGCTATGTTCTTGAAGCCAGGTATTCGTACTGTCTAAGGTATCAAAAATATGGATATCATAAAAAGAAGGGCAGTTTTGTTCAATATTTTCTTTTTTTAACGGATCAACATAGTAAAGCATATTTTTATCATACCATATTCATCAGCAAGCCATACAATTTAAAAGATAAATATGATATATTGTAGCGTGAAATGAAAGAGTGGATGTAGATGAAAAATATAGTGATCATCGCAACCGGAGGGACGATTGCGGGAAGTGGAGAAGCAGGCAAATCCGCGGATTATGCAGCTGGGAAATTTAAAGTGTCTGATATTTTGGCCAGTGTACCGGCCATTCAGAATTTAGCCCATATTCAAACGATTCAGCTTTGTAATGTGGACAGTAATGATATGAATGAAAGCCGATGGATCGAACTCAGAAACTTAATTCATCAATGTGATAAAGATCCTCAAGTTGACGGTGTTGTCGTAACACATGGAACAGATACTTTGGAGGAAACAGCTTTTTTCCTGAATTTGACGATTCATACACATATGCCGGTGGTTTTGACAGGTTCAATGCGACCTGCCACAGCAGCCAGTGCCGATGGACCGATGAATTTATACCAGGCAGTTGCCTTGGCAGCCAGCGATCAAGCAAAAGGCGCCGGTGTTTTGGCCGTGTTTTCCGATACCATTTATTCAGGAAGAGATATTCGCAAATCCAACAGCTATAAAACAGATGCGTTTGAAATCGGACACTTTGGTTCGTTAGGCTATATGCGAGATGATCAGGTATATTTTCTAAGCCAGAGTCAAAGGCCACATACTTTAACTTCACCATTTTCGGATATGGAAATTCAAAAACTTCCCAAGGTGGGAATCGTATATTGGCATTGTGATGCCGATCTAAAAATTTTAGATTTTATGGCAAAAGAATACGAGGGAATCGTAACAGCTGGAAGTGGCAGTGGTAATTATGGTTCGGCATGGAAAGAATACTTTCATAAACTAGCTAAAGAGCACGTAATCGTTCGTTCCAGTCGGGTTGCGCAGGGCATCGTATTTGATTCCAGCTTTTTTGATCCGGAGCGGGATACGATACCAGCCTTTACATTTTCACCACATAAAGCGCGTATTTTGTTGATGTTGGCGTTAATGAAAACTAGGGATAAACAACAGATTCGCACATGGTTTGAGACATTATAATAGAATCACAATAAAAGCAGGTCACCCTGCTTTTATTGTGGTTTAGTTTTCAATGTGTCTTGGATTTCTTCAATTGGCTTTTTCAAAAATGCATTGCGTTCTTCGGCAGACATTCCCTGTAAGGTCTGGATTAATTCTTTTTGTCCTTCTTCACGGGCCCATTTGATTCGTGCATTTTCCATTCGAATACTGTCATTGATACTCAACTGTTCGAATTCTTCATTAAGTTGATCAATCCATTCCTGGCTCATATACTTGATAACCTTGTCTGCCATGGCGATTCCTTCTTCCTGTTTGATTATAGATTAAATTTTTTATCAAATAATATTCAGAATTATACTTACAGTATTTCAGGAATTGGCGGAAGTTCCGGTTGATCGATTCCATGAATTTCTTTGAGCTTCAGATATAAATGCGTCATGGTGATATCAATATATGGACTGACAAAGATTACACCGATTCCGCAGCACATCATTCCCAAAAAGAGCCATCCGATAAAAGAAATTTCCAAAACAAAGATATTCATTTTATTATTTTGCGTTAGCATTCGGGATCGTTCAAAAACTTCTGTCGATTCCATCTTTGGATGTTCGGCAAGAATATAAGGAACCATGCAATATTCATACGCTTTAATAATGCCGGGCACGATAAAACATAAAGTCCATAAAACGATCTTTATCTGATAGAAGAACATGACTTTGACAATGTTCCAATAGGAGGTCTTGAAAAAATCAAATAAAGTGGAAGTAGAAGGATTTTCCTTTATGGAAAGAATAAAGTATTTATAGGCTCCAATAAGGATCGTATGTCCCAGGAATATGGAATATAAAAACGATATCACTGTGACGATGATCCAAAGTCGAATCAAACCATTTACATCAATGGCATAATTTCCCAAAACAGTTAAATAAGTATGAGTTGGATTGACCAATTCTGTAATGATGGTAAAAAATGATCCTTGAAGAATACCGGCTAATACAGAAACACCTAAGATTGTCCAGTATTTATCGCGCAACGTATTTTTAGCATTTTGTTTTAGCTCTTCGCGTGTCTACATAAGTTCACCTTCTTTCATCCTCATTTTAACACACTTTGCCTATAGATTGTATAAAAATAAAATTGTTTTGTGAACGTATAGAAACTTGTGCAATCATAGTTCTTGAATGGCTATAATTTATTTCCTATAATATCTTATATGGACAAATTTGAATTAGTATCAGACTATAAACCAAGTGGAGATCAGCCTAAAGCAATCGAAGCATTGGTTAAAGGTTTAAACGAGCATAAAAAATATCAGGTTCTTTTAGGGGCTACAGGTACCGGGAAGACATTCACTGTCTCGAATGTGATTGCGGCGGTGAATCGGCCAACATTGGTTTTTGCACACAATAAAACATTAGCCGGGCAGTTGTATTCGGAATTTAAAGAGTTCTTTCCACATAATCGCGTAGAATATTTTGTTTCTTATTTTGATTATTACCAACCGGAAGCGTATTTGCCGAAAACGGATACGTATATTGATAAAAATACCAAGACCAATGAAGAATTGGATATGCTGCGAATGGCGGCTGTTAATTCAGTATTATCAAGAAGAGATACGATTATCGTGGCCAGTGTGGCCTCTATTTACGGTGCCAGTAATCCGGATCAGTATCGGGATATGATCTTTACTTTGCGGGTGGGACAGGAAATCTCTCGTAAAGAGTTGATGAGTGATTTAGTTTCGCAACAATACAAACGCAATGACAGTGATCCGCTTCGTGGAACGTTTCGTGTACGAGGGGATGTCATAGAGATCACACCGGGACATACTGATACGTATTTAATTCGCATTGAGATGTTTGATGATGAAGTTGAAAGAATTTGTGAAGTCGATCCCGTAACCGGTAAAGTACGACAGGCATATTCTGTTTACAATATTTATCCGGCAAATGGCTATGCCACCAGCATGGATATCATGGAACGAGCTGCCAAGACGATTGAAGAGGAACTGGAGGAACGCCTGGATTATTTTGAAAAGGCGGGAAAACCACTGGAAAAAGAGCGCTTGGAACAGCGTTGTCGTTATGATATAGAGGCGTTACGTGAGTTTGGTGTTTGTCCGGGAATCGAAAACTATTCCCGTCATATTGATGGTCGAAAACCGGGCGAGAGACCTTATACATTATTTGATTATTTTCCTAAGGACTTTTTACTGATCGTTGATGAAAGCCACGTGTCTTTACCACAGATTCGCGGAATGTACAATGGCGACAGAGCGCGTAAAGAAGTATTGGTGGAATATGGATTCCGTTTACCAAGTGCTTTGGATAACCGTCCTTTACGCTTTCCTGAATTTGAACAACTGATTGATCAGGCCATCTTTGTTTCTGCTACACCGGGTGACTGGGAATTGGAACAGACACATAACGAGGTAATCGAACAGATCATACGTCCAACCGGTTTATTGGATCCTGAAGTCGAGGTTCGTCCGATTGAAGGACAGATCGATGACTTGGTGGATGAGATCAAAGAGAGAGTTGCCAGAGGGGAAAGAGCTTTGGTGACAACACTGACAGTGCGTATGGCAGAGGACTTAACGGCGTACTTAAAAGAAATGGATCTCAAGGTTGCCTGGCTGCATCATGAAGTGAAGACCATTGAACGTACCGAAATCATTCATGATCTTCGTCAGGGAAAATACGATGTACTGGTAGGAATCAACCTGCTTCGAGAAGGATTGGATATTCCGGAAGTTTCTTTGATTGCGATCCTGGATGCGGACAAAGAAGGCTTTTTACGAAGCAAGCGTTCATTGATTCAGATCATCGGTCGTGCGGCTCGAAATGCTCAGGGAAAAGTCATCATGTATGGAGATCATATCACCGAAAGCATGGCGTATGCCATTGAGGAGACAAAACGTCGCCGAAGCATTCAAATGGCCTACAATGAAGAACATGGCATCGTTCCTAAAACGATCATCAAGCCAATTCATGATGTGGTTCGAAGCAAGGAAACCAAAGAGATGGCGGCTCGGTATTTAAAGAAAAAGAAAATGCCGGTCAAACAAAAAGAAGTTATGTTGGAGAATATCGAGAAAGAAATGCGGGAAGCAGCACGTACTTTGGATTTCGAACGAGCTGCGCAGCTTCGAGATATCTTATTTGAATTAAAGGAACAATAGAGCAAACATGTTTTGCTCTTTCATTTGGTATAGAGTGTGGCAAGGATTGTTGTAATAAAAAAGTTATAAGTTTGCCACGTAGAGAGGGTTTTTATGTCAGAGTTTTCAGAAATGTTAGAAAGCTATGTTACGACAAAGAAAGTGAATAAATATCAGATGGCCAAATATTTGTCGATCGACCGCTCTTCTTTGCATAAGATCATACAAGGACAGCGCAATGCCCCTTCGAAAGATCTGGTAAAGCACATGGGAAAATATCTGGAGCTTTCTCCTTATGAAACAAGTGAACTTTTAGAACTTTACTCGATTTCCCTGGTCAGTCCGGAGAGATATTATCGAAGAAAGAATGTGTATTTGTTTTTGTCTTCTTTTCATGCGCAGCCTTTAAAAATTGAAATGCCGGGCTTTCAAAAAAGTGATTTTCAAATACAGGATAAAGAAGTAGTTCCTTTTTCCGGAACCCGACAATCTTTGGAGTATTTGATTTATCATTTAGTGACAAAGGAAAATGAAAATGGTAAGGGCATGATCAAATTCTTAGGAACGCCACAGCTTCCCGGATTTTCTAATATGTTTCCTTTGATTCAGGGGAAAACGGTTTTGCGTCATATTTTATCTTTTTCTAAATATGACAGTATCTTGGAAATTCGAGATGATCATAACTTTCAATCGCTCAGTCAGATCATTTCACTGTATGCGCAGTTTGCCAATCGCGGTGTTCGTTATGAAACGGCCTATTACTATGGGACGGATTTTTCGCATTCCGCATTTCCACCGTTTCCTTATATGATCGTGACTTCGCAATACGCACTTTCCTTATCTGGAGATTATCAAAACGGCTTGTTGTATAAGGATAGTGAAACGGTGAACTATTTGAATCAAATTTTTGATGCACTGTATGAAAAGACAACACCACTGCTTGTTCCAATTCAGGATCTGACTAGCCAGTTAGCCTTAAATCAGAAGATCATGTCTTGTAAAAGCGACTCGGAGATTTTATTTCAGCTGGTGCCTTGTCTTGTACCGTTTATTCAAAAAATTGATATTCACAAGTATTTATTAGACGACATGGCCCAAAAAGAATATTTTATCAGTGCTTTTACGACATATATTCAGAACTTGATTCATCGCCATGAACAGATTCATCCGCTTCATTTCTGCAGCTTAAATGGAATTCGGCGATTCTTGGAAAAAGGTGTATTTGATGAATTTTCAACCGATTTTTATCGTCCTTTAGATAAGGCAGATCGTAAAAAGGTTGTGCAACAGTTCTTAAAATATGCTTACATCTATGATTTGCGCTTGTTACGAGAGGACCTTGGGGAATTGAGCAATGGTTTAAAAGTGTACTTGTCTGACAGCTTGGGATATATTCAGTTTATGAGCAGTGATGGCAATGTGATCGTATTGACCTTGGAGAATCCGAATTTTCTTTCATCATTTAAAGATTATTTTGAATCTATGGATGCGGATTTGTATTATCCAAAAGAGGAAGCATTGATTCTCATACAAAAATTGTTAAATCAGTATTAGGAATCCACGGATTCCTTTTTCTTTAGAAAAACTTAAGGATTTTCAACACTGGTTTTTTACATTTCTCTTTTATTCTATGTATGGATGGAGGGATCTGTATGAATGCCAGTCAAAAATGGATATCAACTCTAACGATAGCCGGAACGATTGCCTGTGTGATGTTTTTAGTTTTCCTGGGGACACAGGGCTATTTATTGGATCCGCAAAAGCTGCAGTTTTTATTATCAAAATCAGGCTTTGCCGCTCCTTTCTTGTTTATGACACTGCAGATCTTTCAAACCGTTATTCCAGTGATCCCCGGAGGAATCACCAGTGCGATTGGCGTAGTCAGCTTTGGCAGTGTATTTGGTTTTGTTTATAATTATATTGGATTATGTATAGGATCTTTGATCGCCTTTTGGCTGATCAAACAATATGGCAGACCATTTATGGAAAAAGTGTGTGATCAAAAGACGGTTCAGAAATATATCGGATGGCTGGATAAAGGAAAGAAGTTTGAGATCTTCTTTGCGTTTGCGATTTTTGTGCCCGGCTTTCCGGATGATATTTTATGTATGATTGCCGGTTTGACCAAAATGTCGTATAAAAAGTTTATGATGATTATCTTGTTGTGTAAACCATTCGGGTTATTATTATATAGTCAAGGTTTAACGTTTTTACTGCAGTGGGTTGCAGGATTATTTTAGAAGGGGAAATGTATGGAACATACCGTATTAGTAGTTGAAGATGAGACAGGTATTCGCAAGGCTATCTGTATTTATATGAAGAATCAGGGCTATCGTGTACTCGATGCGCCCAATGGCAAAGCGGCTTTGGAAATCATAGAAAGAGAACCGGTACATTTGGCCATCGTGGATATTATGATGCCGGTGATGGATGGCATTACGATGGTCATGAAGGTTCGAGAAAAGTATGATTTTCCTATTTTGTTTTTGAGTGCGAAAAGTGAAGATATTGATAAGATCAACGGATTGAATATCGGTGCGGATGATTATATCACCAAACCGTTTACCTCTTTGGAGTTGATTGCCCGTGTTCGTGCACAGTTAAGAAGGTATGAACAAATTTTAAGTCTAAAAGAAAATCATTATGAGAATAAAGATTGTTATGTGGTCGGTGATCTGGAATTAAATACACTGACAAAAGAAGTCAAAGTGGAAAATCGCATCGTTCATTTAACACCGAAAGAGTTTTCCATCTTAGAGCTTTTGATGAAAAATCCGGGACGTGTTTATTCCGCAGAACAAATCTATGAAACGATATGGCAGGAAGATGCGATCAATACTGAAACAATCATGGTGCATATTCGAAAGCTGCGTGAAAAGATCGAAGCCAATCCAAAGAAGCCGGTTTATATCAAAGTCGTTTGGGGCATTGGCTACAAGATTGAAAGGATGGAACCATGAAACGAGTACAAAACTTGTGTTTAAGTGGGTTCCTGCTGCTTTGTGCTGTTTGTTCGGCCGTTGTGATCTTCTTGTATCCACAAATCCAGTTTAGTTCGGTAACCGATTTTGATGAGGTCAATTATGAATTGAAAGAATCGATTGAGTGGCTGATCTTAGGAAAGATGCAACAGATGGATCCTTCGTATCGATTCATTGAGTCTTCAGATGCGATATTGGAACAAAGTGTAGATGATGCGTCACAAAATTCCATTCGTGAGTCCGTGTATCTCTTGGATAACGATGAAAACTTTGCGTATCGTATAGAATGGAAAGATCAGGTCTTAAGCAATCATTTTAGTGAAGATACCAATTCAAAAAATGCTTTGTTCTATGGAGAACTGACTTATGATGAAAATGGCAATTTAAAACAGTCCGGAAATATGGATGTGACAGACTTCAGTTTTTTATCGCTCTATAATTTTTATACTTTAAATGGCATTGTTTCCGAGTTGATGAATGATTCAGATCAAGATGTGAAATTAAATCCTCCCACGAATTTAAAAGTGACCTTATTTATTCCCAAGGAAATGAAAGCCGGAGGACTGGTCTATACCTCTGTGTACAATGATTCGGTATGGGTACCATTTGTTCTGTTGGCCTTTGTGATAAGTGCTTTTATTGTCGGCGTATATTTATTCCTTGTTTCCTGGAAGACATTGGCAAAGACACAGTTATTGAAAACGATTCTTTCCTGGAAAGCGGAATTTAATATTTTCTTTTTCGGCACACTGACCATTTTGATTGTTTCGATTTGTATTTATATTATGGGAGTGACCATTAACGATATTCTATTACCGGCCATGGTACGCTATGGCCTTCCGGCTGCCGGAGTATGGGTCAATGTCATCAATTTCAGTTTGTTCTTTTTATCTTTATTTTTTATCGGTATTGATATTTACTATGTAAAATACTCTTTATGTTCCGGTTTCGTGCGTTTCTTAAAAGAAGATACATGGATAGGCAATCGCATCGTCGAACTATATGCGGGCATCAAGGATCTTTCAAATTATGATTTAGATCAAAAAATTAAAAACTTGATTCTAAAAGGTGTTTTATTAAATACAGCCCTGATGTTTCTATGTGCTTTATTCTGGAGATGGCTGTTTGTGTTGATCTATGGTGTGGTGTCCTATATTTTCCTTTTACATCAGGCACAACGTATCGTCAAAGAATACGATAAATTGTTGGTGCGTTTAGATCGAATTGCACAGGGTGATTTTAAAGTGGATGAGCAATATCAAACTTCTATTTTGCCATCCCTGCAGGAAAAACTAGATACGGTACAGGAAGACTTTGAAGAAGCTGTCAAAGAAAGAGTGCGTTCACAAAACTTACGAACAGAACTGATCACTAATGTGTCTCATGATTTAAAAACGCCTTTAACGGGAATAAAGAATTATCTTGAATTATTAAATGATCCACAGTTAAGTACAGAAGATAAAGAAGAATATCTGGTTCGCCTAAATCAATATACCGATCGATTAAGTAAATTGATTGAAGATCTCTTTGAAGTTTCCAAAGCAAATTCCGGAAACATCAATTTAGAAACACAGAATGTAGATATTGTTTCCCTGGTGGAACAAGTAGTAGTGGAAAATGAAACAATGTTAGAGAAAAAGGGATTGTCATCCGTTATACGTAAACCACAGGAGCCTGTCATTTGTCTTCTGGATGGCAATAAAACAGTGCGTATCTTTGAAAATTTATTGTCGAATGTGGCAAAGTATGCATTGGAGAATACACGTGTTTTTGTGACGATAGAAAAGAATCAGGATCAAGTTAATATCACGATTCAAAATATTTCCAAGACGCCACTGGATTTTGATCCCCAAGATATCACAGAGCGGTTTGCTCGGGCGGATCAATCACGTCATGAAGAAGGCAGCGGCTTAGGTCTTGCGATCGTCAAAAGCTTCTGCGAGATTCAAAATGGCAGCTTTACAGTACAACTCGATGGGGATGTGTTCAAGGCTATTGTAAGCTTTTCGGTAAAATGATGAATGATAGAAGTATGTTTGAGCTTTCGTTTAGACATACTTTTTTTTAGATTGTTTGAAAAGAAAAGCCTTGTTGACAAACATCAGTTTGATATTTATCATTAATATACAAAATATTGTATATTTTACCTGTCTTAATGTGAAGGATTGATTTAATGAATAAGATAATTACTTATGCGAAGAAAACTATGTTAGCCATAAAGAATCCATATGGAAGTGTAGTTAGAGTTTTTCCTAATGCACTTAATGCGTTTGAAAATAGCGAGAATGTTCTGTTTTTGGGGGTAAAAGATCATTCATCAATTCCTCATAAACTTGTTCATTTACTTGAAAGTAATAATATGATCTTACACACAATTGATTCTTGTTCGTTGGGAGGACGAGCCATTGATTATAGATTGTTTCATCCTATTCATGGCGGATATATGACTGGGTCAAGCAGCGGAACTGCTCTAAACGTTTTTTTAGGAATAAATGATATAGGTGTTGGTACAGATGGCGGAGGGTCTGTTTTAGCTCCGGCATTGTCTTTGAACCTTTTTGGTTTTATCAGTCCTTTGATTGAGTGGGAATATATGGAAGGATTTAGAAAACAATCAACAGATGGAATTTCTTTTGTACCTTCTATAGGATTTATATCCAAAGATTTACAGCTAATTCTTGATGCAATCTCATTAACGTTACAGACGGATCCAAAAAATCATAATAGAATAGATATTTTCGAAGTGAATAAAGAAATAAATTATAATGATCGAAAAACTTGTATGAATTATCTACGAGAGCAGCTTTCCAAATATGATGTGGTGGTCGAATACAATAGGAATATTGATGTTTTCGGGAAAGGGGATTCCATTTATGGACATTATGATTTAAGAACGCAAGAAGAACAAAAGAAATCCAATAAAGGGCTTTTAAGGGTAGCAAATATGGTAGGCGCTACGGCATTAGCAATTCCATCTAACGAATTATCTAGTGGCTATGTCCTTTTTTGTAAGTCTGATTTGGCGAGTATAAGAAAAATGTTGTCAATAGCACCGAAATATTGTCAAAAAGAGGATGAGATGACAAAAAAGTATTTTGGTAATATAGATATGTATTTTGATGAAGGTTACTTTAATAGAAAGGTCTGATGTAAGTGAAAAACTATCAAACGTTGTTATATAGTAAAAATGGATATTCTTCAATGTGTTTAGCAAACATGATGCTCTCTATTCAGCAGGGAGAAAGAATACCCACTGTTCAGGAATTCAGTGTAAAAATTGGATTGGCAAGAGGAACTATACAAAACGCTTTGAAATTTTTAATTGACCAAAATGCTATTGAATTAGAGTCAAGAGGGCATTTAGGAACTTTTTTAAAAAAGAAGAATATGCGCGCTTTATTTGGATTTGCCGGTATTGATTCAATTGTGGGAGTTATGCCTTTACCGTATTCGAAACGTTATGAGGGATTGGCGACCGGTTTAATTACAGGTTTGGAAAATCAATATGATATTCCAATGTCTTTGGCATATATGCGGGGAGCCCAAAACAGAATAGCTATGTTAATGGATGGACGTTATGATTTTGCTATAGTATCCCAATATGCTGCACAAGGGATTATTAAAAATGATAAGGCTAAAATTCGCATTGTAAAATCGTTTGGCAGGCAATCTTATTTAGCTAATCATATTTTACTTTTGCACGATAAGAATGCGAATGGTATAAGAGATGGTATGCGTATAGGAGTTGACAAAGATTCGGTGGATCAGATGAAATTAACAGAAAAAGTGTGCAAGGATTATACTGTTGAATTTGTTCCTATGAATTATAACAATGTTATTGATTTTGTGGTCAAGGGTAAAGTAGATGCTGCTATTTGGAATGAGGATGAGCTTCAAGATAAAGCGCTGGATATAAATTACATTGAGGTGAATTCGGATCATCAAGCAGATACAGAAGCGGTTTTAGTAGTTAAAAGAGAGAATGAAACAATGTTCCGGTTGTTGGATGAGATTATTTCGGTTGAAACGGTACTGGATACACAAAGACTGGTGATGGAAGATAAAATTTCTCCGAGTTATTAAGACGTACTTTCTGAGTGCGGTTTTTATTATTTTCAAAATACAAAATTTTGGTTGAATATAAATATCAAGTATGCTAATATTCAAATGTACAAAATATTGTATATTCATTGACCAAAATTTTGTATAATGGAGGATCTATGCTAAGTGAGAGAATTGAAATTTTAAAAGAAGCGGATGTAATTAATGAAAAAACAAGCTTGTATGTACTAAGTGTTATCGAACAATTAGAAGATGAATTTAATGAGAAGGAGCAGATTTTAGAAATGTTTACTACGCATCTAGCGATGTGTGTACAAAGAGTTTTAAATCACGAGGAAGTGGAAAAATTGGATGATTCACTATGGAAGCAAGTTGAAGAGTCTAGTGGGTATGAAGAAGCTAATAAATTACTTCAGAAATTATTAATAAATGCACCATGTGAAATACCAGAGTCAGAGAAAAGATTCTTATTGATGCATTTATGTAATTTATACCAATGACAAAGGAGGAGAATAAAATGAAAATTGTAGTTGGTGGACAGATTAACAAGAAGGAGATTGCAGAGTTTACAAAACAATATCTGCAGGATTCAAGTGAGGTTGATGTTAAAGGTGATCTAGAAGCTGTAAACGCTGTAAAGAAAGGGGAATATGACTATTATATTGGCGCTTGTAACACCGGTGGCGGTGGTGCGTTAGCTATGGCAATGGCTCTATTGGGAAAAAATAAATGCCAGACAATTAGTATGCCAGGTAAAATCTTTTCGGATGCCGATATTAAAGCAGCTGTAGAAGAAGGGAAAATTGCTTTTGGTTTTACAGCCCAACATGCAGAAAAAGTATTGCCGGTATTATTGGATGCATTGAAAGAAAAAAATAGTTAAGGGAAAAAAGAGGTAAATATATGAAGTATATAGTAATCGCATTAATTGGTGGTTTGGCTTCCATTTTAGCAAATAGAGGAATCGCAGTATTCAATGATGGATTCAGAGCTATCGTTCCACAATATTATGATGGATCAATTTCACGAAAAGAATTGGCAACTATGAGTTTTGCAATCAGTTTTGGACTTGTAATTGGATTTGGTATTCCGACCTCGATTGCAGCCAGTATTTTGTTGATTCACAGTGTATTGCTGGCTACAGATATTATCGGAACATGGTCTCCAGATAGTAAATTGGGAATTATTATTTCGGGTGCTGTTGGTGCCGTATATGGTATTGCATTGGTAGCTGGTTTAGACTTTATCGTTTCTCTGTTTAGTTCATTACCTTATAATTTCTTGAATGAGTTGGGAAGTGTATCGGCATATGTTATGGTTGCTTTTGCAATTTTCCCTTCTATTGCAACTGGTTTACAACATGGATTTAAACAAGGATTAATTGTAGGTGTTATTACCGTATTGTCTTATTTCTTCTTTAAAAAGTTTGGAGTATTTGCCATTGGTGATGTTTCAGTTACGTTAAGTGCAGAAGGAATGGCGATGCTGGTTGGTACAGTTTTAATGTTATTCTTTGCGACTAGAGTAAAAGGCAATGAAGAAAGCTCAAATACAGAATTAGTCAATGTCTTCGAGGAAAAAATCGCCAAGATCCGTAAAAATTGGCCTTTATTGACTGTTATGGGAGCGTTGCTTGCTTGCGGTACAAGTATGGTTATTGTTGCAGGTGATCCAATTTCGTTAGCATTAGCGGCAGATGGCTCGTTTTCGGAAGCAGCTTTAGCAGCATTTGCTCGTGCAATTGGTTTTATTCCATTAGTATTTACAACGGCAATTGTAACTGGTGTTTATGCGCCGGCCGGATGTACGTTCGTGTTTGCGGCAGGTTTATTCTTACATGGACAACCATTATTAGCATTAATTGCCGGCGCAGTTATTATGATTGTTGAGTTATTATTGATTAATGTTTTCGCAAAGGCAATGGACCGTTTTCCAGGTGTTAAAGAAATGGGCGAACACATTCGTACATCAATGAATAAAGTATTGGAGCTTGCTTTGCTTGGAGGTGCTATTACAGCTGCAGAAGCTATGGCTGGAATGTTTGGCTTAACCGGTGTAGGTGCTATGTTTGTAATTGCTTGTGTATTGATTAACCGCATGTCTTCAAAACCGATTGTAGAAATGGCAATTGGACCGGTCGCATGTATCCTGTTTGGGATTGTACTGAATATATTAGCATTCTTGCAGATTATTACCTTAGTTGCATAAAAGGTGTAGTTTATGAAACTGGTTGATGGTTACACATTAATGCATGAGCATGTGCACATTGATTTATCCAGAATAAAAGATGATTTGGATACATGCTTAGATTGCAAAGAAGAAACAATTAAAGAATTTAAACGATTATACGAATTAGGTGTTCGAAATATTCTCGAAGTTACAAATGTTGGCATGGGACGAGATGTGGCTTATATAGATGAAGTGGCACAGGCTTCAGGCATAAATATCATTAAATCTACAGGTTGTTATAAAGATCCATTCATTTTAGAAAATGAAGTTTTGATGACTACAGAACAACTGGCAGAGTTCATGATAAAGGAAATACAAGAGGGCTTTTCAGAAGGTCATGGGAAAGCAGAAGCCATTGGTGAAATTGGTACGAGCAAAAATGAATGGACTGTAAATGAAAGAAAACTGTTCGATGCAGCTATTTTGGCACATAAAGTGACGAATAAACCGATTTATACCCATACCACTTTGTCAACTTTAGCATTAGAACAAGCAAAGTATTTTGTTGAGAAGAATGCTGATGTTTCGAAAATAATTATTGGTCATGTTGATTTAAATTCTGATATTGAGTATATCCTATCAGTATTAAAAACCGGTGTAAATGTTGGATTTGATACAATCGGGAAAAACAATTATTTACCAGACGATATTCGTATAGAACATCTTTTAAAGATTGAAAAAGAAGGATATTTAGGACAAGTTGTTCTTTCGGAAGATTTAACAAGAAAATCCCACCTTCTTTATAAAGGTGGGATAGGATATGCATATTTATTTGAAAATTTTCTTCCTAGATTAAAAGAAAAAGGAATGTCGCAGGAGAATATAGATAAAATGCTGATTGAAAATCCTAAGCGGATTTTAGAAAGCTAATGGGAGGTAAGTATGAAAACATATCCATTAGAAAGTATTAATCTTGAAAAAGCCATAGAGTTTCAATTTAAGATGGTTGATTGTATCACTCATCATTTTAGTGGACAAGAAACGTTAACTCGAGGTGATTTAGGTGTTGTTCCGGGATTAAATAAACCTAAGACAACATATAAAGCAGAGAAAGTAATTGCTGAGTTTTTTGATGCAGAGGCAAGTATTTTAGTGAGAGGCTCAGGAACAGGTGCAATTCGCTATGCACTATATGCGGTAGTGAAACCTAATGATACAATTTTGATTCATAAAGCACCTGTGTATTCAACAACTGTAACAACAATTAAAATGTTAGGATTGCATACTATTGAGGCTGATTTTAACAATTTAGAGGAAATCGAACGTGTGATGAATAATCACTCAGAAATAAAAGGAGCATTGGTTCAATATACGCGCCAAAGCATTGAAGATTGCTACGATATAGAAGCAGTTATTAAAACAATAAAAGCATGTAAAGACATTCCTGTTGTCACGGATGACAACTATGCTGTGATGAAAGTGGAAAAAATAGGAACACAGTGTGGAGCGGATTTATCTTGTTTTTCAACATTTAAACTACAAGGACCAGAAGGTATTGGATGTATAGTTGGAAAAAAAGAGTATATTGATTTGTTGGTAAAAGAACATTATTCTGGAGGCTCTCAAACACAGGGTTGGGAAGCCATGGATGTTTTGCACGGTCTAGTCTATGCACCAGTATCCCTAGCTATACAAGCACGAACCAATGATGAACTTGTATCTCGTCTAAACAACAAGTCTGAATTTGATTATGTAAAGTCTGCTTTTTTAGCAAATGCGCAATCCAAGGTTTTGTTAGTAGAATTTAATGAGCCTATCGCAAAACAAGTGTTGGAAGAAGCCGCTAAATTAGGAGCGTTGAGAAATCCGGTCGGTGCTGAATCTAAATATGAAATGTGTCCTTTGTTTTATCGAGTTTCAGGAACTTTCAGAGCGAGTGATCCAACTTTGGAAGATCGTATGATTCGAATTAATCCAAATCGAGCTGGTTCTGAAACAATACTTCGTATTTTAAATGAGAGTGTGAAGAAGGTGACGAAATGTTCTTAGAACAAACGATTCACAGAAACAAACAATTAGTACAGACATGTTTTCAACTTCATCAAAAATATAAAATTCGCCCGGATACTTATGTAGTTGATCTTGATCAATTATTGGAAAATGCGAAGCAAATGTTGGATGTTTCAAGAAACAATAATATTGATTTATATTTCATGTTGAAACAATTAGGGAGAAATCCTTACATTGCGAAAGAATTGGTGCGTATAGGATATAAAGGAGCCGTAGTTGTAGATTTTAAAGAAGCTGCTGTTCTGATGCAGCACAATATTCCTATTTGTAATGTTGGACATTTGGTACAAATGCCCCGATGCATGGTACAAGAACTAGTCAATTATGGTTGTGAATATTTTACAGTTTTTTCTATAGAAAAAGCTAAGGAGATTAATGAAGCCGCTGAGAATGCAGGAATTATTCAAAAAGTACTTTTGAAAGTAGTAGGCCCTCAAGACATGATCTACAGTGGGCAAACTGCAGGCTTCTATGTAGAATCTTTAGAAGAAGTGATTAAAGAATTAAAAAAATTAGATAATATCAAAGTTTCAGGAGTCACTTCATTTCCAAGCTTTTTGTTTGATGAAAAAGAAGAAAAAATCATTCCTACTCCCAACTTGAGTACACTTATGAAGGCTTGTTCAATTCTAGAAAGTAAGGGAATTCAAGTAGAGAATGTTAATGCACCTAGTGCTACATGCTCATATAGTTTGGAACAAATGAAATCCTACAGAGTGAATAGTGCTGAGCCTGGTCATGGTCTAACAGGGACAACACCAATGCATGCAAATGGAGAATGTGTTGAAAAACCTGCTGTATGCTATGTGAGTGAGATATCTCATAATTTTAAAGGGAAAGCATATTGCTATGGTGGAGGACATTATCGTCGTTCACACGTTGCCAATGCGATTGTGGGGAAAAACTTAGAAAATTCACAACGATATCAGGTTATTCCTCCAACCGATGAAAGTATTGATTATTATTTTGGCTTGGATAGAGAGGCCAATGTTTCAGATACAGTAATTATGTCTTTTCGTTTCCAAATTTTTGTCACTCGTAGTGATGTTGTTTTGGTGAAGGGAATACATAAAGGCAATGCAGAGATAGTTGGTATATACAATAGCTTAGGAGATGAAATACATGAATAGACGGTTTGTTGTAATTGTATTAGATGGTTTTGGTATGCAAGCTATGAAAGATGCCAAGGAAACCCGTCCAGGGGATGAAGTAAGTTCAACATTAGGAAGCATACTGCATGATTTTCCAGATTTAAAATTACCGAATTTGGAAAGATTAGGATTAATGAATGCTTTTGGTAAAGAATCAAAGTGTATGAAATTTTCAAAAGATGCTGTATTTGGGAAAAGTGAATTAATGCATTTTGGTGCTGATACATTCATGGGACATCAGGAAATTATGGGCAGTTTACCGAAGAAACCAATTCCACAGTGTTTTAGTAATCATGCAGAAGAAGTAGCTAAGCATTTAATAGAACATGGACATAAAGTAGAGTATAAAGGAAACGAAAAGCTAAAATATTTATTGGTTGATAACTATTGTACTGTGGCAGATAATATTGATTCAGATTTAGGAATGGCCGTAAATTGTACAGCTCCATTAGATTTTATGTCTTTTGAAGATGAGCTTAAAATTGGACGCTTGGTTAGAGAAATTGTTACTACGAATCGCGTTATTGTATTTGGCGGTACGGGAAATACTGTTGAAGATATATTAAATGCTGAAGAAGTTAGAGAAAACAAATATATCGGATTATTAGCTGCTCGAACGAAATCTTATGATCAGGGATATCAATGCTTACATTTAGGATATGGTGTTGATGCATCAGTGCAGGCACCAACAATTTTAACTAATGCAGGTTATAAAGTTTCTCTTTTTGGTAAAGTTGCGGACATTGTACATAATGAGGGAGGCAAATCTGTTTCCTGGGTAGATACAGCAGAAGTATTGGATTTAACAATTCAAGAAATCAAATCTATGAATGAAGGTTTTATTTGTACAAATGTTCAAGAAACTGATCTGGCTGGACATAGTCAAGATTCTAAAAGATATAAAGAAATATTGGAAATTGCTGATGGAAAGATTGGAAAAATCTGTAGTTTGTTAGGAAAAGAAGATATTCTTGTGGTTATGGCTGATCATGGAAATGATCCTAATATTGGTCATAATAAACATACACGAGAAAATGTACCGTTGCTTGTACAGGCTGGAGATGCTCACTGTATCAATCTTGGCTTAAGAAAAACGTTATCGGATGTAGGTGCAACGGTCTGTGATTATTTTGGTGTAAATACGCCACAAAATGGTACATCCTTTTTAGAAGAGATAAAGTAAATATTTTCAGTTTAAAAAAAATAGAGAGACTTTCATACGATATGAAAATAAGCTTTTTTGAGGGATGTTCTAACGATAAGTGTCCATTTTGAACTGATAGATCATTTCAGAAGTTAGGCTTCCATCTAAGTTTTCTTTTCCATAACGAAGTTCATCTCTAGAGATCCAATAGGCACATTTAAGTTCATTAGTGTCTAAGCGGATCTCTTTTTTACTGTCTAGTTCGCAATAAAAGCCAGCTAGAACATCACTGACGATACCCCAAGGTTGAGATTTATAATAACGAATATTTTTCACTTTTAGGCCCACTTCTTCATATACTTCTCTGGCTACTGTTTCTTCTAAAGTTTCACCAATTTCCACAAATCCGGCTAATAAGACTTGTTTTTTCATATGCGGATACTGCGCTAATAAAATTTGATCTTTATGTGTTACGGCAATGATCACGGCTGGAAAGATTCGTGGATATTCAATAACACCGCAGTTTGGACAGACGAGTGATCTTTCCGTAGTTCCGGGTTGCAGCTTTGTTTGACAACGACCACAATAGATACGGTTTCTATACCAGTCATACAGATGAAATCCGGTCGCATAGGCAAAACCAAAATAGTCTGGCTGTGATTTCGTCACAGGTCTTAATGGCTGATAGGTAAAACCATTCTGTTCGGGGACATCACTCACTAAAAAATAAGGATGATCATCAATGGAAAATAAATAAATCGCATTCTTTGTATCTATTGACAGATCTTGAAAAGTAGGGCACTGTATGCAATCTTCTTTACTTTTTGTCAGTGCCGTTTTGCCTTGAAACGAAAGAACAAAGTCTTTGGAAGAGGGCTTGATTTGCTTAAATGAATTATCAAATGTATGGGGTGCAATATCTTGTATCATGTGAAATCTCCTTTTGAAAAAGGCTTGGAAATCCAAGCCTATTTTGGTAGTTTAAATGAACTTTTTAAAGATACGATACGGTTGAATACTAAACGATCATCTGTTGTATCTTTTTCATCAACACAGAAATAACCATTCCGTACAAACTGGAACTTATCCTGTTTCTTGGCATCTTTGGCAAATGGTTCGATGTAACAATGCTCTACAACCTGTAAAGAATTCGGATTCAGATTTAAAGAACCGTCTTCGTTGTAAACGCCCTTTTCTTCATCTACCAGATTTTCATAGAGTCTGGCGGTTGCTTCGATGCAGTGATGAACAGGAACCCAGTGAATTGTACCTTTGACTTTACGTCCGGTAAAGCCGGAACCCACCTTTGTTTCCGGATCATAAGTCGCATGAACTACGGTTACGTTTCCGTTTTCATCTTTTTCAAAGCCTGTGCATTTGACGAAGTAAGCATTCATCAAACGTACTTCATTACCGACAAACAGACGGAAATATTTCTTTGGCGGTTCTTCCATAAAGTCTTCGCGTTCGATCCAGAGCTCTCTTTCAAAAGGAAGTTGTTTCTTGCCGGCTTCCGGGTTATCCATATTGATGCTTCCTTCTACCAGCTCGTATTCACCTTCCGGATAATTGTCAATCACTAGTTTGATGGGATCTAAAACAGCCATGATTCGTGGTGCCTTTGGCTTTAAATCTTCACGCAGGCAATGCTCTAGATACTGATAGTCAACGGATGAATTTGCTTTGGTTACACCGACCAGATTCATAAATGTTTGAATGGATTCCGGAGTAAAGCCGCGGCGGCGCAAGGCTGCGATTGTGACTAAACGAGGATCGTCCCAGCCATCGACAATACCTTCATCGACCAAACGTTTGATATAACGTTTTCCTGTGATGACATTGGTTAAATACATTTTCGCAAACTCGATCTGCTTTGGTGGCTGTGGATATTCCAGCTCACGAACAACCCAGTCATACAAAGGACGGTGATCTTCAAACTCTAAAGTACAAATGGAATGAGTAACACCCTCGATCGCATCTTCGATTGGATGGGCAAAGTCATACATCGGATAGATGATCCATTCATCACCGGTGTTATGATGCGTTTGACGTGAAATACGATAAATAACCGGATCACGCATGTTGATATTTGGGCTGGCCATATCGATTTTGGCTCGAAGCACTTTGGATCCATCTTCAAATTCACCGTTTTTCATCCCTTCAAACAGACGTAAGTTTTCTTCGATACTGCGGTTGCGATAGGGAGAATCTTTACCAGGTTCTGTTAATGTACCGCGATAAGCACGAATTTCTTCTGCGCTGAGATCACAAACATAAGCTTTTCCTTTTTTGATTAGTTTAATGGCCGCTTCATACATTTGTGGATAATAGTTGCTGGCAAACTTGACATCACCATCGTAATGACAGCCTAGCCATTCCACATCCTTAATGATCGAATCCACAAATTCGACTTTTTCTTTTGTGGGGTTAGTATCATCAAAACGTAAGTTAAATTTTCCACCATATTCTTTAGCCAATCCATAGTTTAATAAAATACTCTTGGCATGGCCTACATGCAGATAGCCGTTTGGTTCTGGTGGGAAACGAGTGACAACACCACTGTAAGTCCCATTTTTTAAGTCTTCATCTATGATACGTTCAATAAAATTCTTACCTTCATTTGTTTCCATTGTTGAACATCCTTTCACATTCTTTCCAAGTATATCATATCAAAGGCAGTTTTGGGCAGATTGTCTTTCTTTTAATAGCACAAAAAGTTCTTTCCAAAGCTGTACATACTCCCCATTTTTCAATGTGCCGTTGGCCGTTAATAGATCAAAGGTGTCGCCATGCCAATGATAATGATCTTCACTGGCACTAAATCCATTGCGATAATAAAACTGTTTTCGTGAAATTCTTTGATCTAAATTATCGCAGGGGACACTGTCTGATTCGACATCAATCACAATGACAGAATTTTTTCGATTTTCTTTGATCCAGTCCAAGATTTTAGAACCGATTCCTTGTCCACGGCAACTTTCTTCGGTAGCCAGATAGCGAACCTGGCAAATTTGTTTATAATCCAGTATATCTAAAAGCCCGACAAATTCATTCGCATGGGCATCTTTATACACGCCATAGAAATGACTTCCGGGCAAAATATCCAGTTCATAAAAGGGAATTCTTTCCTTTTCGGGGAAAGCCTTTTGATAGAGCGAACGAAGGCGCGGATCCGTGTTTTTTGTTTCTATAAAATATAACTTCATGGGCTTATTCTACCATGTTTAATAGGGGAGTTCAAAGCACATGAATTGCATGTCAAACTGCGAAAACCTATAATCAAGTCAAAGGAGGTTTTGATATGTCAAAATTATTAACACCGGTACAGATTGCCGGATTATCATTAAAGAATAGAGTTGTCATGCCACCTATGTGTATGTATGAAGTAAAGAATAAAGATGGAAAGGTCACGGATTTTCATTTGGCACACTATGGAGCCAGAGCAATTGGACAAGTGGGTTTGATCATAGTAGAAGCTACAGCTGTACAGCCGGATGGACGTTTGACCGATCAAGATTTAGGTATTTGGAGCGATGATCATATACCAGGTTTAAAACGTTTGGTGGATGCGGTGCATGCCTTAGGCTCACAAATTGGTATTCAGCTGGGACATGGTGGCCGCAAGGCTCAGGATGCCAAAGTAAAGCTGGCACCAAGTGCTATTGCGTATAATGAAGAGTACGGCATGCCGGAAGCTATGATGCAGACAGATATTAAAACTTGTCAGCAGGCTTTTGTTCAAGCAGCTGCTCGCGCTAAACAAGCAGGATTCGATATGATTGAGCTACATGGTGCACATGGTTATTTGATCAATGAATTTTTAGAACCGTTGACCAATCGAAGAGAAGATGAATATGGAGGGTCTCTAGAAAATCGTTATCGATTTGTAAAGGAAATGCTTCCGGATGTAAAAGAAGCTTTTGGTGGCCCGGTATGGATGCGTTTGTCTTTGACTGCCTATGATCAAACCGGCCAGCAAAATACGATTGAAGAGTATCAACAGATTGGAAAATGGCTGGAAGAAGATGGTATCGACTGTATTGATGTATCTACCGGTGGTTTGTTAGATACGACACCAAATATTCCTATTTTTGCGGGCTATCAAGTGGCTTATACACAAAAAATGAAAGAAGCAGTTTCCATTCCGGTAACAGCAGTAGGACTGATTCATGAGCCGGTTTTGGCAGAATATCTTCTACAAAGTGATCAGGCAGATTTGATTGAAGTCGGGCGCGCTCTGATTCGTAATAGTGCTTGGGTCGTAGATGCGGCAAAGATGCTACATGATAAAAACTTTGCGATCTATAACAACTCATATCAAAGAGGGCAGTTGGATTAATTATTTACTTTGAAAAACACAAGACCTTGTTGATCTTTTTAGGATGAACAAGGTCTTTTTGTAGGCTTGAAAAATTTTTGAATTTTAAATTCATAGTTTGCATATAGGATATTTAATAAAATAAATCTGGACAGATCAACACAGGTAGTACTGGTAGCTTAGACCGGGGAAGCGTTAAACCTCGTTCACATAGATGGCCTATAAGGAGGTGAGCGCTATGACATCATTTGAAACATTGTATGTAATGTTAATGATGTTTCATATAGTCGTGATACTTCTGATTGAAACCAATCGTAGTAAATGACATATAAAAAACTACCTGTCTGGGTGTAATTAGGTAGTTTTTTATAGACACTTAATAAATCCAGGACTCGTGTTGATCTGTCCTTTTACATGTTCATTATAACATACGATTTAAAACATACAAGTAAAATATGTATTAGTGAAATGGCTAGATTGAACTAGATTTGCTTTGTTTAAGGACAAAGTATAAAAAATGTGAGAAACTTGCAACAAATTAGGTCAAATCTGCTTTAGGTAAAGAACCTTCATTGAATTTTGCGTTCAATGACAAAGTTAAAATAATCATTTATAATCATGGCAAATGGAGGTCATGATGATGGAAGAGAAAATGTTAGTGACACAGGCCTTAGATCAACGAGATCTTTTGGTAAAGAAGATTTGTGATAAGATTCGTAAAGCTAGTTTTACAGAAACAAAGAAACATAATGAAGAAAAAGTTATGGAAAGAAGAGTAACACAGAAAGAATTTGAAAAGGAGGCACGTTCTTCTTATCAACAAATCATTGATTTGATTCACTGGTATGATAAAGTCGATCAGGCAATATTGCGTTCTAATGCGGAAACGATGATTGAAACAAGTTATGGAACGATGTCAATTGCGAATGCATTAGCCCTGCGCAGTCGTTTAAACTGTAGTAATGCTTACGATTCGGATTCTAATTTTGAAGGAAACCTCATGATGAAACTGCAGGAGGAACTCAATGAGAAAATACGAGTTATGGAACAGAAAAACAAGGGCTTACAGAATACGGCAGAAACTATGCGCTTGAGCATCTTGGGAAAAGATACAAAGACAAAAGATGAAACGCCTTTAAAGGTTGTTGATGTCTATGTACAGGAGAATACAACGGAATTGATTGATCCGTTAAATGTGCGCAAAAAGATTAACGAACTGAATGAGAGAAGAGAAACGATCTTGAATGAACTGGATACAAAGATCAAAGTATCGAATGCGACAACTTTTGTAGAGATCAACTGATAAAGCTTCCTGCTGCATGAAAATCATAAACTTCGTTCTCCCGTATAGGGAACTTACATTTAGATGATGAACACAATGAATCGATATAGCTCAATCGATAGAGCGTACAGCTGATGACTGTAAGGGTAAAGGTTAAAATCCTTTTATTGATTTTGTTCCTTATATTATTCGATCTATATTTTAGATGTTGTATTCTTTGTGAATTGTTTTGTTTGAAAGCGTATTTGATCAACGATTTTGGATGAATGTTGTGCAGACATACCTATGTTGAAAACCGCGAAAAAAGGTTAGGAATAGAACGAACTGTCCGCTGGTTTCCTCGCGGCTATGTAGTTGGGATTCCCATTTATCTTGATAAGAATCACCTTGTGGCACGTCTGCAGGGCGATTTCTTTTTGCACAAAAAACAAGAAGAAGATTACTCTTCTCCTTGTTGTTGAATCATATCTTGTAATGTAATCTTGGAAAAATAGTCTTTAACAAGTTCATCAAACTTTTTCCAGACTGGTAAAGTTGGACAAAACTCTCTTCGCTCACAAGGCATGGCATGTTCTTCCAGACAAGCAACACAGGCTAAACTTCCCTCTGTTGCTTTTAAAACATCATATACACTGATCTGATCTGCCGGACTGGCTAAACGATATCCGCCTTGATAACCACGGTTTGCACACAGAATACCAGAACGATTCAAAACTGGTACGATCTGTTCCAAATATTTCTTTGAGATGTTCTCTCTTTGGGCAACGTCTTTTAAGGATACATATCCATCACCCTGATAACGGTTTAAATCGATTAACATACGCAATGCGTATCTTCCTTTAGTTGAGATCTTCATAATCTATATTTTACACCCCTCTCCCTAAATTTTGAACATCTATGGAGAAAAAGAACAGATTTTTAGTTAAAAAAATCGTTCTGTTCCTTTTCAAATCGTTTTTTGTACTTTCTTACCGTGTGATCAAAGCCAAATAACATGCCACCTTCAAAAATCAATGCACAGCCGATGATCTGTAAAATGAACGCAACCGACTGTAATGGACGAAGCCATAAGATAACGCCTACGATTAAAGCAAATACCGCAATACCTGCCGTAATCTTCCAGTTGTCAAATCCATAGTCTCGTAAAAGAAAGGCTTTTTGGAGTTGGATGATGGAGTTGATGATCAATAGAATTCCAGCCAGAATTGGTAGAATCGCAATGATGGATTCCGGAGATGCGATCATCAAGATCCCAATCAGGACACTGGGCAGTCCGGCAAACAAAGGGCTGGCGTCAACAGATAGACGTTTTCCGAAATAAGTATATAATAAAGTGCCGCCAATTGCGATCAAGATTACACCAAATATGCGTACCGCAATCATTAAAAAGTCATTATTTAAGATAAAGAGCAGAATTCCGGCAATAATATAGACCAGGGCCATGATTCTGACTTCTTTAGAATTGGGATTCATTAAGCGATTCATATTCATTTCCTTTCTTTAAAATGTAGGTATCAAATAAAGCCTGATTATATGCATCTGCACCATCTGTGTTACTGGAGCGAAATACAGGTGCATCCATACCATTTTCCTTTAGTTTTTCTACCATGCTTCCTATCATGCACTGGCTTAAAAAACAACCTGTGATCGTACTGACCGGTCCCATAGTTATGTTTTCGTCAATGGCTACGCCGGCATCTCCTAACGGAGCTTGATTATCTAAAACGATATCGGCCAGCTCAAACAAGCGTTTTTTACTTTTATGTCGGCTTTCTGTGTTTTGAGAATGTTTCAGCGAGGTAATCGCAATGATCTTTACGCCTTTTTTACGCAGTCGTAAAACATATTCGATTACTAAGGCGTTTCTTCCGGAGTTACTGGTTACGATTACGACATCGTCACATCGTACATCATATAAGTGCTCCAACACATTGGCATATTCAGCCATACGCTCGATTTGCGTGCTTTTTGTCGGATGTGTCGCAAGACTCAGTTCGATTTCATCAATCGGATAGATCTTGGCATAACCACCGGCGCGCGCATAAAGGTCTTGTCCGATCATATGGGAATGACCGGTGCCAAAAGTATAAATCGTATGGTTGTTACATTGTGTCTGATAGAGAAGATCGGCTGCTTCTTGAATGTGATCTTTATTGGATTGATACACATTTCGCAGCGTTTGTTCTAAAAAGTCATAATATCGTTTGGCAAAATCCATACAGAGTACCTCGGTTTTCTTTATTGTATCATTTTCTTGCGGATATGGAAATCTGTTCAAACAAATTGTCTATAGGAAGTCTTCGTTATATACTTTACCTGAGGTGATTACGATGAAAGTATGTGTTGTCATGGATAATGGTTTTGAAGAATTAGAAGCCATGGGTCCTATTGCGTTATTGCGCAGAGCCGGAATCGATGTCGATCTGGTTTGTATAGAAGGTCATGAAGTAACAGGTCGCTTTGGAGTTACGTATTCTCCGGCAATCCCGTTTGATTCTTATGATTTTGATCAGGCCGATTGTCTGGTGTTACCAGGTGGTCCACATTGGCAAAAGATAGAAAAAAATGAGAAGGTGTGTGAACAGTTAAAAGCTTTTGCGGCAGACAAGGTTTTGGCAGCTATCTGTGCTGCACCGACGATTTTAGGGAAACTGGGACTTTTAAAAGGAAAGAATTATACTTGTTTTCAGAGCATGAATGAAGATTTTGGTGGAACGTATCAATATGCTTATACGGTAACAGATGGCAATTTGATTACCGGAATCTCGGCAGCCGCCAGCATTGAATTTGCGTTTGCGATTATTGAAAAGCTGCTGGGACAGGAAAAAACAAAGGAAGTAAAGCAGTCAATTTATTATGATGCCGTTCACTGAATACTTTAAACAAGGTTGTAAGCCGAACCTGACCGGTTCGATTGGCTTGGAAGTGGAACATTTTTTGATTTCGCGCAACGATGGCCGTCCTATGCCTTATGATGGAGAAAATGGTATTGGACAATTGTTAGAATTTTTGCGCAAAGATTTTCCGCATGCTTATTATGAACAAGATTTACTGATCGCATTAGAATCTGAGGATGTGCTGATCACACTGGAGCCGGGATGCCAGCTTGAAATATCATTACGATGTATGAACAATCTTCAAGAGATGATGGAAATTTATCTGAGGACTGTTTCTTCGATCCTGGCGTATATTCATCCAAGAGGCTACGATCTGATCTATAGCGGCGGCCTTCCTACGATTGGACAGGAAGACGTTGTCCTGATTGATAAAGAACGCTATCGTCTGATGGCTCAATACTTTAAAAATGTGTCAACCAGAGGACTGGAGATGATGAAGGCTACGGCTGCCGTCCATGTCAGTGTGGATTATACAGATGAAAAAGATTTCATTCAAAAGTATCGCATGGCCAATATCTTACATCCATTGTTGGCATTTCTATCTAGTCATACGCCAATGTATGCCGGAAAGAAAAATGAGGATGTTTTGTTGCGAGATTCAATCTGGTCACATACCGATCCTGCACGCTGCGGTATCCTTCCATCGTTATTTGAAGAAAACTTTGGCTTTGATGCCTATGCTCGATTTTTAGAACAAGTGCCTTTGATCGTTATGAATGATCATGGAAATTTTATTGATGTAAAGGATCAAACTTGTGCCCAGGTAGCAGGGATATATGGATATGGTAAGACAGAAATCGCACATTATCTTTCCATGTTGTTTTTGGATGTGCGTTTAAAACAGTTTATAGAAATTCGCAGTGCCGACAGTATGCCGCCTATTTATACACAGGCTTATTGTGCATTAGTTAAAGGTCTTTTCTACCAACAGGAAAATATAGAAACTTATTCTTCTTTGACACATTCTATCGAAACGATTTTACAGGCAAAAGAAGCATTGCGTAAGGATCGTTATGATACGATCGTGTATGGAAAGCCGGTTCAGAATTTGTTGAAAGAAATGATTTTTGATGCCAAAAAAGGTTTGACGGAAAAAGAAAAATCTTATCTTCTTCCATTGGAGGAATTGGTCAATACAAAAAGTTTGATACCCAATCTTTCGATCGAAGAAACGTACCAGAAAGCTATTTTGATGCATCCGCTGGAATCTAAGGAGAGCGCATTGCGCATAACCGAAGCCATTCAAAAAAGCGAGTTGAATCTGGGTGGAAATATGTACACACGTACGCTGCATATCCCAAAGATCTTTACCCAGGAAGATAAACATCGTTTTGAAAAAATCGTAGATACGACATATTCGATTTTTACCAAAGTGATTCAGGCATATAAAACCGATGTGCAAATTCGCAAACTGTTTGGTTTTTCTCGTGAATTGGAAGAATTAATCTTATGTGAGCCGGCATATACAAGTCCGATTCCAATCTGTCGAGTGGATATCTTCTATAACGAACAAACCAAAGATTTCCATTTCTGTGAGTTTAATACCGATGGTACATCGGCTATGAACGAAAACAAACGGTTAAATGATTTCTTAGCTTTCAATAATATCTTCCAACGTGATCCGGAGGATTATGAGATTCCGGAACTGGTACAAAGCTGGGCGAATGCGTTTATCCAGACAATGAAAGAAGACCCTAAGGTTTGTGAAAAGGCAAGAATTGGAATTTGTGATTTTTTGGAGAATGCGTATTATACAGAGCTCTATGTTTTTGAGGATGTATTTAAACAAAAAGGGTACGACTGCGAAGTGGTTGATATTCGTGATTTAGACTATAAAGATGGAAAGCTGTATTCCCAAAAGACCGGTAAAGTCATCGATGTCATCTATCGAAGAGCGGTTACGCGGGATGTGATGGATCACTATGAGCAGGTTCAGCCTTTTATTCAGGCATATCTGCATCATGATGTTTGTTGTATCGGAGCCTTTCAGACACAGCTGGTACATCATAAACAAATTACCCAAGTATTGATGAATCCTGTTATGCAGAAGTATTTTACACCGGATGAAGTTTTTTTTATTGAAAAACATTGTCCGATCACGTACGATTTGACACAGGATGTCGTCGAGAAGATTCAGGATAAAGATCATTGGATCATCAAGCCGAAAGATTCCTATGCATCCAAAGGCGTATGGGCCGGCATTGATCTTCATCAGAATCAGTGGAATCAGGTTGTATCCCAACATTTAGATGCGAATTATATCGTACAAAAGTATATTACACCATATAAGACAAAGAATATTGATCTGGTCAATTTTGATGAACTTAAGGACTATTCCAATATGAGCGGTCTGTATGTATATAACGGACACTTTGCCGGTGTGTATTCACGCTGCAGCGATGGCGGAATCATATCGACCCAATATAATGAAAAAACGATTCCGACGTTGTTTCTTCGTTGACAAAGTGCGACACCTTTTTTAAAATATAGGAAATACAAAGAAAAGAAAGAGTACATAAAGAGGAAGGCTTAGAGAACTTCTGGCTGGTGAAAAGAAGAACGGAATCTTTATGGAATACGTCTTGGAGTAGGATGCCGAAATAAGTAGGTGGTTCCGGGTACACCCGTTATAGTGTTAGAGTATGTTGGTACTCGATAAGGAAGAAACTGTGAGGTTTCTTTGAACTAAGGTGGTAACGCGATCGTCCCTTTCGCCCTTATGGTGGAAGGGACTTTTTATATAGGAGGAAACACGATGATCATTGTATTTAAACAAAATGCGAAGGAAAATGAAGTAAAACGCGTATTAGACAAAGTTGAAAAGCTGGGATTAAAAACTCATATTTCTCAGGGAGAAGAGACTTTGATCGTGGGTTTAGTAGGCGATACGACACGTGTCGATCCAAAACGCATTGAAGTCGAAGAAAGCGTTGAGCGAATCATGAAGGTCAGTGAGCCTTATAAGCTGGCCAATCGCGCCTTTCATCCGGAAGACTCTGTGATCGATGTAGCCGGTATTCCGGTAGGCGGCAAGGCCTTGACTTTGATTGCCGGACCTTGCTCGGTAGAATCGAAAGAACAAGTATTAGAAGTGGCCAGACGAGTTAAAGCCAGTGGTGCCAATCTGTTAAGAGGCGGCGCTTTTAAGCCAAGAACATCACCATATTCTTTTCAGGGAATGGGATCTACCGCTTTAGACTTATTGGTAGAGGCAAAAGAAGAAACCGGATTGCCGATCGTTACGGAATTGATGTCCGAAAAACATATTGATGAGTTTAATGATAAAGTTGATCTGGTACAAATCGGGGCAAGAAACATGCAGAATTTTGATCTGTTAAAAGAAGTGGGACAACGTATTAAAAAACCGGTTCTTTTAAAACGCGGTTTATCCAATACGTATGAAGAATGGCTGATGTCTGCCGAATATATCATGGCCAACGGAAACCCAAATGTCATATTGTGTGAAAGAGGCATTCGTACCTTTGAAACATACACACGAAATACCCTGGATCTTCAGGCGATCCCGATCTTAAAACGATTGACCCATTTGCCGGTTATTATTGATCCCAGCCATGCTGGTGGTAAATGGTGGTTAGTAGAACCAATGGCCAAAGCGGCAGTTGTAGCCGGATGTGATGGTTTAATGATAGAGGTGCATAACGATCCGGAAAATGCCCTTTGTGATGGGCCACAGTCTTTAAAACCAGACCGCTATGATAACTTATTAAAAGATATTCGCAAGCTGGAGGCAGTACGATAAAAAAAGCAGGCATTTGAAGCGAACCCCAAAGTCTGGACACCAAACAAAAGGAGGTTCGCTTCAATTTGCCTACTTTAAGAAGAAATGTATCATTTTATCATAGATGCTTTTGTATGGTTGATAGCGCATAGGAAGATCGATCCATGTCTTTTTATCAACTATGCTTTTTTTATGCGAGAAAGTATCAAATCCGACTTTACCATGATAACTTCCCATGCCGCTGTCACCGACACCGCCAAATCCCATCTGTGTCGTAGCTAAATGTATGATCGTATCATTGATGCAGCCTCCGCCAAACTGACAGTGTTGTTTGATTTTTTCAATATTTGTCTTATTTTGCGAGAAAATGTACAGGGCTAAAGGATGCGGATGCGATTCGATCGTGCGGATTGCTTCGTTTATGTCATGATACGTCAGTATCGGCAACAATGGACCAAAGATTTCTTCCTGCATGATGGCATCTTTCCAGGTGATCGAATCAAAAACAGTGGGTTCGATCTGTAGCGTTTGATGATTGGTTTGCCCACCATATACGCACTTTTCTTCATCCATCAAAGAACAAAGACGATGAAAATGTTTCTCATTGATGATTTTTCCATAATGGGCATTTTCCAGTGGTTTTAAACCATATTGCCTTTGAATCTCACGGATCAATGCTTGAATCAGACGATCTTTTACTTTTTCATCACATAGAATATAGTCCGGTGCCACACAGGTTTGTCCGCAGTTTAGATATTTTCCAAAGATGATGCGCTTGGCGGCCAAATCAATTTTTGCACTGTCATCAACGATACAGGGACTTTTTCCACCTAATTCTAAGGTGACCGGCGTTAAATAGCGGCTTGCTTTTTCCATGACGGTACGACCGACATTTTTAGAACCTGTAAAGAAAATGTAATCGAACTTCTGCTCCAGTAAAGCCTGGTTTTCTTTTCTTCCACCGGTGATGCAGGTGACACATTCCGGATCAAAGGCAAAGCGAATGATCTTTTCGATGATGGCACTGGTGTGTGGAGAATATGCACTAGGTTTTAAAATGACAGTATTACCGGCGGCAATCGCATCCGCTAATGGATCGATTGTCAACATAAACGGATAATTCCATGGCGACATAATCAGTACGACTCCATAAGGAGAAGGCTTGATAAAGCTGCGGGATACATATTGTGATAGTGGGGTACGAACTCTTTTTTCACGAGCAAATTTTCGGGTGTGTCGTATCATATAGGTCAATTCGCTTAACGCAAGACCCACTTCACACATATAGCTTTCCGTATTGCTTTTTCCTAAATCTTTGCGCAGAGCTTCTTCAATTTTATCCTGATTGGCCAAAATGGTATTTTTTAATCGCTGCAGACTTTCAATACGCTTTTCTACCGGTAATGTGACACCGCTTTGAAAGTAAGCGCGTTGTTTTTGTAGTATGGCTTGAATTTCTTTAGTTTCCATGTCCGTCCTCCATCAATTTTCTACAATACTGTTCCAGCTCTTTGGCATTCATTTCCTTAGGGACCGGATAGAGTGGGTTTGCCTCATGGGCTGCCTGTTTGGCAAGCATAGGAATGTCCTCTTCACGAATCTCTTTGAAAGTATCCGGAATCGAGAATACGGATTTCATTTCTTTGATGGCTTGAATAAAGGCTTTGGCTCTTACTGCTGGATCGGGGTCTCTACTGGTACCGGAGACGATGGCCAGCTCAGCCAGCTTTTTGGTCGCATGTTCGCCATAAGCTTCCAGGATCATTGGCAGTATGACGGCATTGGCATACCCGTGGGGCACATTGTATTGTCCGCCCAGGGAATGTGCAATCGCATGTACATAACCAACATAAGATTGTGAAAACGCATTACCGGCTAAAAAGGCGGCTTCCAACATATTTTTTCGGGCATCCAGATCATTTCCGTCGTGTACCGCTTTGGCAAGATTCATAAAAATAAGCTCGATAGCTCGTTTGGCATCCGCCCTTGTTTCCTTTGTGGTCGAATTTCCAATATAAGCCTCTATGGCATGGGTTAAGGCATCCATTCCGGTTGTTGCGGTCAAAGAAGGCGGCAGTGTTTTTGTCAAATACGGGTCTAATACGGCATAACGAGGAATCAAAGGAAAGTCATTGATCGGATATTTATGACGCGTTTTAGAATCTACGATCACAGCCGCCAATGTGGTTTCACTACCAGTACCAGCGGTTGTCGGAATAGCTACCAGTAAAGGAATCCTTTTTAGTACCTTTAAGATGCCTTCCATTTTGGCCAAACTCTTTTTAGGTCGGGCAATTCTGGCGCCTACCGCTTTGGCACAGTCAATGGAGGAACCACTGCCAAAACCAATCAAGGCTTCACAGTGATGATCGATATAAAGCTTACGTGCTTCTTCTACATTGTCGCTGGTTGGATTAGGTACGGTGTCATCATAAATGATACATTCAATATCTTGATTTTTAAGCTCCTGTTCTAAAGGAAAGCTTAATCCAAAGGAGCGGATGCTTTTATCGGTGATCAATAAGACGGTCGAAATCTTTTTTTCATGAAATAAATCCGGCAAGGCAAAGATACTGGAAAGTATTTCCGGTTTTCGATACGGTAAAAACGGTAAAGCTAAATGCAGTACGTTTTGATATATACGACAGTAGAATTTCTGGATCGGATTCATAAGAACTTCCCTTCTTTGATATTCAAAGTTTCCAAACCACGTTTTATCACGAGCCATACATCGTGTCAATAAAAAAGATGTCGCAGGACACCTTTTAAGATTCTTCGTTGAGAAGATGAAGTTTTTCAAATGCGTAGAACAGTAATGACATCAACATTCCGGTAATGCAGGCAAGTACCATTCCGGATAAGGAGATACTTCCAATGGTGATGGTTACACCGCTTAAACCTACAACGAAGACAACGCTGGTCAATACCATGTTTACGCTCTTTCCATAATCGACTTTATTGTCAACAAGGATGCGAAGGCCACTGGTACCGATCATTCCATACAATAAGAAACTGATACCGCCGATAACAGGGTTGGGAATCGTCTGAATCAATGCGGCCAATGGTCCGATAAAGGAACATATGATGGAAAGAATGGCAGCACCGGCAATGACTTGAACGCTGTAAACACCGGTAATAGCCATAACGCCAATGTTTTCTCCATACGTTGTGGTAGGAACGGAACCAATTAAACCAGAAAGCATACTGGAAAAATTGTCGGCAAACAATGAACGATGCAAACCTGGATCTTTGATCAGATTGCGTCCGATGATCTTCCCGGTAACGATCTGATGCCCGATATGTTCACTGGCGATGACCAACAACACCGGAAGCATCATTAAGATCGCATTGATATCAAATTTTGGGAAAGAAAAGTTAGGCAGGGCAAAGAAGCTTGCCTCAACAACAGGTGTAAAGTCGATCATTCCCACGCAAACAGCTGTGATATAGCCGGCAACAACGGCAATCAAAATAGGAATGACACTTAGAAACTTCTTAAAGCAGACGCTTCCGATTACGGCAACGCCTAAAGTAACACCAAAAACCAGAACATTGTTGAATTGAATGACTTCATCCAATAATCCGGCGGTACTGGCAGCACTGGAAGAAAGTTCCAGACCGATCAATGCGACAACAGGTCCCATGGCAGCACTTGGCAGCACGACATCGATCCATTTTGTACCAAATTTATAAATGATACCGGCAAGCAAACAACCACAAAAACCAACCGCAACAAATCCTCCAAGGGCATACTCATATCCCATACTGGCAATGATGGCATTTCCCGGTGCGATAAAGGCAAAGCTGCTTCCCAAGTAAGCTGGCGCTTTTCCTTTCGTGATAAAGATGAATAGTAAAGTACCGATACCATTCATGAATAGAACAACTGCTGGGTTGATTCCAAACATAAACGGAACCAGCACACTGGCACCAAACATCGCAAACATATGTTGAATACTCAGTGGCAGCAATAACTTGCCGGGAACTTTTTCATCAACTTGTATAATTCTTTTGGCCATATATCCTCCTCTTAAAAATTTTCTTTTCCCAATATACCATAAAACAGAAGTGGAATTCTACTGATTTTGTTGTATAATGAATAGGCAAATGCGCCTGTAGCTCAATTGGATAGAGTACTTGATTCCGATTCAAGCGGTTGTAGGTTCGAGCCCTGTCAGGCGCGCCATAAAAGAAAAAGACATTCACTGGGTAGTGGATGTTTTTTTTGTCCTTAAAAAGAAAAATGTAAAACATAGTAAACAGGATCTCAACCACATGGATGAAATCCTTAATCTACTTTATTTGAAACAATTTAAGATGAAACATGTGTAGAACAACTCTATTTTGATTTCAATGTATAGTACTGAGTTGGATCACTTTTATTACTTCCATGCCATTCGATAATGTCTAATTCTTCTAAATGTTTTAACTGTTTTCTAGAGAAAGTGTCTCCCTTATGAAGAATATTTTTAGCAGTTTTTATTGTGATGGATTTGTTGTTGGTTAAAAACTGAATGATTGTCGTTTCAAATTCGTTTAATTGTCCTAATATTTCTTGATCAAACATTGAGGAGATTTTATCGTCTGTTCTTAACTGTCTAGAGGTAATGCTATTTTCCAAAACCAATAGTACAGAGTTCCCGTTAGGCTCTGAATAGGTTGGGGATTTAAGAAAGTACATTTGCATTTCATCATAAATTCTTTTTACTCCTTCATTAAGCTCTTTCACCCAACCAAATTCACCTAATACACGTGCTATTCTAGGATTCCTAGAATATCTAGTATTTAGCATGTTATCTAAAGTGACAATATTGGGAAGTTTACCGGGGCTTAATATTTCTAATCGATTATCGTATAAAGATACTCGAATATGATCACCCATAATAGAATAATTACGATGTGTCAAACTGTTAACTATACCTTCAAACCAAGCAAATTCAGGATATTCTGGGATTACTTTAAAAACTCCGTTTTCATCGAGATATTGAAATTCTCGTAATTGTAAGGTTATTGCATTTTTAACTTGCTGAATTATCTTAGGAATTGCATCTTCATAATTTATTTCTTTAATGATATTTAATCGTTGCCCTGTTTCGAAGCGCGTTCCATCAAATTTTAACAATCGTAATCGAGCATTTGGCAAAAATTTGGTAGGATGCTTTGCAAAAAGAAGAATACCTGCATTTGTTAGATGGCCTTTTTTTAACAAACCTCGTGCATCCAAGATTTCTTCATAAGATAATGATGTACCTAACTTTTCTTTGTACTGTTGAAGTAATTGTAAATCTACATCATCTATTGAAGAATCTTCAACAATAATGTCCTCAAATATTCTCTCACCTTTATCATATTCAAGTTGCGTTACTTGCTCATGATTTAAAAGTTTAGATTTGTCACCAACACGAAGGTACACTTTATCATCACTTGTTTTTATTACAGCATCTTCACTTGGTTCAATAAAAAGTAATAATATTGAGTCTTGTTTTGAATCAATAGTTACTTTTCGAATTTCATGTTCAACTTTTAATCTTCCTTTACATGAAGAAAATGGAACATTTAAAAAGTCATTTATTGACTTTGAGTCTTTATTGTTGAATCCGGTTATTTCTCCATTATCTTCAATGCCAATAGCAAGAACACCACCATTTGCATTTGCAAAAGCTACTATATGCCTCGCGATATCACTTGGTTTTATTCTTGCACTTTTTCTATCAAGATACTGTCCTTCTTTTTCATTTGATAAATACTCTAATGTTAAGATTTTTGGTAGCAAAATAGACACCTCTTTAGCTTTCTATGAATATTTTATCATTATGCATATTAGAAATACTACCCCGTTCTACCCCTCGCGAACCCCGTTCTACCCCTCGCGAACCCCGTTCTACCCCTCGCGTAATAAACTGTTCATAGGAGTAAGAGTGATTATACATCCTCTGTTTATTTAAGTTTTTTATAGAATAAGCTATTTTATTCGATATCCTCTATCATGCAAGATCAATTATAAAATGTCTTGTTTTCTATAATTTACGAATATCTTGAATTTATGTATAGAATCATTGCGGATTTTTAGAAGTTATTATCGAATATTGGGTTTAAACCAATGATGAATCTAGCCTATACTAAGTATAGAAACAAAACGTTTTGTCAAAAAGGATGAAAATTTAAATTCTATATGGAAACCGGTTCAAATATCATACATGCATGCAATTATTCCTATTCTTTACATGGAAAGGATAAATGAAATGTATGTAAACATTCACTTAAAAAACAAAGAAGGGAGATGTACAGTTAGAAATACTGTACAAATAAAATCATGAAAAAATTTGTGACATCATCAATTTTAGCAGCTTGTATGGCTTGTGCATTGGTTGGTTGTTCCGGACAGGAAGAAAAGGATAATACATTGGTTATCTATTCGCCGAATTCCGAAGGATTGATCGAAGCAGTCATTCCGGCATTTGAGGAAGAAACGGGTATCAAGGTTGAACTTCAACAAGTTGGTACGGGTGAATCGATCAAGAAGTTGGAAGCGGAAAAAGATGATCCGGTTGCGGATGTAATGTTTGGTGGACAAAATTCACATTATTTGACCAACAAAGATTTATTTGAGGAATATGTTGGTGAAAATGATGATCTGGTCATTGAAGAATATCAAAACAAATCCGGTATTGCTTCAAGCTACACACTGGATGGCAGTTGTTTAATTGTCAATACGAATTTAATTGGGGATATTAAAGTAGAATCTTATGAAGATTTATTAAATCCGGAACTAAAAGGAAAGATCGCAACGGCAGATCCATCCAATTCATCCAGTGCTTTTGCACAGTTGACAAATATCTTGTTGGCAAAAGGTGGTTATGAAAGTGATGAAGCTTGGAAGTTTGTAGAAGATTTGTTTAAGAATATTGACGGTAAAGTATTATCAAGTTCCAGTTCTGTTTATAAATCAGTAGCAGATGGAGAAATGGTCGTTGGTTTATCTTATGAAGACCTATGCGTAACGTTAGAAAAGGATGGAGCACCTGTTAATGTGGTTTATCCAAGTGAAGGAACGGTATATCTTCCAGCTAATGCCGGTATCATTAAAAATGCCAAACATATGGATAACGCAAAGAAATTCATCGATTATCTGCAATCACAGGATTGTCAGGATAATTTGGGATTGACCACAACCAACCGACCGGTATTAAAAGATGTTCAGATTGGAGATATCATGAAACCAATTTCTGAAATTAAAACATTGAAAGAAGATAGTGAGTATGTCATTGCGCATAAAGATGACATTGTAGATCACTATAAAGAAATCTATACAAGCATTTCTTCTGAGAAGTAAAGGAAAGTTGTTATGAGCAAGATTTCAATTCAATCAGCGGTTAAGAAATATGGGGATGTGACAATCATCCCCAATCTTAACTTGGAAATAAAAGATGGAGAATTCTTCACACTGTTAGGCCCTAGTGGTTGTGGGAAAACAACATTGCTGAGAATGATTGCGGGATTTAACAGTATCGAAGGTGGAAATTTTTACTTCAATGAAGAACGAATCAACGACAAAGATCCCAGCACACGAAATATCGGAATGGTATTTCAAAACTATGCGATATTTCCACATTTAACAGTTCGACAAAATGTAGAATTTGGTTTGAAACAAAGAAAGTTACCTAAAGAAGAAATCAAAAAATATACGGATAAATTTTTTAAATTGATGAAAATTGACACGTATCAAGATCGCATGCCGGAAAGATTGTCCGGTGGGCAGCAACAGCGTGTAGCTTTGGCTAGAGCTTTAGCCATTATGCCGGATGTATTATTGATGGATGAGCCACTTAGTAATTTGGATGCGAAATTGCGTGTGGAGATGCGTGAAGCGATTCGTGCCATCCAGGAAGAAGTAGGGATTACTACTGTTTATGTAACACATGACCAGGAAGAAGCCATGGCTGTCAGTGATCGTATTGCCATCATGAAGGAAGGTGTGATTCAACATATTGGAACACCGAAAGAAATCTACCATCGCCCAAACAATGTGTTTGTAGCTACTTTTATTGGAAGAACCAATATTTTAGAGGCTCATGTTCAAACCATTGGCAATGAAACCATGTTAAAGATCAATGACGATAACTGGATACCGATTACACTGGCTAAAATCATTCCAGATCAGGAAGTAAAGGTTTCCATTCGACCGGAAGAATTTGAGTTTACCACGGAACCGAATGGTATTCCGACAGCAATCGAAGATAGTATTTTCCTAGGGTTATATACTCACTACCATTGCCGTCTAAAAGATGGGACACAAGTGGAAGTGGTCAGAGAATCGGATCTAAAAGAGAACATTCAAAAAGGAAGTATAGTTCATTTGTCTATCAAAACGCATAAGATCAATGTGTATGATACAACAGGTGAAATCAACTATACGTTGGGAAATGAAGCATGAAATCAAAGAAGATAAAAATAGATCCGTGGAAGACCATTACGATTGTTGTCATTGCCCTATATACGTTGTTTCTGATTTATCCGGTGGGAAAACTATTACTGCAAGCTTTCTTTGAGTCGGGAACGCATCAGTTTACATTGGATTATTTCACTAAATTCTTTTCACAGTCGTATTACTTTGATACGTTGATGAACAGCTTTAAGGTTTCCATTTGTGCAACGATTTTATCTTTAATGATCGGTACACCGTTAGCTTATTTCTTTACTTTGTATCGAATCAGAGGCAAAAAGCTGCTGCAAATCTTAATTATCGTAGCTTCCATGTCTGCACCGTTTATCGGCGCTTATTCCTGGGTGCTTTTATTAGGAAGAAATGGTGTGATCCTGCGCTTTTTCCAGGATGTATTGAATATTCAACTTCCGGATATTTATGGATTTGGCGGTATTTTATTAGTATTTACACTCCAGTTATTTCCTCTTGTATTCTTATATGTACAAGGTGCATTAAGAAATGTAGATAATTCCTTATTAGAGGCAAGTGAAAACTTAGGCTGTACCGGAGCCAGACGATTTTTTAAAGTCATTATTCCTTTAATCGTTCCGACTTTACTGGCGGCAGCACTCTTAGTGTTTATGCGATCATTAGCCGATTTTGGTACGCCGATGTTGATTGGAGAAGGATATCGAACTTTCCCGGTATTGATTTATACAGAGTTTGTCGGGGAAGTCGGAGGAAGTGAGGGCTTTGCGGCTGCTATTGCGATCATTGCTATTTTGATTACAACAATCGTATTCTTAATTCAAAAATATATTGCGAATAAGAAAAGCTTTACAATGAATTCGCTGCATCCTATTGTAGAAAAAGAGGCCAAACCATTTGCCAAAGCAGGGATTTATATCTATAGCTATGGTGTTGTTGCCTTAGCTATATTGTCACAGCTTTATGTCATCTACACTTCTTTCTTAAATACACGAGGAAAGATCTTTGTGGATGGGTATTCGTTAAATTCCTATCAAACGGCATTTTCACGAGTAGGAAATTCTATACAAAATACCATTTTTATTCCGGCAGCTGCCCTAGTCATCATTATTTTGTTGGCTGTATTGATTTCCTATTTAACAGTACGTAGAAGAAATACCGCAACCGGATGTATTGATGTGCTCAGTATGATTCCTTATATCGTGCCAGGAACTGTTTTAGGTATTGCCCTTTTGACATCGTTTAATACAGGTATTGCCAATTCAGGAATCTTAGCGATTGCGGGAACTTCATTGATTATGATCATTGCGCTGGTCATTCGTCGTTTGCCTTACACGATACGATCTTCAACAGCAACGCTACAACAGATACCGATGAGTATTGAAGAAGCAGCGTTAAGCTTAGGTTGTACGAAGCTAAAAGCATTCTTTACCATTACTGTGCCTATGATGGCCAATGGAATCATTGCGGGTGCTATTTTGAGTTGGGTTACTATGATATCTGAACTGTCAACAGCCATCTTGTTATATACGGTAAAAACGCAAACATTGACAGTTTCGATCTACCAACAAGTATTGAGAGGAAATTATGGGGTGGCCGCTGCTCTATCGACCATCTTAACGATATTGACAATTATCTCACTGTTAATCTTTATGAAAGTATCAAAAAGTGATAATCTAGAAATATAATATGTATTATTGGTGATGTTACATTGAGAGCCAGATGTAAATAGAAAACTAAATTCATTAGAAACATAGCTTGTCTAGAGGTATAGAGGTCTATATCTCTAGTTTTTCATATGAAGGGAAGATATTTATGAGCAAATATAAGATGAAATTGTACCACTCGATGGAAAAACTGACCAAAATATACATTCTTATATTTGTAATGATCTTTATCATCATTCTTATCATCAGTATGTTTATCACACAAGTTCAAAAGAATGAGAGAGTCATACAAGATTATATAACGATCTTAGATACTATTTTTACAAGCTTTGAAGAGAATATATCGTTTCATAACCACAACAATAATTTATTAGCTTATCTTGCGCATCCGGAAAATGAAGAAAAAGTATTTCAAACGTATTATCATTATAAGTCCTCCGTTCCGATTGAATGTGAGATGTTGTTGTTTGATGATCAGGGTCATCTGATTTTTTCTTCCACCGGTGATATGCATAGTGTAAGGAAAACACCAAATTTCAATAGAGATGAATTAAAAGAAGGCGAATATATCACAAGTACGATTCGGGAAAAAGAAGAAAAGTCAAAATTAGTTTTAACGACAGGCGTTTTTCAGAATAATGTATTAAAGGGTTATGTCTCTTACTATTACGATCCCAATTCATTGAATTATGAATTGAGTTTATTGGAGGATAAAGGCTCCATTATCGATAAATTTGGCAATGTGATCGCAACAAGTACGCCGGAATATATTTCCGGATATTTAAAACGATTGGATCATGGATTAGATTCATCCGGTTATCATATCCGAAATGGTGATTTATTACGGATTCAAGTCAAAGGCTATAAAGACGGAATACAAATCGTATCCATTGTTTCTTTCCTGGATTATTTGATTTTATATCGGTCGGCGATTCTATTTATCCTATTGTTTTCCCTTGCGACTTATTTGATCAGTAAAAGAAATATTATGATGTTAGCCAAAAGCAACAGCAGCAGTATTGATAAGTTAGTGGAGCAAATGGAGATCATCAAAAAAGGAGATATCGATCATCTGGTGACCATTGATACCGATGATGAATTTCAGATGTTGTCAAAAGATATTAATAATGTTGTTGTGGCGATTGAAAAAGTAGGAAGACGGAATGGTGAATTGTATTATTTAAATAAGATCAGCGAGATGAAACGACTGGAAGCTCAGTTTAATCCGCATTTTCTCTATAATACGTTAGAAACGATTCGATCGGCAGTCCTATTTGATGCCAAAGCCGTAGATCGTTTGATCTTGAAACTAACTTCCATTCTCCGCTACAGCATGGATAATTCCATTTCACAAGTATATTTTATAGACGATTTAGAAATCATTCAGGAATATTTAGATATTCAGAATTATCGCTATAAAGATCGTTTACAAGTTACTTTTGATATTCAGGAAGAATGTGAAAATCAAATTATTCCACGTTTAATGATCGAACCACTTTTAGAAAACAGTATTAAAAACGGTTTTCGATATCACCAGACTTTGTGTATCCATGTAAAGGCTTATATCGAAGACGATAAAATGTATGTCAGCGTTCAGGATAATGGAAATGGAATCGCTCAGGATAAGCTGGAGGAAATCCGTTACAATTTAGAATCTGATCAAAACCAGATGAATCATCATGGGTTGTACAATTTAAATAGACAGTTAAGTTTGATGTATGGCATCGACAGTAAATTAAGAATTGAAAGTGTTCTTGGAGAAGGAACAACGGTAACGATCTGTATTCATCTAAAGGGGGCAAAATATCATGTATAGAGTAGTAGTCATTGAAGATGAAGAAGCAATTCGCAAGGGAATTATCATGTCCATTGATTTTTCCGCTTTGAACTGTATCTTAATCGGTGAGGCTAGTAATGGTGTAGAAGGCATAAAACTGATTCAAGAAAAGAAACCAGATATCGTAATAACCGATGTCACCATGCCTTTAATGAGTGGTATAGAAATGATTGAACAAACTCTAGAGTACAATTACACCTCGATCATCATTTCCGGTTATGATGAGTTTTCCTATGCGAAAAAGGCGATTAAATTAGGTGTATGTGATTATTTGATGAAACCTATTGATAAGGAAGAATTGAACAATGTGATTCAAAGTATCGTTTCCGGTTTTGATTTATCCAGTAAAATTAGCGGATTGTTGAAAGAAAAAAATCAGATCGAACATATTCAACTTCTAGAAACTTTAAATAAAGAAGATCATCTGGTTGATAAAATCATGGAATACATCCATCTTCATTACTCAGAAAAGATATTTTTATCCGATATAGCCGATGTTTTAAATTATAGCGAATCTTTATTATCAAAGCGATTTCGAAGAGTTACACAGATGACCTTTAATGAGTATTTAAATCGTTTCCGCATTCAAAAGTCTATTGAATATATGAAAAAAGGAACTTATGGTTTAACGGAAATTTCGGATATTTGCGGATTTAGTGACTATAAATATTTTAGTACGGTGTTTAAGAAGTACACTGGTTATACGCCGAGTCAGTTTACCAATATGATTGTATTGTAGATATAACTGAAAATTTATGAATCATAGAATAATAAAGAATGTTAAATAGATATCAGGAGATCGTGCAAGTTTCGTACACAACTTATATGATCTCTTTATTTTTTTATAGAAGCGTAAGTTTTACTGCGATTTTACCTATCTATTGCGATAAAACCAGAATTGATCGTTATACTGAATATAAACAATTTAGTAAATGTAAAGAGGTATGAATATGTATAAAACGATTGTCATAGACTATACACCAAAAGCGAATGATCTGGCACAAAAGATAGAAGAAAAGGCAAATGAGATGGCGCAAAAAGGTTATACGTTGATTACTTTTTCCATAACAGGTTCAGCTAAATCTATTTTGGTGTTTGAAACAAGTAAAACATGATGGGATATTCACAATCGAATATCAGAGAGAATGGAAGAAGAGGAAAACGAGTATGAACATCATTCTATATGGTTCTCGTTATGGAACAGCTCAAAGATATGCGGAAGAACTTTCTAAAAGAACAAATATAAATGCTGTTTCTTTTGAAAATGTTCAAGACATAAATATGTACGATAAGATCATTTATATAGGCAGTTTGTATGCAGGCAGTGTTTTAGGATTGGCTAAGACATTTAAAAAGATAAAAGATGCTTCCGGTAAAACAATTATTCTTGTCACGATTGGTTTATCAGATCCTTTAGATGATAAGAATATTCATGCTATAGAAAAGAATATGCACAATCAAATACCAAACGAAATTTTTAAGTCTATAAAAAAGATCTTTCATTTCAGAGGTGCCATTGACTATAACAAGTTAAGTTTTGGACATAAGACAATGATGAAATTGTTATATAATGCGATAAAAAACAAACCAAAGGAAGCATTAACGGCCGTCGATCGAGCCATAATAGAGACCTATAATAAAAAAGTGGACTTCACAAACTTTCAAGATCTCGAAAAAATAATTTGTGAAATGTAAGAAATAGAGCTTTTTTCTATATTTCTCATGCAACGAGAATGAATCTTGTGACATGTCATTTTATAACTCCGTTCCATAACTTATAGTTTTATCGAGAGGAAAGATCATGAACCAAAAAAAGATTGGTGATTTCTTAAGAAAATTAAGACATGAAAAAGAACTAACACAGATACAATTGGCAGATATTCTATTTGTATCCAATAAATCTATATCAAGATGGGAAAAAGGAAAAGGTTTACCGGATATTGATATTCTTATTGAGTTAGCTCGTTTTTATGGTGTGAGTCTTGAGGAATTGTTAGATGGTCAAAGAAATGAAATGACAGATAATGTGGAAAGTACAGTTTTAAAAGTTGCTGAATTAGAGAATGAAGAAAAGAAGAAAATGAAAAAAATTACGCAAATACTCGTTCTCTTTAGCATGGTGCTGATGATTATTAGTTATATTTTATCAAACTATCTGAATCAAAATGATATCATTGATTTTATTTATGGATTTTGTAATGGGGTAACTTTTGCGACATTAGCTTTAATTTTGATTGTTACAGGACGATGGGGATTAAAAATAAGAGAGTTTAAAGAGCGTATTACCAATAGAGACTAAGTTCAGAGAATACAATATAAAACGTGTAAAGAAAGAGCAAATAGCTCATCTTACACGTTTTATTTCTTCAGTATCCGATTAAAGGAACACACCTAAGTCACTAATAATTATTTTAATCTGTAATAGCAAATGTTTTTTCCAGCGCCCTCTCGTTTTAATTCTCCGGCAGCGACTAATTTCCGTAAAGCTCCTTCAATAGAGCTGATACTGAGAGAAGGGCAAAGTTCACGGATGTCCTGTTTGGTAAAACGACCGATTTTTTTCATTGTAGCCCGATGCACAGTTTCCAGTGCAGATAGTTTGGTTTCTACCAAGTCAAAGCGATCTTCAAAGTCTTTATAAGCAGAAAGAATGATTCCCAGCAAACACTTGATAAAAGGAACAATATCTTCAGTACCTTCATGCCATCCAGTCTGTACCTGACCTAGGACATCGTAATAGAGATCCTTATTTTTTGCGATTTTAGCCTCTAACGAGATATATTTACCTACATAAAAACCACAGCGATAGAGCAAAAGCGTGGTCAGAAGACGGCTCATTCTGCCATTTCCATCATTGAAAGGGTGAATACAGAGAAAGTCGTGGATGAACACAGGAATGATAATCAGTGGTTCTACTTCCATGTTTCCAATGACACGATTATACTCCTTGCAAATGCTGTCTAGTGCTTTTGGCGTTTCATAAGGGGCCAAAGGCGTGAACAAGGTTTCTACATGACCATCAGGATAGGTAGCGCTGATATAGTTCTGCACGCTTTTGGTTCTGCCTGCCATGGGATTGTTCATGTGGTTGTATAGAATCTTGTGGAGCTGCAGGATGTAATTTTGTGTGACAGGGATGGCATCAAAGTTCTCATAGATGAGGTTCAGTACATCTCGATAACCTGCAATTTCCTGCTCGTCTCGATTTCTTGGAGTTGTCTTCTCTTCTACTAATTGTCGGATACGGGTGTTTGTAGTTCTGATACCCTCAATGGCATTAGATGCTTCAGTGCTCTGTATTTTTGCAATCTCCACTAGCTTCTCCAATTCATCTGGTCTCTGCTTTAAATATAGCTCCTGTTTTCCGGCTTCTTTGTAGATTGCCGCAATCAGACCCAGAATATCTGAGTCCCACTTTTGTTCTTGAATTTTGGAATAATTAAATATACGCATTCCCTTATAATCTCCTTTATTCCCTTAAATATTAGCATAAAATAAGGGAAAATTAAATCTTTGGGAGAAAATCCCCTTATTTGTCAAGTAAATTTAAGGGATTTATGCAATTATAAGGGCAAATTACCACCTTTTTATTATAGGTTTTCATGAACAGGTGATAAAACTACCACTCTTCTTAGTTTGTCCAGTTTCTTTAGGCAGGTGCTTTCTGTGCATAATCTCTATTTTTCAAGCCGTGAGGCTGAAAGAAGCAAATAAAAACGCTGCCAACCAATAAACAATGGTTGGCAGCGATAATTTCTGGCGTCCTCGAATGGATTCGAACCATCAATCTACCGCTTAGGAGGCGATTGCATTATCCGTTATGCTACGAGGACAGAGGATGAATTGCTTTCTGATTATACCATGATATTTCATAATAAACAAAAAGCAAGTCTATAAGATCAGTTAGCCATGCGAAAGGATGATTCGTTCTTTATCGGAAGCTCTTCTTTTATCACAGAATCAATTTGAAATCGGGGTACTTGATATAAATGGTTGATCAGGTACTCTATTTTTTTGTTTGTACCCTGTACTTCACAAAGTACACTTCCATCCATTTCATTTCGAACCCATCCGGTCAATTTTAATTGAGTGGCAATCTGGTAAACTTCATAGCGAAATCCCACACCTTGCACGATGCCCTCAAAGCGAATTTTATAACGCAAAATGGTTCCATCTGCAAAAGAAGGAAGCTCTTTTCTTTGTGGGGAGTTGAATTGTTTGTGTAGTTTTTTGAAAAAGTTCATGGTTATACCTCTATTTTAATCGTAATCAATTTCATCAAAAAAAGCCAGTTGTTGTTATTTTACATTCTGTAAGTTATAAACATTTATTTTTCAATTTATAGCTTGATCATTAAGAAAACATAAAGAAAAGTTTTTCATAAAGCCGATATTTAAAGAATAATATTCATATGTCTATGAATAATGAACAATTTCTTTATAAAACCTTAATTTTACGCAGTCTTATCTTGATTCCTTTTATGAACGCGACTACAATGGATATACTGTTTGATTCGCAAGGAGATAGATATGAAAATTGCAATTGTAGGTGACGGAAAAGTTGGCTTTGCGCTAGCTTGTCAGTTGAACCAGGAAGGACACGATGTAACGATCATCGAAAATAAACAGAAGGTATTAGAAGATACAGTTAATCGGTTAGATATTATCGGTGTCTTGGGAAACGGTGCCAGTGTGGATGTTTTGGTGGAAGCCGGCGTCAAAGAGTGCGAGTTGTTGATTGCCGTAACCAGCCAGGATGAAATCAACATCATCTGTTGTATGATGGCAAAGAAGCTGGGAACGAAAAATACGATTGCACGAATTCGAAATCCGGAGTATGTCGCAGGTTTGAATATGATGAAAGAAGATCTGGGCTTGTCGATGCAGATCAATCCGGAAATGGCAGCCGCCCTGGAGATTGTTCGCTCTTTACGCTTTTCCAGTACGATCAAGGCAACCTCTTTTGCCAAAGGACGAGTAGAGCTGACGGAAATCAAGATTCGTGAAGGAAGTCCGTTGATTGGAAAAAACCTGATGGAAATCAGTTCTCGATATAAATCAAATGTTTTGTTCTGTGTCGTACAAAGAGGTTCACAGATCATCATACCGGATGGACAGACGATCATTCAGGAAAATGATAAAGTTTCATTGACGGGTTCTATGCGTGAGCTGGAACAATTCTTTAAAGAAATCAAGCTGTTAAAAGATAAAAAGGTTGAAGAAGTCATGATCGTCGGTGGGGGACGAATCAGTTTCTATCTGATACGTCTTTTACTGCATCTTGGCATTGAAGTCAAAGTTGTGGAAATGAATAAAGATGTCTGCCTGCAGCTGGTCGAGAAATTTCCATCGATTACAGTTATTCACGGCGATGGAACGGATCACGAGCTTTTACGGTCAGAAAATCTGGAGGACATGGATGGTTTTATCGCTTTAACGGATAACGATGAAGAAAATGTCATTATTTCCATGTTTGCTTCCAGCTTAGGTGTGCAAAACGTATTGCCGAAAGTGAATCGTGTATCGCTGGGCTTTTTATTAGAGAAACTTGGTTTGGAAAATGCGATCACACCTAAAAATATTACGGCCAACCAAATTTGTCAGTATGTCCGCGCTATGCAGAATAGTGTAGGTTCCAATATCGAGTCTTTGATCAAGATCGTAGATGATCAAGTAGAAGTGCTGGAATTTAGAGTGCGAAAGAACTGTAAGTTTATCGGGGTACCTTTAAAAGATCTGACCTTTAAGAAAGAAATGCTGGTGGCTTACATCACACGAAGAGGAAAACCACAAATTGCACAGGGCGATTCGTATGTAGAAATTGGCGATACATTGATCTTGATCAGTAAGATTGCCGGATTGAGGGATATCAACGATGTATTGGCTTAAACGAAAAATGAAGAAAGTCAATTGGCGCTTGATTGCCAATATGAACGGATATGTATTGATCTGTCTTGGATTGTTGATGGTATTGCCACTGATTTGTTCGTTGTTGTATAAGGAAAAAGTTGTTTATGACTTTTTGATCACGATTGCGAGTTGTCTTTTGGTTGGGTTTGCCCTATCACGGATTCGTCTGGATCGTAAAGATTATTTCGCAAGAGATGGTATGATTGCCGTAGGTCTTTGTTGGATTACCGCCAGTTTGTTTGGTTGTCTTCCTTATTTTATATCACAGGAGATTCCCAGCTTTGTAGATTGCTTCTTTGAGGCAGTTTCGGGGTTTACTACAACCGGTTCTTCTATCGTACCTTCGGTTGAAGAATTATCAAAAGGAATTCTTTTCTGGCGGAGCTTTACGCACTGGATCGGCGGTATGGGAATTCTGGTATTTATCTTAGCGTTTTTCCCGAAATCGAATGATCGATCAATGCACATCATGCGTGCCGAAGCACCCGGTCCTGTGATTGGTAAACTGGTGCCACGCATCCAACAAAGCGCTATGATCTTATATGTGATGTATATGGGGTTGACCTTGTTGTGTATCGTGTTTTTGTTGGCAGGAGGTATGCCTTTATTCGATACCCTTTGTTATACATTTGGAACAGCCGGTACCGGCGGCTTCAGTATTTCTTCTTTAGGGTTAGGTCTTTACAACAGCGTTTATTTTGAAGTCGTCATTACGGTTTTTATGTTGTTGTTTGGCATAAACTTTAACTTGTACTATTTTCTGTTTTTAAAAAACTTCAAACAGATTTTTAAAAATGAAGAATTACGCATGTATGTATTTATAGTTTTCAGCTGTATCATTTTGATTACCTTGAATATATCACATATGTATGGAGGCATTCTGGAAGGCTTACGCTATGCTTCTTTTCAAGTGGCTACGATCATTTCGACAACCGGTTATGCGACGACCGATTTCAACCTCTGGCCTATGTTCTCAAAGGGAATCTTGTTGCTGCTGATGGTATTGGGGGCCTGCGCCGGATCGACGGCTGGTGGTATTAAAGTCTCTCGTTTTGTGATCATCTTAAAAAAAATTCGTTTGGATATTCAACGACTGGTGCATCCGCAAAAGGTGGAAGCGATCACGATGGATGGCAAAGTCGTCGATGATAGTGTAGTATCGCAGATCATGGCTTATTTTGGCTGCTTTATGTTGATCTTGTTTTCCTGTATCTTCTTAGTTTCTTTAGATAATCTGGATTTTGAGACAACAGTCAGCTCGGTCTTTACCTGTATCGGTAATGTTGGGCCGGCCTTCGGTTTGGCAGGGCCGATGGGAAATTTTGCCATGTATTCGGATTTTTCCAAATTAGTATTAAGTTTCGCCATGCTGGTAGGACGATTGGAAATCTATCCGATTTTGATTTTCTTGTTTCCGTTGTTTAAATTACCGGATATGTGCCGCCGAAAAAAATTCAATAAAATGGACTAAAAGACGGGGAAACTCGTCTTTTTTGGTATAATGATAGAGCTATATGATTCTTGAGGGGACAAGGATCAAAAGGGGGATATAGAATGGCTATTTATGTATGCAGTGATATTCACGGCTTGCGTGAAAAATACGATGCTTTATTGGAAAATATAGATTTAGATCAAGATACTTTGATCATCTTAGGCGATGTGATCGATCGAGGGCCTGATGGATATTCTATCTTAAAAGATGTGCTTCAAAGAGAGAATGTGCATCTTTTGATGGGCAATCATGAATATATGATGTTAGAGCTGTTAGAGGAGTATCATGGCAAGATTCCTAATGATATCCATGTATTAAACTGGATTCTAAATGGTGGAGCACCGACTATGGCGGCTTACAATAAGGCCGATGTACAGGAACAAAGCTTCATCCTACACTCTCTACAAAAGCTTCCTTTTGCTTATACGAATTTCAAAGTAAATGAGCGTACATTTTATTTGTGTCATACGGCACCTGGAAAGGCCAAACGAAAGAATATCTTATATCGAGATGACATCATAGATCCTTTACATTTTGTATGGGATCGCATGGACCCGAATGGGCCTTTTTTTCGCAATAAGACGATCATCGCCGGTCATACCATTGTGTTAAACTATCATCCAGACCTGCAGGTGTATTCAGATACCGGCGATTTAAAAACGGCGCATTATATCGATATCGATTGTGGTTGTGCCATGCAGGACGAAAGAAGCAAGTTAGCTTGTTTATGCTTAGATACGATGGAAGTTTGTTATTATTAGTTTGTGCCATAAATAATGACTAAATATATGCTAGTTTGAAACCAGAGGTGATGGAGATGCTTATAAGTATCGATAAAAAGGAAACGGGGAAACAGATCCGACGTATCATGGAAGAAACAGGATATACCTGTAAAGATATTCAAAATTATTTATCTTTAAGCTGTGTACAGACCGTATATCGATGGTTGGATGGAACCAACTTGCCGACATTGGATAATTTGTATGCTTTATCCAAATTGATGGGAAAGCCATTGGATGCTTTTGTGGTTGGTGTGTATGCACCGGATTATCCATCGATTCATATCAAAGAGAAACAGATTCAATTTTATTACGCATAAGAAAAACCAAGGGTCGCCTTGGTTTTTTAGTGTAAATCTTTGATTTTGATATAACCGACACTGCTGCGATACGATGCGCTTACATCGATTTTCTGATCGGATACCGGTGCTTCACTGGCAATGGTGTACCAGTCATCCTCTTGTTTTTCAATGACAAAGCTGGCAATTTCCTTTGCCGGGATAGTGTACAAGATGGAACTTTCTTTTTTATCGGCATACACAGGAATATCGTTTTGCACAAATTGCGTTTGGATGGTTATGCTTTTTTGATCCTTTTGATGGCTTCTTGTATCTAACTGATAATAAAAATGAGCTGCTTTTTCACCCCAGTATGGATCACTGGCATATTGCACATTGATGCCGCTTGCCTTATTGCCAAACCAGGAGCCATGATAACGACTGTCATCAGGATTGGCATATCCATTCTGAATAAATCCATAGGCATGTTGATAGATACAGTCTTCTAAAGATTTGTAGGTTGTGGCACTGTCCGGATTTTCATCATAAGCCGCATGACCAAACAGATTATAGTTGGTCAAGGCATATTCACTTTGACCATAACCACTTTCATTTAAGGCTACCGCAAACATCATGGAAGCATTGACACCAGTCTGATTTTGTACATCGATAAAAGTCGATCCTAAATCATAAAGAACGCTTTCATTATCGGCACAAGGATAGGAGGTGGCTGTTTGCGTGATACCCATTTCTTCTAAATAAGCGTTATAGTTGGCGTTTGTCAGTTGTGTATTTGAACGATGCGGTATATATTGATAGAAATTAAAGTAAACATCTTCGTTTACGGCATTATCATGGTCCTGGTCCAGAATATCTTCCCGCATGGCTGAAAGATCGGTATAGAAGTAGTTTCCATCATACGAATAATAAGTAGTATCTTCTTTCATAAAATCCGGTGCCGGGCCAATCGACAATGGATTTACAACACCCTGAAGAAGATTGGCGGATATTGTATGAATCAAAGAATCATTTTGCACCGTATAGTGCGATAGGTAAAGCGAATCATCCAATAAGTAAAGCTGTATGTCTTCTACCGATACCCATCCCTTTACGCCGCTGATCTGCATTAACACCTGTGTTCCATCCATAGAAGTATCCAGATACAAGGCATCCGCACCATAGCTGCCATTGGTATAGCCTTGTTCATCGGTGCCATCTATCGTATATAAAGTATTTTCATTAACACTTTTCGTATTTAAATTGACGATTCCTTTTGATAACGCAACGACTTTTCCATCTTCTCGTTGAATATAGGCATCCTGTGCATCCAGACTGTTCATTTTAAGCTGGGCAAACCAAAAGTGTTTGTACACACCTTCCTCCAAAGTTCCATTTTCATTGACAGAAATAACAGTAAAAACACCATTTTCAGTAAGCTTTAATGCCAGAAATCCAAGAGCTATTATAAGTACAAATCCCATAAGGAATAACCGCAGCTTGTGTACTTTTCTTTTTCTTCGTCTTTTGTTTGTATAGGTTCTTCTTTTTCGTGCCATAGTAACAGTGTATCATAAGCATATTAAACTGTCATTTCATGGGGTTCTATGTTACACTGAATGGGTTGAAAGGATGTTGGAAATATGGCAAAAATGGAAGAAAGATTAGATTCGATCGTCAAGCGATATAATGAGATCAATGAAGAAATGATGAAATCGGATGTCGTATCCGATCGAAAGACTATGGCCAAGCTGGGCCGTGAACAAAACGAACTGACACCCATTGTAGAAACATATCAGGAATATAAACAGGCAAAGAGCGAATATGCAGATGCCCAAGAACTGTCTAAGGAAGAAGATAAAGAGTTAAGAGAATTGGGACAGGCCGAGATTGAAAGACTGGAGCCTTTGATGCAGGAATATTTGGATAAATTGGAATTGTTGCTGGTGCCAAAAGATCCAAACGATTCTCATAACTGTATCCTTGAAATACGAGGAGCTGCCGGCGGCGATGAAGGAAATATCTTTGCGGGTGATTTATTCCGTATGTATTCAAAATATTGTGAATCCAAAGGTTGGAAGATCGAAGTCATTGAAGCAGAAGACAGTGAAGCCGGAGGGTATTCATTGATTTCCTTTAAGGTTAATGGCGACGGTGCTTACGGAACGCTAAAATTCGAATCCGGATCCCATCGTGTACAACGTGTACCAAAGACAGAAGCACAGGGGCGTATCCATACCTCAACAGCTACAGTATTGTGTATGCCGGAAATCGAAGAGGAAGATTTTGACATTGATATGAATGATCTGGAAATCGAAACGATGCGTGCTTCCGGTGCCGGAGGACAGCATATCAATAAGACAGATAGTGCTGTACGTATCATTCATAAGCCGACAGGAATTATCGTAAAATGTCAGGATGGACGTTCGCAACATGAAAACCGTGCCACGGCTCTGATGACGATCCGTGCCCGTGTTTATGAAGAACACCAGAGAGAATTGGATGAGAAAAACGATGCGGAACGTCGTACCAAGATTGGTACCGGAGATCGTGCCGAAAAAATTCGTACCTATAACTATCCGCAAAATCGTGTGACTGATCATCGTATCGGTTATACTGTCAACCAGCTGGATCGTATCATGGATGGTCGTTTGGATGATTTGATGAATGCTTTACAGTTGGCCGATCAACAGGCTAAGCTGGCAGGAGAAAAGAGCTAATGCGTTATCGCGATTATATCCATGAAGGAAAAGAGCGATTGTATAAAGCCGGGCAGGGCGAACAGGCAGCACAACTTTTTATGGTAGAGCTATGCCGACAAAAGGGTATCAACCTCTATATGGACATGGATGAAGAAATCGACGATGAAATTCGTGTTGATTATCTGGAAGGCATCCATGACATGGAAAAAGGGAAACCATTAAGCTATGTACTAGGCTATGAATCCTTTTATGGTTACGATTTTATCGTAAATGAAGATGTTTTGATTCCTCGTCCGGAAACAGAAGAATTGGTTGGTTTAGTGCTGAGTTTATATGATGAACATTTTGGAAACAGAGAACATGTCAATGTGTTTGATGTGGCCACAGGTTCCGGAGCGATAGGAATCACATTAAATCTGGAAGAACCTAAACTTGATGTGATTGCCAGTGATATTTCAGAAAAGGCGGTGCAGGTTGCCTTAAAGAACAATGAAAAATTAGGTGCGCATGTGAATTTTATTATTGGGAATATGTTAGATCCTTTTATAGATAGAAATCTGCATTGTGATATTTGTGTGTGCAATCCACCCTATATTCCTTCGGATGAAAAAATGGAACATAGTGTTGTCGATTATGAACCACATGTAGCCTTGTTTGGAGGCGAAGATGGTTTAAAGTTTTACCGGGATGTTTTTGAGAAGGCCCATTTTGTACTAAAGGAGAAAGCTTTTTTAGCCTTCGAAATGGGATATGATCAAAGAGAAGCTTTAAGTGCTTTAGCTAAAGAGTATTTTCCGCAGGCTAAAATTTGTGTTCACAAAGATATGTCCGGAAAAGACAGAATGTTAACGATTGAAATTGGATTCTAAAACATATTTTACTTGTATGTATTGGAGCAAGTGTTATAATAAACATGGAAAAAGACAGGTCAACAAGAAGTCCTGGATTTGATAGTATATAGGAAGACTACCTAAGTTTCCGAGGCCCAGGTAGTCTTTTTATATGTCATTTACTTCGAATCATTTCAATCAGAAGTATCACGACTATATGAAGCATCATTAACATTATATACAATGTTTCAAATGATGTCATAGCGCTCACCTCCTTATAGGCCGTTAAAACAGGCCATCTATGTTAACGAGGTTTAACGCTCCCCGGTCTAACGACCAGGACTACCTGTGTTGATCTGTCCAGATTTATTTTAACATAAATCCTATACAACAACTATGAATTCAAAATTCAACTTTTTCCATTATTCTGAGGGATTATTTTCACTAAAATCAGTGAACACATCTAAACTTTTATCTTCTTTTTGTGCAATTTCATCTAATACAAATGTGTCTTTGTTTCGCAAAAAACGCCAATATTCAATAAATTCGCTGGGTTTGGTGGAACCTTCTTTTATCTCTCTTGTCTCCATATCCACTGTATAATCAATCATCTTTCCTTTAATATAAACCCAAAAACTATCTTTTTCATTTTCTTGAAAGTCGTGCACACTGACGATTTTGTGATCAAGTAATTGAATGTTTTTCAAAACGTTTTCTTCATGTCGAAGATCCATGAAATTTAATTTGATCAGCCATCGATCATATAGTGGAGGACTTAAATATTTCTGAAGCGTAGAAAGATCTTTTTTGCTCCAGGCTTTTTGTACGGAATAATAAGTCTCCTCTATGCGTTGATCTAGTTGATCTTGATTCCAGGATTGATCCAGATCATCGATCTTATTTAATAAGTTTTGCGATTTTCTCTTTTTCTTATAGAGATTTATCGAAAAGATGATACCGCCTGCTCCGGCAACCAGGCAAAATACTCCGGTTTGAATGACACTAGCCAAAGGGGAATAGGGGCCGGGCGATCTTTGTGAAGTCGATGAATGACCGGAAGAACCGCTTCCGCCTCCACCGCTGCTTCCGCCACCGCCACCTCCGGCACGTGCATATACGGGGGTTGGCAAAATGAAACAAAACAATAATAGAAAGATACACAGATTTCTTTTCTTCATAGAATTACACTTTCTATATGAATGCATAAGCATTGTTATGTATATTGTACGCAATTTTAGAGAAATGAGGTATTACTTTTGAATGATCGTTGAAAAAGTGTATAATGATTCAGTAAAACAAATAGGAAGTGATAGTGTGATTAGTAAAAATATGCCTTGCTGGTGTGGGTCCGGCAAAAAGTATAAACATTGCCATCAGGAATGGGATGACAATATCAATGTTTTAAAATTACAGGGGAAAATTGTACCTGGTCATGACTTGATCAAAAATGAGGAAGATATCAAGTGGATCAAAAAAGCGGCTAAGATCAATAATGAAATCTTGGATATGGTTGGTGAAAAGATCCATGCCGGTATGTCCACAGAAGAAATTGATCAGTTAGTCTATGATTATACGGTGAGTCATGGGGCCATTCCGGCCTGCTTGGATTATATGGGATTTCCGAAAAGCTGTTGTACATCCGTAAACAACGAAATCTGCCATGGTATTCCGGATAAAAATGTAATTTTAAAAGAAGGCGATATCGTCAATGTGGATTGCACAACGATCGTACATCGTCATTATGCCGATGCCAGTCGTATGTTTTGTATTGGGAAGGTTAGTGATGAGGCTAAACGATTGGTTGATGTGACAAAAGAGTGTTTACAAATCGGTATTGAAGCGGTACGGCCATGGGGTTATTTCGGTGATATCGGTGCTGCCATTCAAGAACATGCTCATAAAAACGGATACAGTGTGGTCACTGATTTCTGCGGTCACGGTGTAGGAAATGCCTTCCATGAGGATCCTTATGTGCATCATGTAGGAATCAAGAATACAGGCATGGTCATAGCGCCGGGCATGGTCTTTACGATCGAACCGATGATCAATCAAGGTGTCAGTACATTATATATCGATAAACAAAACGGATGGACAGCTTACACCAGTGATGGAAAGCTTTCTGCACAATGGGAACATACCATTTATGTAACAGAAAAAGGAGTGGAGATTCTAGCTTATTAGAATCTCTTTTTTAATTTATGTTGGTAAAACTATCGTATATAATTATTGTAACGGATAGGCTTGTTTTCACTTGATATTTATCATACAGATACGATTATTTAGGAATTCCATAAAGAGGTGATACTTATGTTGTTTGTGGCGGTTGTGATTTTGGCAATTTTAATCTTATTCATTCTTTGGCTGTGGTTATCATCGATCCGTGATGAGATTCGTAAAACAAATCAATTATTGGAAGCTTTACTTCAGGAAAGTAAGAAAACGAGTTAGTTTTCTTGTTTCTGAAGGAGGAATCTGCCATGGTTATAGAATAGCCTATCCATGGATCTTATTAGGATTGTTTGTGGCAATCTCCTGTGTATTTTTTCTGATAAAAGAAGGATTAAATCGTGATGTTTTTTGCCCGGTACTGTTTTCAGATGCCGGGCTTTTATAAAGCCGAGAAGTTCACATAGAACTCTTTTGAGAAGATCAAAAATACCTGTTATAATAAGAACTCGACAAGGAGAAAATATGGAACAAACAATTATTGAACAAATCGCTAAGGAACATCACCTGCAACCGGAACAAATCTATAATACATTGGAATTATTGGAAGAAGGCAGTACCGTTCCTTTTATTGCCCGTTATCGAAAAGAAAGAACAAAAGGACTGGATGAAGAACAAATTCGTGTGATTCAGGAACAGTATGAATATCAAGTGCATCTTCAAAAACGAAAGGAAGAGGTTTTGGAACGTATTGAAACCTTAGGTAAGTTGGATGATACGATCAAAAGCAGCGTTCTTTCCTGTACCAAACTGGCAGAAGTCGAGGAATTGTATCGCCCTTATAAACAGAAAAAGAAAACAAGAGCCGGTATTGCCATAGAAAATGGAATGCAGCCACTGGCTGATCTGCTTTTACGCTTTCCTCGTTCTTTTGATGAAGCTGGCGCAAGTCAATTCTTAAATGAAAAAGTGGTCGATGTAAAGGATGCCATACAACAGGCAAAAGATATCATTGCGGAAAAGATCAGTGAAGATCAAAAGATACGAAATAAGATTTATGACTCCATGGTACAATATGGAAGAATTCAAACGAGTGCCAGGAAGAATCATAACGATGAAACAAAAGTGTATCGCATGTATTATGATTATTCAGAAAAAGTATCAACCTTGGCGGCACATCGAATCATGGCTATCGATAGAGCCGAAGATCAAAAGGTTATTTCCGTTTCGATTGTATTTAATGAAGAATATATAGAAAACTGGGTATGTAAAAGAGTGATTCGATATCCTTCATCACCAACTGCCGTTTATGTGCAGGAAGCTGTGTTGGATGGCTTAACGCGTTTGGTCTATCCTTCGATAGAACGCCTGGTACGCTCGGAACTGACACAAAAAGCACAGGAAAGCAGCATGGATGTCTTTTCTATGAACCTGGAAAAACTCTTATTACAGCCACCTATGAAGGATAAGATCATCCTAGGATTTGACCCGGCTTTTCGAACGGGATGTAAATTAGCGGTGATCGATGCATCGGGAAAGAAGTTATATGTCGATGTGATCTATCCTCATCAACCTAATGCTCGCATACCGGAGGCAAAGAAAAAATTGGTGCAGCTATGTAAGGGCTATCATGTCGATCTGATTGCGATTGGCAATGGTACAGCCAGTCGTGAGAGTGAAGCCTTTGTGGCAGAAGTAATCAAAGAATATGATCTTTCGGTAGCTTATACGATCGTCTCGGAAGCGGGTGCCAGTGTATATAGTGCCAGTAAGCTGGCCATTGAAGAATTTCCGGATTTAAAAGTCGAACAACGAAGTGCCATATCGATTGCGAGAAGATTGTTGGATCCTTTATCAGAATTGATCAAAATCGATCCACAATCGATTGGGGTTGGTCAATACCAGCACGATCTTCCTAAGAAAAGACTAGGGGAACGCCTTTCCTTTGTCGTGGAGAAGGCTGTTAATCTTGTCGGAGTCAATATCAATACTGCCAGTCCGGTATTATTGACAAATGTATCAGGACTCACAACATCCATGGCTAACAGTATTGTTTCTTACCGTCAGGAGCATGGCAAAATCACATCCAGAGAAGAAATTAAAAAGATTCCCAAGATCGGTGCAAAATCGTTTGAACAGGCAGCCGGCTTTCTTCGCATTGAAGATGGTATCGAACCACTGGATCGCACGGGCATTCATCCGGAGTCTTATGAGATAGCTCGTCAGGTGCTGCAAATTTTAGATTTGCACCCAGAGGATATGGGCACAGACAAGGCCAAAAAAGCATTGGAACAAACATCCCTTCAAAAGATACAAGATCAGGTTTTGTGTGATACTTATACCTTAAAAGACATTTTAGATGCGATCAGCACACCTTTACGCGATTATCGCGATCAAAATGATGCGCCTTTATTACGTAAAGATATTCTTACCATGGAAGATTTGCATGTGCATGATCAACTGGAAGGAACTGTTCGAAATGTTGTGGATTTTGGTGCTTTTGTCGATATCGGCTTACATGAAGATGGACTGATCCATATTTCACAGATGTCAAAGAAGAGGATCCATCATCCTAGTGAACTTCTTTCCGTTGGTGATGTGATCACGGTTTGGGTATATAAGATCGATGAAGAAAAACAGAAAGTGCAGCTAACGCTGATTCCTTAATTGTATCTATGAAAAAACCAGAAGATTCTTCTGGTTTTAAATATAGCTTTTCTATTTCTTGTGTTGATTCACAGCTTGTTTCAAAATGTATTCAATTTGTGAATTGATGCTTCTTAAATCTTCTTCCGCCCAAATCGCAATATCTTGCCATAAGGAAGCTGGAAGTCGCAGGATGAGTTGTTTTTTCTGCTTTTCTTTGAGTTTTAATGCTTTCTCTTTTTCGAGAATTTCCTGTTCCAATTGCGCTAATCTTTGTTGTCGTTCCTGAAGCTTTTTTTCTTTTTGATCTAAATCCATTAGTAGATCGATCCGCTGTTGACGATAGGCTGTGTATCTTTATTGGAACAAAGAACGACTAACAGATTGGAAACCATTTGTGCTTTTCTTTCCTCATCTAAAAGAACGATTTCTTCTTCTCCTAATTTATCAATGGCCATTTTCACCATGCCGACGGCACCATCTACAATTTTCTGACGTGCAGCAATGATGGCATTGGCTTGTTGTCTTTGCAGCATGGCAGCTGCAATTTCTTCGGAATAAGCTAGATGTGTGATACGAATTTCTTCGATATCCAATCCGGCACAGGCCACACGACGATCTAATTCTTCTTTCATATCGTTGGCAATTGCCACAGAGCTGCCGCGCAGCGTTCTTTCTGTATTATCTGCATTTTCTTCCTGATCCAGATCATCATAAGGATACAATCTTGCGATATTACGAATCGTACTGTCCGCCTGAATGGATAAGAATTCGGCATAATCTTCTACGTTAAAGACGGCTTTGGTTGGATCGACAACTTTCCAAATCACAACGGCACCGATGATGATCGGATTTCCCTGTACATCATTAACTTTTTGAACACCGTTATCCAAGGTCATGCTTTTGAGGGAGACTGTCTTTTTCCCTAAAGTCATACCGCTAACTTCAATCGAGTTTTCCTTGATACCTACTTTTTTAGTTTGTGAAGTGATGTGGTTTTGATAAACCGGGTTGACGTAGGAAACAAATGGATTTACGAAAAAGAAACCAGGCTTTAAGATCGTACCATAATAGTTACCAAACAAAGTTAAGACCAGCGCTTCATTTGGTTTTACTACTTTTAGACCGCATAATACGATCAAAAATACGATAAACAGAATCACACCGCCAATGATAAAGGTCACACCGAGTCCGACATTGGTTTCTTCAGCAGCCATAATGCAGCCCCATACGAATAAGAAGATGCTTCCAATCATACCGACCAAACCAATAAACAACGTTATAAATCCGTTGATGGGATTTATTTCTTTTTGAACAACTTCCTGATGCATAACTTGTCCTCCATAAATATCTATTTGATATCATTATGATATCATAAAACGATGAAAAGTAAAGGATAATGCATAAAAATAGGACCTATGACCACATTGGTCAGTCCCCAAATCTTGTCTTATAGGGTGTTTAGGAGTAAAATGAAAACGAAAGGAAAGGAAGTATCAGCATGGAAAAATGGACTCAGGAACAGTATGCAGCCCGTTTACAGGAAATGAAACAAGAAGCACATGACAAGATGTGGTTGTACATTGAAGTCAATGCCAAGGAATTCATGAATGAATGTGAACCAGGTGTAAAAGGTAACACGACTACCTGCTGTAAAGCTATGTTAGATGCGATGTTAGAAGGGGACGGTTTTATCGTTGAACCAAAAGTTAAAACGAAAGTAGCAGGAACATTAACGATCCGCTATTATGTTGACAATCTGCATCCGGGACGTAGAAAATATTCAGAAGTTAATAACTAGTTATAGCATTACAAAACTCTTTGAAAGAGAAAGAGGGATCTTGAGCCTTTGTGCTTTGGATCCCTTTACTTTCCGTTTTTCCTGGTAGCTTTCCAGATAAATCATGTATAATATAAACAAAGGTGCATCATATGAATAAACATGTAATTATTACTATTTCTCGACAGTTTGGATCGAATGGAAGAGAGATAGGAAGACAATTGGCAGAGTATTTAGACATTGGCTATTATAATAAAGAAATCATGGAATTGATTGCCAATGATTTTGGAATCAATCCAGACTTTTTCCGTGAAGAAAACCGAAATGAACAAGGCTTATTTTCGGTAGCCGGAAGACATAAGATTTCAGCAATTACAGAGCTTTCTATAAATTCTGAAGTGTATGAAAAAGCCTGTGAATTGATTCAGGGGATTTCCCAGAGAGAAAGTGCAGTGATCGTAGGGCGCTGTGCTGATTATATCTTAAAAGATCATCCCAATACGATAAAACTGTTTATCTATTCAGATTTGGAAACACGAATCAATTGGAGCATCAGCGAATATAAGGTGCCGGCTCGAAAGGCAAGAAAGTTTGTTCATGATAAAGATGAAAGACGTGCCGGTTTCTATGAGTTTTATACCGGTCAGAAATGGGGCGCCAGTTCCAATTACGATATGATGATCAATACCTCTTATATGAATACGGAAGAAATTGTGAAAATGCTGGCCAAACTTTATGATATAAAAATAGGCACAACCAGTATTAAGGGGGCATATATGAATCAATATCTGGATCATAAAGATATTACGATTACAGAAGTGGAATAGGATTGAAGGATGTGATGGATGACATCCTTTTTTTGAATGTGTTAGTATCAATGATGTCGATTTATAGATGAAATTATGTCAAAATAAAAACATACAAAAAATGAACAGAAATATTCCTAATTTCTGATGAATGTGATATAACGATTTAAATGATTGGAGAGAAATATGGGAGTCTATAAGATAAAAAAAGGTTTTTTTGGAATGTCTTTAATCAAAGCTCTAGAAAATGCATCTTTAGATGATGTATTTGTTTTAGAGGAAAACTATTGTGAAAATATTGGTAAAGTAACGATTCGACAAGATATAACGATCATTGGAACGCCTGCCAGCATCCCCGGAGAAGAACAACAACGACTTACGAATACTTTAACTGGTCAAATTTTTGTTGCAGATGGGGCTAATGTTACATTACAAAACTTGACTTTGAATCATTTACAACGTGTTTCGGGAACCCAAAGCAATGCGATCAATGTGAAACAATCCACATTGAGATTTGATCATTGTATTCTAGTCTCGGATGTACCTGCATCAAACTATCCATTATTGTATATTGAAAATAGCGATTTAGAGATGTTACATTCTAAATTTAAATCGAATGGACAAGGAGATATTGAATTTTATATACCGAATTCAAACTTTGAAATCTCTAATTCTATCTTGGAAAATATACGCATACATAGCCTAAATTCGAACGGAATCATGATGGATACAAGTATGGAAAATGATTATAATTGTGTACATGCTGTTGATTCTACTTTGGAAATCTATAATGGTACCCTGAACGGCAAGACCATCGTAACCGAGGAAGGGACAGCTTATCCCACCGTGATGCTTGATCATGCAGAATTGACGAGTGAAAATTCGGCATATTATCAGGAAGTTGTATCAAAAAACTCTTAGGTTTTTATACAAGGGCATAATCATAAAACACAACAAAACCGAGCCAACCTACACTAAAACGTCGCTATTTCTTTGTGAAAAGCGACGTTTTTTTATGGCCCGGACTGAGAAAGGGGGGAATATTTTTAAGCTGGCCGGGCCGGGAGGTCTGGCCTTTTTTCATCTCATAAAAAAGGAGGTTAGCAAATGGCCGATGAAAAAGTGAATATGGGCCCGGAGGAAAACAAGGCCCAGGAAACCCTATCCCCACCCGGCCAGGGTGAGTTGCCCCCGCTGGAGGAAAATAATACACCTGCTGTTTCTGGCGAAGATAAAGCGGCCCCCGATCATGTGGAGCCCGATCCGCCGTCTGCCGACAAGCACACACAGCAGACTGTTCTTCCCGGCATGGGCGAAGATACACCCGCCCCGTCCGGCAAGGTGATCAACCTCTCGGACATCCAGGCCGCTGATAAGGGCGGCAAGGAGGCTCCTGCCCCCGCCCCGGAAAAGAAAGCGCCGGAGGCAGAACAGCCGAAAAAGCGCCGGGGCCGTCCCCCGAAAGAGCAAGCCGGGGTGCCTGCGGGAAAAAAGGAGAAAGTAGCGGAGCCCCGCGCAGGCCGCCCGTCCAAGGTTGACAAGGCGGCCCGTGAGGAGGCTCCGCCCTCTGTTCTGGACAAAGTGTCCAGAGGTAAGAAAGCAGACAAGGGCAAAGAAACGGGCTCCGGCGGTGCGCCTGCGTCTAAATCTGCTAAGGCTGTAAAGCCGGGCAAGGCCGCCCCTGTCAAGGAGGCTGCCGCCGTTCCGATGCCAGAGATCAAACTGCCGCCCACGCCGGAAGTCCCGCCCCGTCCTGTGGAAGAGGGAAAAATCGTCTATCTGAAAATGACGGAGCTTCATCCGTTTCACACATTCCGAGAGCACCCCTACAAGGTGCAGGACGATAAGGCGATGGACGATCTGGTGGGGACGATCAAGGAACACGGCATTATGACCCCCGCCACCGTCCGCCCGGAAAAAGACGGCAAGGGCTATGAGATTATCGCGGGCCACCGCCGACACCATGGCGGCACACGGGCCGGGCTGGAGGAAATGCCCTGTATCGTCCGGGAGATGACCGATCTTGAAGCTGTCCGGGAAATGCGGAACAGCAACAAGCAGCGCGGCGACCCTCTCCCCAGCGAACTGGCAAAGCTGTTGGATTTGGAGCTGGAGGCCATTAAACGCCAGGGAGCCCGGCCCAAAAATGACAAGGAGGCGGAGGCCCTGGGTAAGCTCTCGGTGGAGATTGTGGGCAAGGAGCATGACATGAACTATAAAAAGGTGCTCCGTTATGTCCGGCTCAACCGTCTTGTCCCGGAACTTCTGGAAAAGGTGGACGCAAAAAACATGGGCTTTATGCCCGCCGTGGAGCTGTCGTATATCAAGCCGGAAAACCAGCGGCTGATTGCCGTGTCCATTGACGGGGAGCAGTCCTCCCCCTCGGTCAAACAGGCAAAGCGGCTCCGGGAGCTGGATCAGGAGGGATTGCTCAACGGCGATGTGATTGATGGTATTTTGAGCGAAGAAAAAAGGGAGGTTGACAACGTGATTATCAGCACCGATGAACTCAACAAGTATTTCGGCAAGGAGGTCACTCCTGCCAAAATGAAAGAACAGATCATGGCCCTGCTGGACGAGTGGAAAGAGAAACAGCCGCCCGAACTGGCAAAGCCGGAGAAAAAGAACGAGCTCGACAAGTGACCGAGCCCCGCTTCTGGACACTTTGTCCAGAGGTAAACGCTCCCCGTTTGGGATGGGCTCGGTGGTGATATATCCCCCGTCGCCGGGTATTTTTTAGTACAGCCGGGAACGGGCCGTCAAGGGGCGGAACGCCCGCCGTATTATGCGGCGGCTTGCCCTTTACGGCCTGCCCCGGCTGTGCTATTCCCGGCAAGGCGGCGGGGGGTATATCCTCCAGAGCCGCCCCCTTTCCCATGAATGGGAAAGGGCGGGGGATAGGGTTGACCCTACCTTATTATATAGGGAAAAGAAACGGAGGTTTTGATTATGAAACGACCCCTTGCGTATGTGACCGCTGCATGGCGCGGCGATGCGTGCGAGGTTACGGAACAGGCAGCTAAATACTGTCGCATTGTTTATGACGCAGGCTATTCCCCCATCTGCCCTATGCTCTACCTGCCGTTGTTCCTCAATGACGCAGTGCCGGAAGAACATAAAAGCGGTATTGATATGGGGCGCGATCTGCTCCGGCGTTCCCGTGTGCTGGTGGTGTGCGGGAATTATGTCAATGAAGCAGTGAAGAATGACATCGCCGTTGCCCAGCGGCTGGGGATCACCGCCACCACCTTGGAGGGCATCCTGACCGTCAAAGGCCAGAGGCGCTGACATGGCAGTAATTGAGGCGTATGTAACCAACCTGGGGAAATATAACGAGGGCGAGCTGGCAAGCGCACTTCTGAAATTCCCCACCACCAGAGAGGCGGTGCAGGAAGTCCTAAAACAGATCGGCATTGATAATATCCGCTATGAGGAGATTTTTATTGCCGATTATGACGGCGACCTGTCGGAGCTTAACGCCTGCCTGGGGGAATATGAAAGCATTGACGAACTCAACCACTTGGCCTGTCTGCTCTCCGAGCTGGATAAAAGTGATTTGGAGAAGTTTGAGGCAGTTGTTGCCAGCGGCGAGCATACCTCCGGCGTGGGCGACCTCATAAACCTTGCGGAAAATCTGGATTGTTATGATTTCTATATCGGCGTGTCCGATGATGAAACCCTGGGCCGCATTTATGCGGAGGACATGGAAATGATCGACATTCCCGAAAACCTGCGGAATTATTTTGATTATGAGGCGTATGGCCGGGATATGCGGATCAATGAAGATGGCAGCTTTGTCAAAGGCGGTTTTCTTCTTCCCAACGGCAGCCAGTTTATCGAATACTACCACGGGCGGGAGGACATTCCCGACGAACACAAGGTTTTTGCCTATCCACAGCTCTCCATCCGGGAACAGATGGCGGCTTATAAAGAAGTCATTGACCGTTTTCCTCAGGCGGCGGAACGCCCACACCCAGAGCAAAGCCATACAGACCGATAGCGGCACTTCTGGACACTTTGTCCAGAAGTGCTTTTTTTCATGGAAGGGAGGGATTTGGCTGGTAGATGAAGATATTTCCAGAAGAACCATAGCGGTATCGATCAAGGCAAGCAAACTCACGGCGCGGGGGCTTGCCTATGTGCTGGGAGCGATTGCCCGGAAGATTGGCAAACACCACCGGGCCAAACAGACGCCCCACGGCAGGCAGACGGTGCGCCAGCTCATGGGCCACGGGGCCGCCACAAACAGTATTGAAGTGGAAGCCCCCGCCCTCTTTGACCGGGTAGCCCGGAAATGGAATGTGGACTATGCCTTTTATCAGGTCGCGCCGGATAAACACCTGCTGTTTTTCAAGGCGGGGCAGGCCGATGCGATTACCGCTTGTTTCTCCGAGTATTCCAAACGGCTGCTAAAGCGCACAAAATCCACAAAAGCACCGATCCGGCAGCAGCTCAAAGAGGCCGCCGCTGAACTGGCCCGCCAGCCGTCCCGCCAGAAAGAACGCGCAAAGGAGGCGGTGCATGAGGACAGATAGCGTCAAGAAATATGTAATACCAAACATCCCGTACCTGTTCATTGGCTGGGCCTGTCTGAAGCTGGGGACGGCCTACCGGCTGGCCCCCGGCGTGGATCTGCCCCATAAGCTCATGGGCCTGGGGCAAACGATAGGCCCGGCTTTTGCCGACTTTGCGCCGGGGCTTGATCCTCTCGATTGGCTCATCGGCATTGTGGGTGCGGTGGGATTCCGCCTGCTTATTTATGCCAAAAGCAAAAAGGCAAAAAAATACAGGCGGGATGAAGAATACGGGTCGGCCAGATGGGGCGGGCCGAAAGATATAGCCCCATTCGTCGATCCCGTCTTTGAAAACAATGTTATTCTCACCGGGACGGAATTTCTCACCATGAACACCCGCCCGAAAAACCCGGCCAACGCCCGCAATCTCAATGCCTGTGTGATCGGCTCGTCCGGCTCCGGCAAAACCCGGTTCTGGCTCACCCCACAGATTTTGCAGGCCAGCGCGAAGAAAAAGGACGGATGCAGCTATGTGGTGGTCGATCCCAAAGGCGGGGTGCTCTCCCAGGTGGGAGCCTTTCTACAACGCAGGGGGTATAAGATCAAGGTTTTTAACAGCATTGATTTTTCAAAATCCATGCACTATAACCCGTTGGCGTATATCCGCAGCGAGGCCGACATTTTGAAATTTGTGGACGCTTTAATCAGCAACACAAAGGGAGAGGGCAAAGAGGGCGATCCATTTTGGACGAAGGCGGAAACGCTTTTGTATTGCGCCCTGATTGCCTATATCATTTTCGAGGGCCCCGCCGAGGATCGGAATATGAATACATTGGTGGATATGATTTCCGGCATGGAGGTCAAAGAGGACAACGAAAACTTTATGAACGCGGTTGACTATATGTTTAAGGGGCTGGAAAAGCGAAAGCCGGATTGCTTTGCCGTGAAGCAGTACAAGAAATATAAGCTGGCAAGCGGCAAGACCGCGAAAAGCATTTTGATTTCCTGCGGCTCCCGGCTGGCCCCCTTTGACATCCCCCAGCTCCGGGAGATCATGGCCTACGATGAATTGCAGCTTGACCGTATCGGGGATCGGAAAACAGCGGTTTTCTTCACGATTTCCGACACCACGCCCACCTATAACTTTCTGGTGGCTCTGGCCTTTTCGCAGATGTTCAATCTGTTGTGTGAACGGGCGGACAATGTTCACGGGGGCCGCCTGCCCCATCATGTGCGGGTGCTGTGGGACGAGGCGGCCAATACGGGCCAGGTGCCCCAGCTTGAAAAGCTGGTGGCCGTCATTCGTTCCCGTGAAATATCGCTGACGCTCTTTTACCAGCAAATGGCGCAGTGCAAGGCCATTTATGACAAGCACGCGGAAACGATTTTAGGCAACATGGACAGCGTGATTTTCCTGGGCGGACGGGAAAGCTCCACCATCAAGGAGATTTCCGAGAACTGGCTGGGAAAAGCAACCATCTATATGCAGACGGACGGGCGCTCCAAAGGCCAGTCGGAAAGCTACAACCAAAACACCCAGCGGCTGGGCCGGGAACTGATGACCCCTGCCGAGCTTGCTACCATGCCCGGTGACAGGTGTATCTTGCAGCTCCGGGGCCTGCCCCCGTTCTATTCCCCAAAATACGATTTGAAGCAGCACCCGAACTACAAATATACGGCTGAGGCCGATAGAGTCAAAAACGCTTTTGACCTGGATAAGCTCATCAACCGCCGCAGGCGGCCTGGGCTGAACGAGGTTTGTGAAGTGTACGAGGCGGACGGGACAGATGCAGCGCCCATAAGCGAGGACGAGGACATCCTCAATTATGACGATGTGGACGACCCGGACGCCTTTGTATAAATCCCACTTCTGGACAAAGTGTCCAGAGGTCGTAACCTGCCGCCTGTATGGGCGGCTTTTTTTATGGCCGGGGAAAACCCCGGAGAAATGGAGGCTATATGCAGTTCTTTTCTTCCGCTATTGATACTTTGCAGACCCTTGTTGTGGCTCTCGGCGCTGGCCTGGGCGTGTGGGGTGTCGTAAACCTGCTGGAAGGTTATGGTTCCGACAATCCTGGCTCCAAAAGCCAGGGCATGAAGCAGCTCATGGCTGGCGGCGGCATCATCCTGCTGGGCACCACCCTGATCCCCCTGCTGTCCGGCCTGTTTTAAGGTAGCGGCCTATGGATTTTCTCACCGACTGGCTTACAGACTGGCTCAAAGAGCTGCTGATTGGCGGAATCATGGGGAACCTTGAGGGGCTCACCGATTACGTCAACGCCCAGGTCGGGGAGATCGCGGTACAAGTGGGGACTACCCCGGCGGCGTGGAACGCCGGGGTTTTCTCCCTTATACGCCAGCTTTCCGAAACGGTGATCTTACCGATAGCCGGTCTGGTGCTGACCTTTGTTGCCACCTATGAGCTGATACAGATGCTATTGGAAAAAAACAATATGCACGAGTTTGACGTGGCGAATATCTATAAATGGATGTTCAAAACCGCTTGTGCCATCCTCATTCTGTCCAACACCTTTAACATTGTGATGGCCGTTTTTGACGTGTCGCAGACGGTGATCGCCCAGGCGGGCGGGCTCATCCAGGGCTCTACGGACATCACGCCGGATATGCTGACAGAGCTGGAAACCACCCTGGAGGGGATGGATTTAGGGCCGCTTTTGGGCCTGTGGCTCCAATCCTCGCTTATCGGCGTTACCATGTGGGCGCTGGGCATTGTCATTTTTGTGTTGGTGTATGGCAGAATGCTGGAAATATATTTGCTCACCAGTTTGGCTCCCATCCCCATGGCGACGATCTCCCATCGGGAGGTTGGGCAAATGGGCCAGAATTATCTGCGCTCCCTGTTTGCCGTGGGCTTCCAGGGGCTGCTCATTCTGGTGTGTGTTGCCATTTATGCGGTGCTGATTCAGGGGATTGCCACAAGCGGCGACCCCATCGGCGCGATTTGGGGCATTGTAGGATATACCGTCCTGCTCTGCTTTATGTTGTTCAAAACGGGCTCGATTGCCCGCAGTATCTTTAACGCACATTGAGAAAGGGGTGTTATATGCCGAGAAGATATGGGCCGGATGGAACGGCCCTGTGGAATGGAAAAGCCCCGGAGGAATTTACCGAGGCGGATGTGTACCGCTTTATGGCAGAAACGGAGGACGTTTTGCAAAAGCGTGAATTGCTGGGCGGCAGGGTCGCTGCAAAAACGATTGCCCAGCAGTTAGCCGAGGGGCGGGCGCAGGCCGCCCGTGAAAACGCCGCCCGGCCCGCCCCGGTAAAGGGCAAGGAGGCCATGGATGACCGATAAGGGCACCTCTGGACAAAGTGTCCAGAAGTCCCCGGAGCTCCCGGAGGGCCTGTTCCTTATGGATGGCATCGAGGGCCTGCGCTCCCTGCCCCGTCATTCGGTGGATATGCTCTTGGCCGATCCGCCCTACGGCACCACACGGAACTTTTGGGATGTACCCCTGCCGCTCCCGGAGCTGTGGGAGGCGGTCAAGTGGGCTGTCAAGCCGGACGGCGCAGTGCTGTTCTTTGCACAATGCCCCTATGACAAGGTGCTGGGCGCGTCCAATCTCCCCATGCTCCGCTATGAGTGGATATGGTACAAAAGCCGCTGCACAGGCTTTCTCAATGCCCGCCGCGCTCCGCTGAAAAAGACGGAGAATATTCTGGTGTTTTATCAAAAACTCCCGCTTTACAATCCGCAGTTTGAGCAGGGCAAGCCCTACAAGAAAATTGCGGGCAATAACGGAAACAGCACCAACTACGGAAAGTTCACCCGTTCTGGCAGCGGATCGGAGGACGGCCTGCGCTTTCCCGGAAACGTGCTGGCCTTTCCAGCCGTCCAGCGCACCGTCCACCCCACGCAAAAGCCGGTGGAACTGTGCGAGTATTTCATCAAGACCTATACCCGGCCCGGCGAGGTGGTGGCGGACATCTGCGCGGGCTCTGCCACAATAGCGGTTGCCGCCCTCAATACAGGCCGCCGCTTTATTTGTTTTGAAACCGTCCCGGCCTACTATGCCGCCGCCACAGAGCGCGTCCGTCTGGCGCAGGCGGCGGTGGAGGCCGGGGAGAAAGGAGTGTAACTATCGAGAAGTATTCTATCATTTACGCCGACCCGCCCTGGCGGTATTCCGCAAAAAAGGTACAGGGGGCGGCGGAAAACCATTATCCCACCATGGGGATCGACGAGCTTTGCGCGTTGCCTGTGGCCGATCTTGCGGCCCCGGACAGCGCGCTTTTTTTGTGGGCCACATTCCCGCAGCTCCCGGAAGCCCTGCGGCTGATCCAGGCGTGGGGCTTTACCTACAAAAGCGTGGCGTTTGTGTGGCTCAAGAAAAACCGAAAGGCCGACAGTTGGTTCTATGGCCTGGGCTTTTGGACGCGGGGAAACGCGGAGATCTGCCTGCTGGCAACGCGAGGACACCCGAAACGGCAGGCGGCGAATATCCATCAATTTATCATTTCCCCCATTGAAGCCCACAGCAAAAAGCCGGACGAGGCCCGTGATAAGATCGTTGCCCTCATGGGCGATGTGCCCAGGGTGGAGCTGTTCGCCCGGCAGTCCCCGCCCGGCTGGGATGTGTGGGGGAACGAGGTGGAAAGCACCGTCCCGGACTTCTGGACAAAGTGTCCAGAGGTGGGCCTGTGAGCGCGATTACTCTGGGGAGCCTGTTCGATGGGATCGGCGTTTTCCCCCTGGCAGCGTCGCGGTGCGGTATCCGCCCACTGTGGGCCAGCGAGATCGAGGCTGCCTCTATCTCCATCACCCGGCGGCACTTCCCGGACATGGCCCACTTGGGGGACATCACCAAACTGGACGGCGGGGCCGTCCCGCCTGTCCATGTGCTGACCTTTGGCTCACCCTGCCAAAATCTTTCACAGATCGGCAGGCGGGAGGGGCTGGATGGGGCCAAATCCGGCCTGTTCTTTCACGCAATCCGTATCATTCAAGAAATGAGAAAGGCCACCAATGATCTATATCCAGTTATCACTATTTGGGAAAACGTCATGGGAGCGTTTTCTTCAAATGACCGGATGGACTTTAGAGCCGTGTTATCCGCTTTCACAGACGCCGAAATTCCAATGCCTGCTTCGGGAAGATGGGCAAACGCCGGAATGGTGCGAGGGGGATGCCCCGATCTCGCATGGCGGCTCATGGATGCCCAACACTGGGCAAGGCCCCGGCTGGCCCGGCGGCAGCGCGTCTTTCTCGTGGCAGATTTTAGAGGGCGGCGTGCTCCCGAAATATTGTTTAAGCCCCGGTCAATGCAGCCACTTTCTCCGTCTGGCGGAGAAAGCCGGGTGCCCGCCCCCGGCGGAGATCGAGGCCCTTTTCTTGAAGCAGGGGGGCGAATACCCATCGTCCGACCCTTTCAAGGATTCCGTATGCGGGGAGCCGCAAAAGGCGGGCAGCACACCGCGTTCCGAAACAGCTTTGGACTGCCAACTGACCCTTTTCCCACCCTGCTGGCTGGAACAGTAACGCCCTTTGCCTTTTGGTATGAGGACGATCCGGCAGGCGGCTGTGTGCGTTTTCCCACAGAATTGGAGTGTGAGTGGCTGATGGGCTTGCCGGAGGGCTGGACAAAATACGGCGCGGACGGCAAAGAGATCAGCGCCGCCAGCCGCTATAAAGCCCTGGGCAATGCCATCGCCTTGCCCTGTGCGGAGTACATTATGGCAGGGATCGCGGAAGTGCTGCGCTGAGATACCCCGGACTTCTGGACACTTTGTCCAGAAGTGGCCGGGCTGGAAAGGAAGTGAGCAAAATTCCCTATGTAAATGTCCCAAACGATTTGTCAAAGGTCAAGACAAAACTGGCCTTTAACCTGACGAAACGCCAGCTTGTGTGCTTCGGGATCGCGGCGGCGGTGGGCGTCCCCACCTATCTGCTGGCCCGGAGCACCATCGGCAATACCGGGGCCATGTTCCTGATGATGGCCGTGGCGCTCCCGGCGTTTTTGCTGGCGATGTATGAAAAAGACGGGCTCCCGCTGGAAAAGGTGGTGGGAAACATTATCCGGGCCCGTTTCCTGCGGCCTGGGATCAGGCCCTATCAGACGCAGAATATTTATGCCCCGTTTACCCAGCGGGGCGCTGCGGGAAAGGAGGATGCGATTGAAAACGGCAAAAGACCAAAAGCGCGGCCCCGGAAAGGCCGCTAAACGGAAAGCTGCGTTGTCTGCCCAGCAGACGATCCCCTATCTGGTGATGCACCCGGACGGGGTGTGCCAGCTCCCCGGTGGGCTCTACACAAAGACGGTGGAATACGAGGACATCAATTATTCCGTGGCTTCTACCGAGGATCAGACGGCCATTTTCGGAGGCTGGAGCTCATTCCTTAACTACTTTGATACCTCGCTGCCATTCCAGCTTTCCTTTATTAACCGGCGTTCCCGTTCCCGGAGTAAGTACCGGGTGAACATCCCCCCGGCCCAGGACAATTTCAACAGCGTCCGGGCCGAGTTTACCGGGATGCTGAAAAATCAGATTGCCAAAAGCAACAACGGCATCGAGCGGTCTAAATACATCACGTTTGGCCTGCCCGCCGAGGGGATCGCGGAGGCCCGGCCCCGCTTGGAACGGGTGGAGGCCGATGTGACAGGCAATCTGAAACGGCTGGGCGTTCCCTCTGCTCCGATGGATGGGCAGGAACGGCTGGCGCTGCTCCACAGCCAGATGCACCCCGGCAGCCGGGAGCCGTTCCGCTTCTCCTGGCAGGACATTCCCCGGACGGGCATGGGGACAAAGGACTTTATCGCTCCGGACAGCTTCGACTTCCGGCAATCCCGGACGTTCCGGGTGGGCCAGTATTGGGGCGCTGCGTCCTACTTGCAGATTTTGGCGTCCGAGCTCTCTGACAAGCTCCTGGCGGAAATTCTGGAGCTGGATGCGGAAATGACCGTTACCATGCACATCCAGACGGTGGATCAGCTCAAAGCCATTAAGACCATCAAGGGAAAACTCTCCGATATTGGCAAAATGAAAGTGGAGGAACAGCGCAAGGCGGTGCGGGCCGGGTATGATCCCGACATTCTGCCCCCTGACCTGATCACATTCAGTAAGGACGCAGCGGAGCTCCTGGCCGATCTCCAGTCCCGGAACGAGCGGATGTTCCTGCTCACGTTCACGGTCATCAATATCGCCCCCACCCGGCAGCGGCTGGAAAACGATGTGTTTACCGTGGGCGGTATCGCGCAGAAATATAACTGTGCCCTAAAGCGGCTGGACTGGCAGCAGGAGCAGGGCTTCGTTTCTTCCCTGGCTCTGGGCTATAACGAGGTGGAGATCCAGCGGGGCATGACAACCAGCTCCACGGCCATCTTCATTCCCTTTATGACCCGGGAGCTCCGCATGGCCGGGCCGTCCCTCTACTACGGCATGAACGCCCTTTCCCATAACGTCATCATGGCTGACCGCAAAAAGCTGAAATCAGCCAACGGCCTGTATCTTGGCTCAACCGGATCGGGAAAATCCTTTGCGGCAAAACGGGAGCTCTTAAACGTGTTCCTCACCATTCCCAAGGATCGGATTCTGATTGTCGATCCCATGGGCGAATATGCGCCGCTGGTGCGGCGGCTGGGCGGGCAGGTGATCGAGATCGCCCCCGGCTCTCCCAGCCATATCAACCCCATGGACATCCAGCTTGATCTGGACGAGGACGAAAGCCCGCTTTCCATGAAAGCGGATTTTTTGTTGTCCCTGTGTGAGCTGGTGGTAGGCGGCAAGGACGGCTTGCAGCCCATCGAAAAAACCGTGATTGACCGCTGTGTGCGGCTCATTTACCGGGATATGGCCCTGGGGATCGGGGACGGCAAGCCGCCCTTGCTCCAGGACTTGTACGAGGAGCTTTTGAAGCAGCCGGAGCCGGAGGCCCGCCGTGTGGCAACCGCCCTGGAGCTCTACTGCACCGGCTCCCTCAACCTCTTTAACCACCCCACCAACGTGGACTTGACCGCCCGCGTGGTGTGTATCGTGTTGAAAGGGCTGGGGGAAAACCTGCGGAAGATTGCCATGCACATCACCAACGATTTTGTCACTTCGGCGGTCAATGTGAACTTCCATAACGGCATTTCTACCTGGTGCTATTTTGACGAGTTTCATATTCTGCTCCGGGACGCGCTTACCGCCAGCTACTTTGTGGCCGTGTGGAAGATGCTCCGCAAAAAGGGTTGCGTCCCCTCGGCCCTGACGCAGAACGTCAAAGACCTTTTGGCCAGCCGGGAGATCGAGGCCATTCTGGACAACACGGATTTTATGATCCTGCTGTCCCAGGCCCAAAGTGATCGGGCAATTCTGGCAAAGCAGCTCGGCATTTCGGAGCACCAGCTCTCCTACATTACCCACAGCAATTCCGGCGAGGGCCTGCTGTTCTATGGGGATGTGACCATCCCCTTTGTGGATCGGTTCCCCAAAGGTGAGATTTATAACCTGCTGACTACCCGCCCGGAGGATTTGAAGAATGAAGCGAAAACCGAATAAGCCCAAACAGGAGCCCAGGGAGCGCCCCGGCTCCTGGGAGAGCGCCGCCGATCCCGGCGGGGCTGCTGGGGGCGGCTCCCCAGGGGGTGCCGGGGCTGCGGACAGCGGCACTTCTGGACAAAGTGTCCAGAAGTCAAAGTTCCGGCAGAAAAGCAAACAGGAGCAGGCCGCTGCGTCCAAGCTCCGCATGGAAAAGCGCGGGGAAAAGCTGGAACGGGCAAAGGATAAGCTGGCAAAACAGAAGCCCCCCAAAAAGCCCGGCCCGGTGCGGCGGATAGGCCGGGCCGCTGGCGGGGCCGCCCACGGTTTTGTGCATGGCAAGATTTATGAGAATGAACAGGAAAACGTGGGGGTCGAGGGGGCCCACCGCTCCGAGCTGGTGGGCGAGTCCGGCCTGCGGCATGGCAAGCGGTTTGTGCAAAAGAAAATCCGGCAGCGCCCGGCAAAGGCTGTCCAGCGGGCCGAGTCCAAATATGTCAAGGCCACGGCGGACTATCATTTCCGCATGGCCGCCCAGGAGCACCCGGAAATGTCCGGCAATTCTGTTTCCCAGATGTGGCGCAAGCACCGCCTAAAAAAGCAGTACCAAAAGCGGGCGCGGGAGGCGGCAAAGACGGGAGCGGCAAGCGCCGCCAAAAAGACCGCCGCCGCCACGGAAAAGGCCGGGGTAAAGATCGCGGGCTTTGTGAAGCGGCATCCCGTGGGGGTGTTGCTGGCCCTGGCCTGTGTGCTCCTGCTCTTTATGATGCAGTCCTGTTCGTCCTCTCTGGTGACGCTTGGCAACGCCGGGGCAGGCGCAGTGGGAGCGACCACCTACCCGTCCCAGGACGAGGAAATGCTGGCGGCGGAGGCGGCCTATTCCGGCATGGAGGCCGAGCTGCAAAACTATCTGGACAGCTACGAAAGCACCCACGACTATGACGAGTACCATTTTGACCTGGACGAAATTGAGCACGATCCCTATGTGCTGATCTCCATTCTGTCGGTGCTCCATGAGGGGGCGTGGACGGTGGACGAGGTACAGGGCACCCTGGAAACCCTCTTTGACCGCCAGTACATTCTCACCGAGGATGTGGTGGTGGAGGTTCGGTATCGGACAGAAAGCCGGACGGACAGTGAGGGCAATTCCTACACAGTGGAGGTGCCCTACAATTACTACATCTGCTATGTCACGCTGGAAAACAAAAACCTTTCCCATCTGCCCCTGGAAATAATGGGCGAGGAACAGATGGCCCGGTACTCCCTCTATATGTCCACCCTGGGGAACAGACCCGATCTGTTCCCGGAGTCAGCCTATGTGGGAAAATACATCACAAACCCGCCCGCTGACTATGACGTGCCGAAGGAATATCTGGACGATGAAACCTTTGCGGCCATTTTGGGCGAGGCGGAGAAATACCTGGGCTATCCCTATGTGTGGGGCGGCAGCTCTCCGGCCACGTCCTTTGACTGCTCCGGCTTTGTGTCCTGGGTGATCAATCATTCCGGCTGGAATGTAGGCCGCCTGGGAGCCCAGGGGCTCTATAACATCTGCACCCCCACCAGCGCACCTCGCCCCGGCGATCTGGTGTTCTTTGTCGGCACCTATGACACGGCGGGCGTGTCCCATTGTGGGATTTATGTTGGGGACAATATGATGATCCATTGTGGTGATCCCATCAGTTACGCGAACCTGAACACAAGCTACTGGCAATCTCATTTTTACGCCTACGGGCGTTTACCATGATTGGAGGTATTCTATGGCGGCAAGCAAGAGCCAAAAAATCCAGGCCGAGATTGATAAGGTCAAGGTCAAAATCAGCGAACAGCAGGCCCGGCTGAAAGAGCTGGAACAAAAGCACCGGGAGGCGGAAAACGAGGAGATCGTGGACATTGTGCGGGGCATGAGCGTTTCCCTGGAGGAGCTGCCCCTGGTACTCCAGCGGCTCCGGGACGGCGGCACCTCTGGACAAAGTGTCCAGAAGTCGGAGCCTGCGGAAAAGGAGGAAAATTGAATATGAAACGATGGAAGTCTTTGACGGCGGCGCTTTGCGCCGTCGTTCTTTTATGCGGTTTTAGCGTCCCGGCGTATGCTTACGCGGACGGCGGCGAGGGCGCGGACTACGGCGATCCCACCATGACAGAGGAAACTCCCGCCCCGGAGCCCACCATTGAGCCCGGCGAGGGCTTTTCCGAAGAGGGCAACCTTGTGACCCGCGATCTGCTCTATGACGAGCACACCAACAAGCAGTTCATTACCGTCCAGACCAGCGGCGGCAACACGTTCTATATCGTCATTGACTATGATAAGCCCGTGGACGAAGAGGGCGAGCAATACGAAACCTATTTTCTGAATGTGGTGGACGAGGCCGACCTGCTGGCTGCGGCGGAGGCTGCCGGGGTGGAACAAGCGGTGTGCTCCTGCTCTGAAAAATGCGCGGCGGGGGCCGTCAATACGGATTGTGCTGTCTGCTCTGTCAATATAAGCAAGTGCGTGGGCATTGAGCCGGAGCCCACAGAAACCGAGGAGCCCGCCCCGGAGGAGGCCGAGCCGGAAACGGGCGGCAACGCGGGGATGCTCCTAGCGGTGCTGGCCGTGGCCCTGGTGGGCGGCGGAGCGGCGTTTTATTTCAAGGTGCTGCGCCCCAAACAACAGCAGGCTGGCGAGCCGGAGGATGACTACGGCGAGGAGGACTATGAGGACGATGGCCCGCCCTGGGACGAGGACGAAGAAAACAGCGAGGAGGACGAGGAATGAATTTCACAAACAGCCCCTATGAAAAAATGATGAAGCAGCGCCCGCGGCCCATGGCTCCTTCTGTCCCGAAAGCGCCCAGGGGCTCCCGGTGTTCCGGGTGTCCCTACTGGCGGGGGATCGGCTGTGTGTCCTGTTACCGGGAACTTTTGAAAACCTCTGGCGGGAGGTGAAGCCGTGTCCCGTGAACTGACACGCGAGGAAAAAAAGAAAATCCGCACTCTGGTGACAAAATGGTGCGCCAACTATGACAAGGAATATGGATGCCTGCCCCTGGAGTGTGAGTGCTATATGTTCGGCAAATGTTGGACGGGCGCTTACTGCCGCTATTTCCGGGAGGCCGTCCTGCCCCTCGATCCGGCGTTGGAGGCCGCCCTTTTGACCGAGGGGCCCAGGCCGGAATTTAGGCCCTGCCCCATCTGCGGCGGGCCCGTCCCTATGGATGGGCGGTTGGCCTACTGCTCCGAGTCCTGTGCCCGGATCGCCCTGCGGCGGCAAAAGCGGGAGTATATGCGAAAAAAACGGAGGTGATGTGTGGAAAATTAGGCCCCGGAAAATGCCCATATTACAAGGCTTTCCGGGGCCGCTTTCGGGGTAGGCCGTAGTTTGATATGGCCTGCCCCCGTTTTGCCCCAATGCTTTCCACATCTTAAACCGTCACTTCTGGACACTTTGTCCAGAGGTGACGGGCTATTTAGGACAAGGAGGATTCTATGGAAGAAAAATATAACCCTATGAAAAGCGCGGAGATCGCCACCGAGCACAACTACAATATGCTGGACGGGGTACTGAATAACCAGGCCCCGCCCCCGGAACAGGAAAAGCCGCTGGACAAAGTAAAGGAGCCGCCCCGCCCCTATCGGAGCCGGGAGCGTGAGGAGCGGTGAACAAGAAGAAGCGCCGCCGCCCCATCCACCTGCACGTCATGGTGTCCGAGGAGGAGCTGGCGCTGATCCGGGAGCGCATGGCCGAGGCGGGCGTCCACAACCTGGGGGCCTATGTGCGGAAAATGGCCCTCAACGGCTATGTGCTCCATGTTGACCTTTCCGACGTGCGGGAGCTGGTATCGCTCCAGCGGCGGTGCTCTAACAATCTAAATCAGGTGGCGATCCAGGCCAACACCTACGGCGGTATTTACCCGGAGGAGATCAAGGCGTTGCAGCGGGACTATGAAACCCTGTGGGAACCGCTGTCCGATCTGCTCAAAAAGCTGTCGGCGGTGGTGGAGCTTTAACCCTTGCCGGGGAGCGCCAAGCTCCCCGGCTGCCCCGGCTTCTGGACACTTTGTCCAGAAGTGGGCGCAAAAAAATGGGGACAAGACGGAGGGCTGCTCTCCGTTTTGTCCCTGCTTTCTTGCATCGCACATGAGATTATTTATTGCCTACCATTTCTTTCACAATCGCCGCGATATGCTCCAGCGAGGCGGCGTCCAGCTTTTTCATATCCTCAACCAGATCGGCAAGCTGAACGGGATAGGCGCTGCCATCATCAAAAAATTGCTGTGGCGTGATACCAAAGTATTCACAGATATAGAACAAACCCTGTAAAGACGGCAGGGCTTTCTTGTTCTCGATCTGATTGATATAGCTGTTGTTCTGGCCCAGCGACAACGACATATCACGGGCCGAAACATTCTTTTGCATCCGCAACTGTGCGATACGGTTTTGAGTAAATTCCTCGTACACGGGAACAACCCTCCCTTCTCGCATTATTGTATATCGTGCTTACCCGGAAAATACGATATGCCATCCTGTGTGTTCCTTGACATACGATATTAAATCCTTTATCTTTGGGGTGTTCACAGGCTTAAATATTGCAGAAAGGAGAGGCTTTTTATGGCTGAAAAAACTTGTTGTGTTACAGGGCACCGGGATATTCCAGAGGCGCGGATCGCCTATGTGGAGCAGGAGTTCCGGCGTGAAGTGGAAGAAGCGATTGCGGAGGGCTATACCCGGTTTATTTCCGGTTTTGCCGAGGGGGTCGATCTCATGTTTGCGGCTATCGTGGCGGAACAGATGGAGCGCCGCCCGGAGCTGTTCCTGGAGGCGGCTATCCCCTATGCGGGCCGCTTAAAAACAAAAAATCAGCAGTTTCAAAAACTGCTGCGGGCCTGCAAGGGCGTTAAGGTGGTGTGTCAGGAATATGCCCCCTCATGCTTTATGCAGCGCAACCGTTACATGGCCGGGGAGTCCCAGCGGGTGATCGCCGTGTATGACGGGCGGGAGCGCGGCGGGACATTGTTCACCATGCGGTATGCTCACTCCATAGGACGGGAGGTGCGGGAAATCAGAATATAGGCCGGTAAGCGCCGGGCCGGAGTCATCCTTGTTGGCCCCCTCCTGCGGAGTTATAATATACATATAGAGGCAAGTATCAAACTTTTGTAGGAGGTATGAACCATGCGTATCATTTTGAAAATCATCGCGGCTCCCGTTGTTCTGGCGCTGATGCTCGTCGTGGCGGTGCTCTCGTTCCTCTCCTGCATAGCGGGGGCGGTGTGCTGGCTGGCGTGTACGGTTTTCGTCCTGCTGGCGGCCTGCGCCTTTTTCGCAGGGCTGCATACCGGGTGTATTGCGGCTCTGGTGCTGGCGTTCCTTGTTTCCCCCTTTGGGCTCCCGGCCATCGGGCTTTGGCTGCTGGATCGTCTGTACGGGGCAAAATACGCCTTGCAGGATTTTATGGTGAGCTGATGACCTCTGGACACTTTGTCCAGAAGTGCCGGGCGGCTGGGAAAATCCCAACCGCCCGATTTTCGTTTATGGGGAGGAGGTGAGCATACGGCCACAACGCGGTTAATGACCCATCATATCAGCAAGGGGGAAACCGTTGCCCAATCGCTGAAAGACCGTTTTGACTACGGACAGAACCCGGAGAAAACCCAGGGCGGCGAGTTGATTTCCGCCTATGAGTGCGACTACCGTACCGCCGACGCCGAGTTCCTGCTGGCAAAGGCAAAGTACAAGGCAACCACAGGCCGGGAGCAGCGCCGGGATGCGGATGTGCTGTGCTATCAGATCCGGCAGTCCTTTCGCCCTGGGGAGATCACCCCGGAGGAGGCAAACCGGGTGGGCTATGAAACGGCTATGCGCTGGACAAAGGGGAAACACGCCTTTTTCGTCGCCACCCACACAGACCGCCAGCACATCCACAATCACATTTACTACAATTCCACCACCCTGGACTATACCGGGAAATTCCGGGACTTTTTCAGATCGGCGGCAGCCCTGCGGCGGCTCTCTGACCGGGTATGCCTGGAGCATGACCTGTCCGTGATCCAAAACCCGAAGCTCCACAGCAAGGGTCGCTTTCTCCACTATGGACAATGGATCGGGGAGCGCCCGCCCTCGGCCCAGCAGCGGGTGCGGCTTGCCGTTGTGGAGGCCCTGGGGAAACGCCCCGCCGACTTTGCGGCGTTCCTGCGGCTCATGGAGGAGTCCGGCTTTGCGGTGAAGCGTGGCCGGGGCGGTGTCATTTCCTTTCTTGCCCCTGGGCAGGATAAGCCCACCCGCCTGCGCTCGTCCACCCTGGGCCCCGGCTTTGACCCGGAGGACATCCGGGCGGTGATCGCCGGGGAGCGTTCGATCCCGGAGCTGCCCCAGGAGGGCCCGTCCTCACCCCGGCGTGTCGATCTCATCATCGACATTCAAAACCGTCTGGCCCAGGGCAAGGGCCCGGCCTACGAGCGGTGGGCCAAGGTCTATAACCTAAAGCAGATGGCCGCCGCGCTCCTGTATCTCCGGGAGCATGGGCTGACGGACTATGCGGCGCTGTCGGCCAGCACCGAGGCGGCGGTGGATCGGGCTCACAAACTGGCCGGGGAACTGCGGGACACCGAGGCGGCACTCTCCCACATGGCCCAGCTCATGGGGGCGGTGGTGCAGTACGCAAAGACGCGCCCCGTATTTGACGGCTACAAGGCGGCCCGGTATTCTAAAAAATATCTGGCCCAGCATGAGGCGGAGCTTTCTGACTACCGGGCGGCAAAGGCCGCTATGAGCGACCTGCTGGGCGGGGCGAAGCTCCCGAAGATGGACGCGCTGAAAAAGCAGCGGCGGGAACTGGCGGAAAAGAAAAAAGCCCTCTATGCGGAATACCGCAAGGCCCAGGCGGATATGCGGGAGGCCGTGGCGGTCAAGGGGAACATCGACTGTCTGCTCGGCCACACGGACGAGCGGAACAAGGCCCAGGAGCGATAGCGCCGGGACCGCAGACAACAAGGACTTCTGGACAAAGTGTCCAGAAGTCCGGCGGGTTTGGGGAGCTCCCCAACAAGCATTTTTGCGGGGCCCCCGGCCACGCAAAAATAGCAGGTGTGGGCACACCTGCCCTGCTTGCCGTTTCGTGCAAGCCCGAAAATGGCGCAAAAACCGTGGAGTGCGCATTTACAGAATTTTGCTTTGACTGCTTGAAAAACAGCGGATTTTGTGATAATCTATTTATGTATAATTTTGCGAAAAGAGGTCTTGACAATGAGAACGAAAGGCGGGAAAATGACTAAGCAAGCAAGCAAGCAAGCAAGCAAGCAAGCAAGCAAGCAAGCAAGCAAGCAAGCAAGCAAGCAAGCATAGTGTAAGTCTGCCCTTTTTTCCTGTCAAGAGAAGAACTGCATATTTTTCAAGGCGTATTCTGCCCGTTTTTGTACGGGTGGGGTACGCCTTTTTTGCGTTGTTCTGCGGGCGGCGCAAAATTTTTTTCACGCAGGATTTACCGCCCGGTCAATCAAGTAAACGGGAGGTGATCTGCGTTGAATGACAGAGGGATTCCAGAACGGCGCATTGCGTTTCTGGAAACCTGCTTTGATGTTTTCTGCGAAAACGGGCTTGAAAACACCAGCCTGAAAATGCTGGCGGAAAGCTGCGGGGTGACAAACGGAAACCTGCTGTATTACTTCGGCAGCAAGGACGGTATCATCATTGAGGCCACCGCCCATTGTATGGCAAAGGTGGAGGATGACTTTATGGCAAATGCTCCAACGAGCTTTGCGGACATTGAGCGTTTCCTGCGGGAGATTCCCTATCTCACCGCAAAACTCCATGGGGCAAAGTACCGCTTCATGTATCAGGTGTATGCAAGCCCAAAATACCGGGAACACGGCAAGACGTTTTTCAGCGGCGTGAATATCCGCTACCGCAAATATGCCGAGCTGCTTTCCGGCAAGCTGGGGATGCCCGCTGATTTTATCCAGGGCATGACCTATCTGTTCGTCCGCGCCTGCGTGCATTACGCGCTGTTTGAGGACGAGGAATATTTGCAGTTACAGTTAAACGCAATGCGCGCTTCCCTGCGGGCATTTATCACCGCCAAAACGGAAAGTGCGGGAAATGTGGGAGGCGGATATGAGCAAGGTCAATCGCTATGAATTTGAGGGCGAAGTGATTAAAGTCCCCGTATATTGGGACGACCATCTCCAAAGAGAGGTGGAGGACTACGAGGACTACTGCAAACAGCCCGGTCATACCCCGTCAGGCCGTCCTGTTCTTTTGACTTTTGAGGATGCCTGCCCCTATGCGGACATGGTGGACGATGACCCCGCAAGCGTGGACTGCGGCTCCTGCCGCCATTACCACCAGTTCCCCGGCTCTCTGCTGGGGGTCTGCCGCAACGAAAAAATGCGTTCCGGCAGCGGATAATAGCACCGGAGCAAACACGGTCAACATGATGGCGCGCTGCGCCGCGAAAGGAGAATTTGATATGAGTGAAAACAAAAAACTGAACGAACAGATTGCACAGGATTTTTACAACAACTTCAAAGGAAAACTTGAGGACGAGCAACTGGATCAGGTGGTGCAGGAAATCAAATGCACCGAAAACAAGTACCACACACAGGGGTCTTTGATCTGTGCGGTTTTCTATTTCCGTGTGACGGTTGGCGGTTATGACGATGTGAAAAAGCAGTTCACCGGAAATGGCGGCGGCGGTGGTTTGCCCGGCGCACAGGCTTTGATCGGAGACCTTTATACAAGTGATCTGGAAAGATTGTACCGTGATACGGACAGCTTTCAGTTTACTGTTACCCCGGTATATACAAGCGTCCTGTTCTTTGACAAGAGTTCCCGTCTGCTGGGACACTTTCAGGCGGGGGCGGTTTCTACTCCAACCGGCGGTATTGGCGGCGGTAAAGGAAGCTGGAAATAAATGAAATATGAGGGACTTAACATTATGAAAAAACGATTTTTAGCCGCGCTGCTCTGCCTGTGCCTGCTGGTGGGGCTGGTGCCGGGCATGGGCACGACTGCTTTTGCCGCAGGCAGCTACAATATCGGCGACACCGTGACCTTTGCCGGGTATGACTGGTACATCATCGGCACCGAAAGCGATGGCGTAAAAGCCCCCTCTGGCTGCTACACCCTATTTGCGAAAAATAATGGCTTTGGCGATACAGCTTTTGGAAATAGTATAGATTACAAGGACAGCACCCTGCAACAAAAGATGGAGGAAATCGCAAACGACACTCTGTCAGCGTACAAAAATAGCATTGTTGCCCGCACCACGCTGGACGGTATTTCGGGCGAATCACCAACTGATCAGCTTTTGTGGCCGCTTAGTAAAGGTGAGGTGGAAATTTTAGATTTTTCCATGCGAAAATTTGGAAGCAATTACCTTACCCGCACTGGTAAAGTCGCTACATATACGACTGGTGTCACAAATTATGTAGTATATTACGTTAATGTGAATCAGACAGTACCTTTCGTAAATAGCGTTGAATTCGATACTGCCAATGGTTCCATCCGCCCTGCCCTGTATGTGAAAGCCGAGGCGCTGCCGGAAAAGGTTGAGGGAATCCAGGTGGCCTTCGGCGGCCAGTGGTGGTATGTGGTGGGCCAGGGGGAAAAGGGCTCTGTGCCCGGCCCGGAGAACACCGTCACCCTGTTTGAAAATCCGCGGGAAGCCATGGGCGCCCAAGTCATCCTGGCGCAAACTAGCTCGTCAAACTATCTTGGCAGCGATTTGCAACAAAAAATGGCAGATTTTAGCTCCAATCTTAATTTGGCCGGCAAAGAAAGTTCCCTCATCGTTCCCCGCACTCTCACTTCTGCGGACGGGATCAGCGGTGAAACGGCGCATGATCAGCCGTTTTGGCCTCTTTCCAAAGACGAAGCGGACAGAACCGACGCCGAGATTCTTAAGAGTGAACTTTATGATGATGTGACATTTGCAAGATTTTATTGGCTGCGTACGACATGTGATACTACGAGTTTGCCTACTGTCTATGCTGTGCAGGGAGATACTGGCGATGTGACGAGTGATTTCGCCTCGTATTATAATGGTGTGCGCCCAGCCTTCTATCTGGACATTTCCGATGCGTTCTACCTTGCAAAAGATGCCAAAAGGGTAACGATTGGCGGCAACCCCTACCCGTTGGTGCTGGAAGGCTTTGAGGAATATAAATATACCGTTTTTGACGACAGCCTGAAACTGTCCGTGACCGCCGATCCCACACAGGCGGCCCAGACCGGCGAAACCCTCTCCTTTGGCTATGTTGCCAACACCGGCGAAAATCAGTACCTTTCCTGCGTGCTGACCCCGGACGGCAGCACGGACGTTCTCTATTACAACAAGCTGGTCGAACTGAGCGATACCGCCGCCGCCAGCGGCACGGTCAATATTCCTCTGACCGGCGTTTCGGATGGGAACTACACTCTGCGGCTCTATACGGAGCAGGAAAACAATAGAAGCACCGACTTTGCCAGCCGCACGGTGGACGTTAAGATTACTGCGAAAGACGGCACAGCGTCCATCCGTGATCTGGGTAACATTCAGCTGGTGGGCGATTCCGGCGGTCAGGACGGGCGCGAGGTAGAACTGCGGAACAACGGCACACAAATTCAATGGAAATACACAGACGAGCCGGACACCGCCTGGCGTGACCTTGTGGCGCTGGATGCTATCACCGGCGGCGACGGCGCAGACGGTGCCGACGGCAGAGAAGTGGAACTGCAAGTAGCCAATGGCTATATCCAGTGGCGATACACCACCGGCGCAGACACCGATTGGAAAAACCTGATGCCCCTTTCCGACCTGAAAGGCGAGGACGGTGAAGATGGCCGCGAGGTAGAACTGAAAAACGACGGCAGCAGCATCCTTTGGCGCTATGTGGGCGAGGGCGATGACGCATGGCGGCCTTTGGTTGACCTCTCCGATATTACCGGCTCCGACGGTGCCGACGGCAAACAGGTGGAGCTTCGCGTGGAGGGCGGCTACATCCAATGGAAATATGACGCCGACAGCGACTGGCAAAACCTGATTGCCCTGTCTGCCCTGCAAGGTATCAAAGGCGACAAGGGTGACAAGGGCGACCCCGGCGAGGATGGCGATACCCCCTACATAGGCGACAACGGCAACTGGTGGATCGGCGGCGTTGACACCGGCATCAAGGCCGAGGGAAGCGACGGCTCGGACGGTTCCGATGGCTCCGATGGTAAAGACGGTCAGGACGGAAAGGATGGCCTGACCCCGTATATCGGCAGCAACGGCAACTGGTGGATTGGAACCACCGATACCGGCATTAAAGCCGCAGGCGTCAATGGCGCAGACGGCAAAGACGGTAAAGATGGTATCAACGGTAAAGACGGAGCCAACGGCAAGAATGGTGCGAACGGTAAAGACGGCGCGGACGGCGTTGGAATTGCCGACATCAAGCTGAACGAAAATGGTGAGCTGATCGTCACCCTCACCGATGGAACCGAGAAAAATCTCGGCAAGGTAAAGGGCGAGGACGGCGTTGGTATCTCCGGCGTTTCCATCAATGAAAACGGCGAGCTGATCGTTACCCTCACCGACGGGACAGAACTCAACGCCGGTGCTGTTCCCACCGCCGCAGCCGGGGATTCCAACCTAAAAACCATTGTCTATGTTTCGATGGGAACCGCCGGTATTTCTCTGGCTGGATTGATTGGCCTGCTGGCTTTCCTGCTGACAAAGCGCAAAAGCCTGATTGGGAAGTAAACTGGGCGGGCCACCTCTGGACAAAGTGTCCAGAGGTTGAAAGGAATGAGGTCATAGAGCGTTATTGATGAAGTAAATAGTTACAAAACCCTGCCCCGCCTGACGGGGAAAGAAAAAAACCGTTGCGGGGCAGGTGATTTTGTGCGCACAAAAGAGAGTTTCAGACAGAGCGGCGGTTTTGAAGTCATTTCAAGACCGCCGCTTTTTAGAGATATGGCGGCATTGAGGAGGTAGTGCCGTGTTTTCGTCCTCTGTCTGTACTACTCTTGCCATAAAACAGGAGCGGCCTTTGAACAAGGGCGAATAGATGCGCTCCTATCCCATTATGAACTAAGTCGCGTTTTCAAAAGATGCGTCCAGGTGGCTTTATGCCATTTGGACGCATTTTGCTTTTCTCCCTGGACACTGTGTCCAGAGGTGCGGGGCGGCTCCCCAGGGTGCCGCTCCCCGCCAGCCCTCCATTTTGTTTCCGATCAACCCATCAACCGAAACAAAATGGAGGACAAGCTATGACAACGATCAATCTGAAAGATTTTTATTATTGGTACTTAACGGACGAGCTGGTGGAGGTGCCTGACGAGGTAGCCGAGGAACTCATGGCCAGCAAGCGGCGCGAGGCCGCCCATGCGGAACGGGTGCGCTACAACAAGGCTTATTATTCCCTGGATTGTGACGATGGGATCGAATACTCCGCCTGCCTGCACGAGCCCAGCCCCCAGGAGCTCATGGATCGCAAGGAGCTGTTTTTCCGGCTGTGGAACGCCCTCAACTCCCTGCCGGAGATCCAGGGCCGCCGGGTGGACGCTCATTTGATTCTTGGAAAGAGCTACCGTCAGATCGCCCGCGAGGAGGGAGTGGACAAGAGCGCCGTCCGCTGCTCTGTGAAATGCGGGATTGACCGCATGAAAAAATATTTGCGAAAAAATTTCTAAGTTACCATCTCCATTTACCCCTCTTTTTCTGGTGGTATGTGAGAGGAAGTTCTCTCCGCAAAGGAGGCGCGGGGGCCGCAGGCCGCCGCCCCCTTTGTGGGGGAGCGCCGCTGCCGAGTATGGCTGTCTTATGACGGGGCAAGAAAATGAGCGCGGCGCTCCTAAAGCACACTAAACCTCTGGACATTTTGTCCAGAGGTGCAGACGGACAAGGGCCAGCACTTTTGCGGTGCTGGCCCTTGTTGTTTCCAACATTCTGTTTCTATATCGTATGGGAGGGATTTTATGCAGGCGCAGGTCAAATATGAAAGTGAAATCAAAACGGCTGTTCTTGGGGATCGGACGATCACCGTCAAAAATCTCACCCCCGTTTTTTCCCCGCAGGAACAGGACAAGCAGAGCCGTGAGGTTGAGCGGCGGCTGTTTGACGTGTTCCGCAAGTATGCCGGGCAGCGGGGGTAGGCCGGAGTCATCCTTGTTGTATGGGGGCGTAAGAGGTATAATATAATTGTAGGTTGGCTCCCAACAAACAGAAAGGGAGCTAATTATGGATAATAGAATTGATGCAATTTACGGGCGGCAGTCGATTGACAAAAAGGACAGTATCAGCATTGAAAGTCAATTTGAATTTTGCCGCTACGAACTTAAAGGCGGTGAGGCAAAGGAATACAAAGACAAAGGGTATTCCGGCAAGAACATTGAGCGCCCCGACTTCCAGCGGCTCTTGCAGGACATCCGGCTGGGTCTGATCAAGCGGGTGATCGTCTATAAGCTGGATCGGATCAGCCGCTCGATTGTGGACTTTGCAAAGCTCATGGAGCTGTTCAAGCAATACGATGTGGAGTTTGTTTCCTGTACGGAAAAATTTGATACTTCCACCCCAATGGGCCGGGCGATGCTCAACATCTGCATTGTCTTTGCCCAACTGGAACGCGAAAGCATCCAGATGCGTGTGCAGGACGCTTTCTATTCCCGGTGTGCCAAAGGCTACTATATGCGGGGCCGGACGCCATACGGCTTTGATACCGAGCCCATCGTTATGGACGGGATCAAGACAAAGAAGCTGGTGGAAAATGCGGAAATGGATTTTGCCGAGCTCATGTTTCAAATGTATGCGGAGCCGGGCAATTCCTACGGCGATATAACCCGGTACTTTGTCAAACACTCCATCAAGGTCTATGACAAGGCGCTGCAACGGGCCTTTATCTCTAAACTGCTGAGAAACCCCGTTTATGTCCAGGCTGATATGGACATCTACGAATACTTCAAGGCCCAGGGCGTAAAAATCGAAAGTCCCCCGGAAATGTTCACAGGGGACAATAGCTGTTATCTCTATCAGGGGCGCGAGGGCGAGGAACAAATCCTTGTGATTGCCCCACACCAGGGCCGTATTTCTTCCCAGCTCTGGCTGACTGTCCAGCGCAAGCTGTCACAGAACACCTCTTTCCAGAATGGCCGTAAATGCCATAATACCTGGCTGGCCGGGAAAATCAAGTGTGGGCGCTGTGGCTATGCGCTGGCAGCTCTGAGAGCCCAAAATGGCGTTACCTACCTGCGGTGCAAGCAGCGGGCCGAAAACGGGAGCTGTGAGGGAGCCGGTACACTAACGGCACAAAGCATGGAGACATTTGTGTACGGCGAGATGGTTAAGAAAATGCAGAAATTCCACACGCTGAAAGGCGGAAAGGAACAAAGCTATAACCCGAAACTGACCGCTGCCCGCGTTGCCCTTGCAAAGACAGAAAGCGAGATTGAGAAACTTCTGGACACTTTGTCCGGGGCAAACCCGCTGCTCCTGCAATACGCAAATAACCGTATTGAGGAACTGGACGCGGAACGTCAAAAGCAGCTCCGGCTGGTTGCAGACCTCACCGCTAATTCCGTTTCCGCTTCACAGATTGACAGCATTACGGGCTATCTGGATGATTGGGAGTCCGTAAGTTTTGACGATAAGCGCAAGGTGGTTGATATTCTCATATCACAAATTGACGCTACCAGTGAGAGTGTTACAATCCACTGGAAGATCTAAAACCTTTTCACTTGGCATTATGCCTTTGTAAAAAATAGTTTTGTATGCGAAAAATAATTCTATTTTTCGTTCTGTAAATGATTCCATAAAATGGATAGGGCTATTTGATTCGAAAGCCTATTTTAATGATACTGTTATTCAAGGACAACTTCATATGCATCGTTCCTATGCCTATGCGCAAAATCTTACATTTCAAGATGCTGTCGAAGACTACTATTATCTATTTGCGGAGGATTATTCAACCGTTTACGGATCGAGGATACATTTTTCAGATCATGCATATACCTTATTTAAAATGAGTTCATATTCCTCTTTTGTGATCGACGAAGTAGATCTTCCTTCACAGTATGAAAATGTACATCGATGTGATGAAAATTCAAGGGTTTGCGAATTTTCTACAGATTCAAAAACAGAAAATCAAAAGGAAGTTGCATCTTCTGTATCCGCCTACAAACAACTACAAAGCCTTGTAGGACTGACTCGAATTAAGGATGAAGTGGAAAATATACGTAAACTGGTCGGGTTTAATGAAAGCCGAAAGAAAGAAGGAAAAAAAGTACAGGAATTATCCCTACATAGTGTATTTATGGGAAATCCTGGTACTGGAAAAACGATGGTCGCAAGACTGATCGGCCAAATTATTTATGAACTCGGTGTATTTCATAGTGATGAATATAAGTTTGTTGAGGTAAAGGAAAGTGATTTAATTTCCAACCATGTAGGAGAAACGGCCATACAGACACAAAACATATTACAATCCGCATTAGGGGGTGTTTTGTTTATTGATGAAGCCTATACATTAAATAAAAAAGACGCAAGTGTTAACTTTGGACAGGAAGCGGTAGATACCATTCTTACTTTTATGGAAGAACATCGCGATAATATCATGATTATTTTTGCCGGGTATCCAAAAGAGATGGAAGAATTTTTACAGATGAATAGTGGCCTGGCCTCCAGAATTGCCAATACGTTTATATTTGATGATTATACAAGTGAAGAAATTGTTCAAATTGGATTGAATGACTTATCACAACGTGATTTTCTGTTAGAGGATGAATCCTATTATATACAAAAAGTCAAACAAGCTTATGAAAGAGCCTTAGAGCGAAGCAATGGACGATGGATACGAAATTTCAATGAAGGTTTGATTAAGATGTTTATCTCCAATTCCAGCGATAATGTAACGACAATTACCGCTTTGGATATCGATAATTATTTAAATAAAGATCAAAAGTATCGTCAATCGGATAATGAAGCTTATCAGAAACTACAGGATCTAATCGGAATCCATACGGTAAAAAAACAAGTCGATGCGTTCATTGCGCAGGTAGAATACAATCGTCAACGGATGGAACAAGGCTTTAAAGCGGATGATATTACTTTGCACTCCTTGTTTTTGGGAAATCCTGGTACAGGAAAGACTACCGTGGCCAGGCTTTTAGGAAATATTTTATATCATAAGGGCATCACAAAAACCAATAGCTTTGTAGAAACAAGCCGATCGGATTTGGTGGCCGGTTATGTAGGGCAAACGGCCATAAAGACCAAAGCCATCCTTCAGTCTGCTTTAGGTGGAATATTATTTATTGATGAAGCTTATACTTTATATCAGGGGGATAATGATTCTTTTGGACAGGAGGCCATTGATACAATATTGAAGTTTATGGAAGACTATCGCAAAGATATTGTGATTATTTTTGCAGGATATACAAAAGAAATGAATGATTTTCTTCAGAGCAATTCCGGTCTAAGAAGTCGTATTCCATTCACATTTAATTTTGAAGATTATACAATGGATGAACTGGTTCAAATCGGGTTGTTGGATCTTCACAAGAAACAATATGTTGTGGATGAAGCATTGTATAAAAGATATTTATCCGATGCCTATACATCCCAAAATGATGACAGCAATGGACGCTTTGTGCGCAATTTCAATGAGAAGATGATTTTAAATCTCTCGGTTCGAGTTTCAAAAAATCCGAATGTAGATATCAGTCAAATACTTGAAGAAGACTTTCCTAATGCAGAGCTACATAGTGTAGGAAATTGTCCTTATTGCCATGATGAAATCGTTGTAAAACATCGAAAAGACGGCGGATTATATTATGTTCATAAAATGAAAAAAGATTGTAACTTTAAATTGTATGAACATATGAAACGATATAAAGACAATCAGGATGATATCTATGTGGGAGAAAACGAAGCGAAAGCCCTCTTGCGTAATGAAAGTATAAAAGCAACCTTAGAAAGTAAAAATGGTACAATGTTTCGTGCACTAGTGCGAGTCAAAGAAAGTCCTAAAGGATACTGTGATTTTGAAATCGTAGATTTTTTAAATGAATGATGCAGGATTATCCATTTGCATTTATATGACTTAGGTGAAAATGAAAAATGAGGAATTCTAACAGCTTCCTCATTTTTTTATGTTCATTATTTAATTCTTTTTAGGTATCTATAGATAGTTGGAATGGAGACATGGAGTTGTGCTGCGACTTCCTGTATCGATCCCTTCGTATCTAAAATCGCATCGTCTTTTAATTTTTGAAGCACAGTCAGTTTATCCTCTATGCTCATATAGGCAACGGGTACTTTTTGACGGGCAATGATTTCTTGAATGCGAGATTTAGCAATATCAACAATCGAAGAGTCGAATTGTTCAGTGATATTTTCCTCTTGGTTCTGTATTAAATTATAGGACTTCAATAAGTTTTCTAAGGCAAACATTGTATGTTTTGCCGGGGTTAAATTTTTATTGATACAAAGCATACCGATAATCGTTTTTCCGTTTTTTATAAAAAAAGTAGAGGACAGGAAATCGTGATGTTTGCTCTGCCCATTGTAATTTGCAATAAAATCTTGATTATGGTAAAGACCTTGATCCAGGATTTCCTGTGCAAAGTGCGTTAACGCGTCTCCTTTTTTTCTTCCGGAAACAGGATTTTTTATTGCGATAATCGAAGCTTGTGGATTTGTTAAATCATGAATTACGATTTCGCATTCATTTCCTAAAACGGCTGCCAAGAATGGTAGAAGATCGATATATTGTTTAAATATTTGTTGGTCTTTCATGAGAATTCACCAGTCTTTCATACAGCTATTATACATGGAATCGGATAGATTTACATAGCAAAAGATAATATTTTTTTCATATTGATAAAATATGTATTGACTTCTTTAGGTAGATGGATGATAATGAAATTAACATAATGATAAAAAAATTATAAAGGAGGAAGTATGAAAAAGATCATTATTGCGACATCTGGTGCTCCCGAAGCCATTGGTCCTTATTCACAGGCTGTTAAGGCAAAAGGAGAAATGCTTTATGTTTCGGGGCAATTACCTATTGATCCCGTAAGCAAAAAACTTGTTGAAGATAATATTTCTTTACAGACACATCAATCGCTTAAAAACTTAAAAGCTATTTTAGAAGAAGCAAATATGGGCTTTGAGAATGTTGTCAAAACGACTGTTTTATTGAAAGATATTCAAGATTTCAACGCCATGAATGAAGTTTATGCTCAATACTTTGAAAAAGACTGTCCGGCACGTGCGGCTTTCCAGATAGCTGCCCTGCCTATGAACGCAAGAGTTGAAATTGAAGCTGTTGCCATAAAGGAATAGAAGTATGAAGGCAGAAGGTGGAAAAAAGATCGGTCTTTGGAATATTGTCGGTCTTGGGTTAGGTGGTGCGATTGGAACCGGAATTTTCGTTCTGTTAGGTTTTGGTATTGCCAATGCAGGCAGAGCTATTTTACCGGTTGTTATTGTTGGCTGTTTCTTTATGTTGTTGGCCTATTGGTATAATTTGGCTATGCCGAGTATGTTTGTAATAGAAGGTGGAGACTACAGCATGAAAGCTATGCTTTGCAGTCCTACAATGTCTGGCTTTGGAGCATTTTTGACTATTGTAAATGCCTTTGCATTAAGTGGTTATGCCATCGCGATGGTTGATTATGCGGCAATCGTATGGCCGGCACTGGACGGATTCAGAAGTATTGCTGCATTAGTTATCACTACGATATTTTTTGCCAGTTCGATCAAAGGATCTCGCTTTATTACCATTTTAGAAAATATTGTTACATTAGTCTTGATAGCGGCCTTAGTTTTATTTATTGGATTTGGCATAGGACAAGTAGATCCATCTGCCTTCTTTGAAAATACAAGCGGAAATCCATTCTTTTTAGGTGGTGTAGGCGGATTTGTATCGGCTTTGGCCATCATGGGGTGGGCTTGTCAGGGAACAACAATGGCACCGGTTTCTATGGCAGCCGTTACCAAAAATCCGAAAAGAAATATACCTCTTGGGATCGTGATCATTACTTTGTGTTTAGCTGTTATTTACGGCTTGATGGCTTATGTGGCCGGTGGGGTTTTACCATATGATCAAATCGCAGGGCAAAATATATCTGTTACCGCCAAAGCAATATTCCCACATGGTATCTACATGTTCTTTGTATTAGGCGGAGGTATAGGAGCCATTGCATCCAGTTATATTGGCGGACTTGGTATGTTCCGCTATCCTTTGATTCAGATTGCAGAGGATGGATGGTTGCCTGAATTCTTTAAAAAACAGACAAAATCGGGATATCCGTACATGACTTATTTAATGTTTTATTTAATCTCCGTTTTCCCAATAGTAACCGGAATGTCACTGGATGCAGTTGTATCTTTGGTCATGATTCCGGCGATGATTATGAACATCTATATGAACTTGGCATGTTTCAATTTACCTTCTAAATTTAAAGCGCAATGGGAAAATCGTTCCTTACGTATGCCAGTTTGGTTTTGGAAAGTATGCTGTGTATTAGGTGCATTCTGTGCCGGCGTAGTTACATATAACTTATTTAAAGGATTGAACGGCAGAGATATGATAATCTGTGTCATAATATGTGTAGTATTATTTGCTTTATCAGTATTGCGCTTGAAACAGGGCGCTGTTAGTCGAGAAGGCTTGGAAAAAAGTAAAGAAAGAATCATTGAGGAAGCCATTAATGCAGATGTAGAGGAAGAAAATCCAAAGAAAAGAGAGGTACTAGTAAATGAAATTTGATTTTGAAAGTATTATGGATCGCCATGGTAAAGATGCCATAGCGGTGGATGGTGTGGGGACGATGCCGGGCTTTGCTCCAGATTGTCCTAAAGAAGGATTCGATGTTATTCCTATGTGGGTAGCCGATATGAATTTTCCTACTGTTCCGACGATCCCGCAGGCTATTCAGGAACGAATAGAACATCCGGCTTTCGGATACTTTAGTCCAACAGATGAATATTTTAATTCCATTATTCAGTGGCATGAAAGAAGGAATGGAGTCAAAGGATTAACAAAAGAGCATATCGGTTATGAGAACGGTGTTTTAGGCGGCGTTATCTCTGCATTAAATTGTGTATGTTCCAAGGGTGATAAAGTCTTAGTTCATTCTCCGACTTATATCGGATTTACAATGGCTTTAGGTAATAATGGCTATGATTTAGTTCATTCTTCTTTGATGAAAGATGAACAAGGTATATATCGTATGGATTATGAGGATATGGAAGAAAAGTTAAAGAGTCAAAAAATACACGCCGCCATTCTTTGTAATCCACACAACCCTTGTGGTAGAGTCTGGGAAAAATGGGAACTCGAAAAAGCTATGGCGTTGTTTAAAAAATATGATGTTTATGTCGTATCTGATGAAATTTGGAGTGATATCATGTTGAATGGTCATAAACATACACCAACACAAAGTGTTTCGGAAGATGCAAGAAACCGCACAGCGGCTATGTATGCACCTAGTAAAACATTCAACTTGGCAGGACTTGTCGGATCGTATCACATCGTATATAACCGTTGGTGGCGCGAAAGAATCGAAAAAGAGTCTTCTTTACCACATTATAATGATATGAACGTATTGTCGATGCATGCCTTGATCGGAGCCTATAAACCGGAAGGATATCAATGGGTTGATGAGTTAAATGAAGTATTATCAAAAAATATTGATTTTGCGGTTGATTTTATACAACAAAACTTTAAAGGCCTTTCGGTCAGTAAACCGGAAGGGACATATATGTTGTTTATTGATTGTACAAAATATTGTCAGGATCATCATTTAACGATTCAGCAGTTGGAAAAGAAAATGTGGGATGTCGGTGTTGCGATTCAAGATGGAACTATGTTCCATGGCCCTTGCCATATTCGTATGAATTTGGCCTTACCACATTCTCGTGTTCAAGAAGCATTTCATAGATTGCATGAATACGTATTTAATCAAGAATAATAATTTAAAAAAGCCGTGTCTCAATGGGTTGAGCACGGCTTTATTCGTTTTTCCTTACATCATGTATGGTGTCGCAAAGTAGATGATAAAGATCACCATCAATACCCAGACTGTCGGATGAATTTGTTTGATTCGTCCGGCTGCACACATTCCAACAGTATAGACGATAAATCCGCAGGCAATACCGTTGGAGATGGAATACATCAAGACCATCATTAAGACTGTAATAAAAGAGCTTGTCGCATAGACCATATCATCCCAGTCGATACCTTTTAGCTGTTGTGCCATCATAACGCCGACAACGATCAAAGCCGGTGCCGTAACTGCGTTTGTGACAGCGCTTAAAATGATTGGTGAAATCAAGATCGATAGAAGGAATAAAACACCGGTCGTAACGGCTGTAAGACCCGTTCTTCCGCCTACGCCGACTCCGGAGCTGGATTCTACGAAGCTGGTCACGGTGCTGGTACCGATGGCAGCTCCAAATACCGTACCGATCGCATCAGCCAACAAGGCTTTTTCGGCATTTTCCAGTTCACCTTTTTCATTGACCAAACCGATGCGGTTTCCAATGGAAATCAAAGTTCCGGCTGTATCAAAGAAGTCCACGAACAAGAAAGAGAAGATGATCACAAAAGCAGCCATCGGATTACTGAAGAGTTCGCCAAAGCCATCCATGAAAGCGCCGGCTCCATGCATAGAAAGATTTAATGTGAAATCTGTTGGTAAAGATGGCATATTGGCAAGTCCCATCATACCGCCAATGATTCCTAAGATAGCGGTGATGACCATACCGACAAACACGGCTGCCGGCACATTTTTGATTACAAGGGCAATCGTTACCAACAATCCGACAACTGCTAAAAGTACTGCCGGGTCCGTCAGATTACCAATACCTACCGCTGTCGAAGTATTTGATACGATGATACCGGCATTTTTTAAACCGACAAACGCAATGAAGAATCCAATACCTGAACCAATCGCAAGCTTTAGCTGGATCGGTATGGCATTGATGATCATTTGACGAATACCGGTCACAGAGATCAACACAAAGATCACACCGGAAACGAATACGGCACATAAGGCAGCCTGCCAGCTGTATCCCATTCCCAAACAAACCGTATAAGAGAATAAAGCGTTTACCCCCATTCCTGCTGCTAACGCAACCGGATAGTTGGCCACAAGTCCCATGACAATACTGGCGAATGCTGCAGATATGGCTGTTGCCATAAATACAGAGCCTTGATCCATACCGGCATCTCCTAAAATAATAGGGTTGACACCAAGGATATAGGCCATTGCCAAAAATGTGGTGAGTCCTGCCAGAATTTCCGTTTTTACGGAAGTCCCTTTTTCTTTGAGCTTAAATAATTTTTCCATTTTCCTCTCCTTTGTCTTTTATGAAACAAAGACGCATCTATTGTAACTTGGAAATCAGATATGAACAAGATATTCGCTATAGAAAATATAGGAAATATCAAATAAAAAGAGCCTTTTCAGGCTTCTTTGTGAATGTCGATAAATTTTTTTAAGTAAAACGAATAGATTTTTGTATCGATCGACATATTCTCGATTTGTTTCATGGCGTTCTGATACGTTTCCAGCTGTTTATGATATTGCTCTATAAATTCTTCATCACTTTCTAAATGATCGGTTTTAAAATCGATGATCACGATTTTCTCTTTTTGCCAAACGACAAGGTCCATAAAGCCATGTACGATGTTTTGTTTTTCTTTGATGATATACGGACATTCAAAGCGATGTTTTTCCTGCATATACAAAGCGTATTCTGTATTTTGATTCAGTTCTTGAATAAGCTGCAGATCATAACGAGTTAAATCATAGTCATGTACTTTGGCAAACTGTGTCAAATCTTCTTTTTGATATGGATAAGCCAACTGTGCAACCATTTCATGAAACAAGGTTCCCCTTTGTGCTGATGTAGAAGGTTTAAGATCAACTTCCGGCCACTGAAGCAATTGCTTGTTTAGCGTTGCGGTCGCACTGGAAAAAGAAAGAGATTCTTTATTATATGTCGTATGCTCCATTTTTCGTTTTATGTTTTTCTTTGAAGTTGGTCGATCATAAAGCTTCTGGACTTTTTCAAAGTGAACTTCACTTGTGGTCGAATGATAATACGCATGAAAGATCCAGCTGGTATAGCTTTGTCTTTTCAAGAGTGTTTGTAAAGATAAAGGGGCTTCATAGTTTTTGGCGCTGGAAATGGAATCCAGTAAGATCAATTCTTTTTCTGCTCTTGTAGTGGCCACATAGAAAACGCGCATTTCTTCCTCCAGTTCATCCTGCAGTTTTTTGGTGCGGATCGCAAGATGGGCTTTACTGGGAAGCTTGATCCTTCCTGTGGTATCGAGCTGTAGAAAGCCTAAGCCCAGTTTTTCATCGATCAGGATTGGTTCGTTAGAAATACGATCTTTCGTTTCATGTTGTGAATAAATATACACGATCGGAAACTGCAACCCTTTGGAATGATGCATGGTCTTGATTGATACGACATCGGCTTCTCGTCCATAAGGATAGGCTTCTGATAAATTGTCAAAACGACTGGCCTGTACATGCTGCTGCAGAAAGCCATCCAGGTCCATGGGATCGTTTAACTGGCTGGCAAACTGTAAGAATAAATCTAAATTGGTTTTATCCTGTGCACTGGTATACGATTCATAAAAATCATGCCAGGCGTAGAGCTTGCGAATTAGTAAAGGAACCGGATCGTTCTTCCATTCTCGCATAGTGAAGTAATCCTGCATCAAATCAGTATCTTTTAACTGAACATATAGAGATGCTCCTTTTTCTTTTCCAAGGCAGGCTTGTGCCAGCTGGTCAGGTGTAATTTGACAAAACGGAGAGAATAAAGTAGCACATAAGGCGATATCGTTATAAGGATCTAAAATGGCCTGCAGGCAGGAAAGAACGATCTGAATGCTGGGATTGGTATAAAAACCATGATCGATCTCAGCCAGTACAGGTATATCATAGGCTTCCAATGCTTTTTTGATCTCTTCCTGAGGACCATGGCTTCTGGTCAAAATACAGATATCCTTGAAAGAAGCACCTTGTTCTTTATGTTTTAAGATATCGTGTGCTAAGATATCCAGCTTGTTTTCTTTGGCTTTTGTTTTTGCCTCCAGCTTAGAAATGTTGAGTTCATCTGCCAGTGCATCCGATTCCATATATAGAAAGCGAATCGGATATTGTTCTCTTTCGCTTTGGGCCCGGGTGCCAGGTTTTGCGACATCTTTTTGATCAAACTGTGCCGGCATTCCCGCTACATTCATGATTTTTTTATAAAAATGATTATTGAAATCAATGATTGAGGCATTGGAACGATAGTTTTCATCCAGCACCAATGTGCAGGAAAATTCATCCTGCTTTTCCATATGATGTTTCATGATCTCCGGCTTGGCATGACGAAATCCATAAATGCTTTGTTTGATGTCTCCTACACGAAAGACATTGTTTTTGCGGGCAAAACAAGACAAAATGCTTTCCTGCAGATCGTTGGTATCCTGAAATTCATCCACCAGGATCATTTTGTATTTATTCTGCACTTCTTTGGCAATATCACTTTGACTGAGAAGCTGATAGGCAAAGTGTTCCATATCACCAAAATCCATCACTTCTTTTTCTTTTTTGATCTGAGCATAGAATTTTTGTGTTGTCAGTGCCAAGGTACAAAACGTCTTTTTTAATGCCTGTGTTTCCTTGGTTTCTGTTTCATACAGATTCTTATCAAATAATACATCGGTGATTTTCTTTTCAAACTTTTTATAGGCATCATTATCATTTTTTGTATCGATATCATCATATTTGTTTTTAAGACGTACCGTGTTGGAAAGATAGACCAAAAAAGAACTCTTAAACAGGGCATAGTCTTTTCGATCCAGTTCTTCCAGACATGGGCGCAAGGCTTCTTTTTTGGTAATAAGATCTTGGTCTTCTGTCTTTAAGATCAACTCTTGAAGAATCTGCTCCATGGAAAGAACACATTGTTTAAAATATTGAAAGAACCAGCTTTCCATCAGGGAAGAAGTTTGTTTTGTCAGGGATTGAATCCACTCTTCCGGTTCCGGCTTGGACCATGCGGTTTGAATCAGGGCTTCCAAGCTTCTTTTGATGTCATCTTCTTTTTTTCCAAAGCCGGAAAAGAAAAGAGAAAGATTGGCCATCTCCTTTACAGGTAAGCTAAAGCAGGCTTGTTGATAGGCCTGATCAAAGGCCTGCTTTTGAATCGTGTCATCAATTGTTCGAGACATTTTATAGCTGATGGGAATTCGATAATAATAATTTTGTACAATGCCAAGACAAAAGCTGTCGATCGTACAGATGCTTGCGGTTTCCAAAAGCGCCAGCTGTTCTTCAATATATGGAGAAGAAGGTGCATTTTCCAAAGAGATTTTTAAACGACTTTTCATTTCATTGGCCGCATCATTGGTAAACGTCATGGCCAAAATCGAATCAATGGAAATTTTATCCTGTAGCACAAGCTGACAAAGCCTTTGGACAAGAACACTGGTCTTGCCGCTTCCGGCACTGGCAAACACCAGCACATTTTTATCGCGAATATCGATAGCTTGTTGTTGGGCAAAACTAAAGCGCATGTTCTTCCTCCTGTTCTAATCGATTGGCTTTTGTGACTTCATTGGCCGCGTTTCGACAAATCTCCTTATAGGCACAATAATCACAGGCACCTTTGGCATGATCGGGCTGAATCACACCATTTTTCATGTCTTCCAATAAGGAAAAGAGGATCGTTTGCCATTGTGTTTTGATTTCAGGATATTCCGGCTGTTCTTTTTTTCTGGCGAAATGCTCATGATCGCTGTATATGGATAGATCCTGAAACATCAGACCGGTAAATTTCCTGGATTGGGCAGCCTCCTGTGCCTGTTCTTTGATATCTAACGGTGTAGCCTCCGGAACCTTTTTTCGATAGTTGACCTTATAGGCCAGAGCGGTTTGCGGCGATGTCTTTAGTGAAATATAGTAACAGCCTGCCGGCAGACTGCCACTGGTTGTTTCATAGGCAATTGTATAAGTAATCAGCTGCAGGGCTAGTCCGGCATCAAAATCCTGCAGGGACAAATCTTTATCCGAACTTTTATAATCAAAGATCACAAAAGAGCTTTGCGAGGCATCAATACGATCGATATACCCATAGAGAAGAATCGGGGTACCTTGCCAGTCCAGCTGCATCTGCACCTTATACTCCTGATGCGAAGTACGCATATGCCAATCGTGTTCAAAATCATCTAACTGTTCTAAAATCTTTAAAATTTTATCGGTTGTCTCCAATACGTTTTTTTCAAAGAAAGGTGCCTGTTGCGGATAAACGTTACGAATAAAAGTAAATTCGTTTTGAACGAGGTTTTTGATTGTTTTTGTATCGGCCTTGGTATAGTCTTTTTGATACGTATCCATCAAGATTTCTAAAATATGGTGATAGATCGAACCCTGCATACGAATATCCATGGTGTCTCGTTTTTCTTTTAAGTACAACCCATGACGAAGAAAGTGTTGTAAAGGACAACGGGCAAAGGACTCTAGGCGAGAGATCGAACCGGTAAAACGATCCTCCGGGAAGAAAAGCGAGCTTGCCAAAGAAGTGTTTAGGGAAAACTGTGGTTTTTCGTACACAGAGCTTTCTTTGACATCCACAAACTGTGCTTTTTGGCCGATCCACTGTACAAGCTCATGACTTTCCGGATTTTCCTTTCCATCGTACGAAGCTTCCGGTACAAGGATATATAAAGTCTTTGGCAAAGAAAGGCATGTGAAAAGTTGATCACGCTGTTTTTTTAGCCTTGTGGCTAAGGATGGAACCGAAAGATCGGCTAAATAGGTTTCATCATAAATACCACTGTGCATAGAAAGGTCCGGGAAAGAGCGCGCATGGGCATCAGTCAGGAAACAAACTTTTCGCAATGCTGTGATCTCGCTGCGCTTTCCAATCAAAACGCCCTGGATTTGAGAAGCCGTTGAATAATTTGTTTTAGCGTTTAAATATTCACATAAAAACAAGAGATCTTCCCTGGTTTTCAAAGAAGGAAGGCACTTTCTTAACACGTCTTGTATTTGATGGAATGCACGAAGATTTTCCAGTGTGCAGGTATTTTGTGCCTGTATATACTGTAAGACATCTTCTATATCCTGTAATGTCCAATGACAGAGTGCCTCGTGTTCCTCTAGCCATGTCAATGTCGTTTCTATTTGTTTTTGTAAATGTTCAAAGCTATAACGATCCATAAAAACATTGTCCTGATATAGATCCGGAAGATGTGATTTTCTGGTCGTAAACAAATCCGGGAACTGTCGCAAGGTTGGCTGTATGCTTTCTTTGGTATCTGGATGCAGGGCATTGATCATCGTGATAAAGCTTTCGATATCTTGTAAGGCGATCCATTTTATGCAGCAAATCAACTGATACTGTAGCAAAGAAGGTGCATCTTCCGTTAAAAAGGTATAGGGAATCTGATAAGTCTCTAACATCTGTGCCAATACCTGCATTTGGCTTGCCTGTTGACAACAGATAAAAACATCGTCGGCATCGTATTGATCAACGATGGTCTGGGCAATCAAAGTTGCCTGCTTGCGGGCATTGGCCACGGATACATACTGCACATCTGTTTCTGCTGCCTCTTCCAATGTGTGCGCCCCATTTTGGAGTAAGAAGTCGATCCAAAGGCTTTCTTCTTCACTATATTCATACTGCAGGATATAAATATTCTCTGCATGGAATGGCTGCTTTAAAATTTCCGGGATTTGTTTTTCGCGTACATCCAAATTTTCCAGAAGACAAAGGATCTCTTTGAGATCTTTTTCTTTCTGGCTGTTTTCATGCAGTGTATGAAAATCGATGCCATAGGTTTTGGCATAACGTACAAATTGAAGAGTATCGCGGATAAAATCATAACTTTTCCGGCTGGAATAAAACACATTGGTCGAAGAACAAGCTTGACATTTTTTCATGGTTTCAAACAATAACGTCACTTCATCGACAGGTTGTCCCTGAAAGAATTGTTGTATGAAGGAATGTAGGCTGTACACTTCCAAACCGATCGTGTTTCCTTTGGCTTGATGTATAGCTTGGTATAAAGGCAGATGCAGACTGGCCGGTGCAATCAGTATGCCTTGTTCTGGAATTTTCAACATAGTTTCATTATATCGTAAAAACGAAGGAATAAAAATGTGCTGTAAGAAAACTGCTCGCAGGATTTAATTTTTTGGTAAAATGATGATATGAATCGAAAAAATAAGATGTATCATTTTTTAAATACAAAGAAAAATGTATTGTATAACTTATCGATGACACTTTTGATGTTGTTGGTGGTCAGCGGGATCGGCAGTTTGTTTTATCGAATGGGGTTAGACGATGCGACGATCATATTGTTGTATCTTTTGGGCGTGATGATCCTTGCGATACTGACAAGTCATCGTTTATATTGTGTGATTTTTTCTATTGTCAGCGTGTTGAGCTTTAATTATTTGTTCACTTATCCACAGTTTACTTTTCAGGCCTATAATAAGAATCACATCGCCACTTTTTTGATCTTTTTTGCGGCCTCCTTTTTAGCCGGTGCTTTGGCGATTCAGTTAAAGAATCATGCGCGTATGTATTCACAGGATGCTTACAGCGCACAGGTGTTATTTAATACCAGCCAACAGCTTTCCAAGGCTAAGGATGCTTCACAGGTTTTTTCCTGTACGGCGGTGCAGCTTCATAAGCTGATGAATGCAGGGATCATCATTTATCCAATACAGGATGGAAACCTGCAGCCTTCGATTACGTATGGGACGATCTCGCAGGATATGTTATATAAAAATGAGAAGAATGTCGTAGATAAGGTGCTGAAAAAGGGAGCCTATACCGGTTTGATCGCTTCTGAGCATGGTGTATATGCACCGATTCATATGGATGACAGTTATTTTGGAATTGCCGGGATAGAAATTTTAAAGGAGCAGATCGATTCCTTTGAAGAAAACATTTTATTGTCGATTTTGGGGGAATCGGCCATGGCTTTAAAGAATCTGAAGATTTTAAAAGAAAAAGAGGAAGCGGCCATATTGGCTGAAAATGAGCGCCTTCGTTCCAACTTATTGCGAATGATCTCGCATGATCTTAGAACACCGTTGACTTCGATCTACGGCAATGCCAGTAATCTTTTAAATCATGAGGTGCTTTTAGATGATTCCGTTCGCCATAATATTTATACGGATATTTATGATGATTCCAAATGGTTGATCGATTTAGTGGAAAACCTTTTGGCCATTACACGCTTGGAAGAGGGTGGTTTGGACCTTCATATTAGTGATGATGTGATCGAAGACGTGATTGATGAAGCGTTGAATCGGATCGACAGACATGAAAAAGAACATTCGATTGAATTTTTGACCAAGGATGCGATCACAGTAGCGAAGATGGATTCGCGTTTGATTGTGCAGGTCCTGGTGAACTTGATCAACAATGCGATCAAATATACACCACCTGGTTCCTGTATTCAAATCGAAACTTGTACCAACGATAAACAAGTTGAGGTAAGGATCAAAGATGATGGACCGGGCATTCCGGATGAAAAGAAAGAAAAGATTTTTGAAATGTTTTATACAGGGGCAGACAAAATTGCGGATTCAAGAAGAAGCTTAGGTCTTGGATTAGCACTTTGTCAAAATGTGATTCAGGCGCATCATGGAACGATCAAAGTGGAAGATAACGTGCCACATGGGGCCATATTCACATTTACATTGCCGGCAGGAGGAATACAATGAACAAGATGAAAATATTAGTAGTAGAAGATGATATATCTGTAAAGAATTTGATCGTGACGACCCTTCAGGCACACGGATATCAGTATTTGAGCGCCAAAGATGGGCAGGAGGCCATCTTAGAGGCTTCCAGTCATAATCCGGATGTGATCTTATTAGATTTGGGATTACCGGATGTGGATGGAGTGGAAATCATCAAAAAGGTGCGTTCCTGGTCCAATATGCCGATCATCGTTGTCAGTGCGCGAAGTGAAGACAGCGATAAGATCGAAGCGTTGGATGCCGGGGCTGATGATTATCTGACCAAGCCTTTTTCTGTGGAAGAATTATTGGCTCGACTTCGTGCCACACAAAGAAGACTTTCCATCCTGCAGAATGCATCGCTCAGTGAAGCCTCCAGCTTTACCAATGGAGATCTTCATATTGATTATGCGGCAGGATGTGCCTATTTAAAAGGCGAAGAGCTGCATTTGACGCCGATCGAATATAAACTGCTTTGCCTGTTATCACGAAACATGGGAAAAGTGTTGACTCATAAATATATTACCCAGGCAATATGGGGAACATGCTGGGAAAGTGATGTGGCCTCTTTACGTGTTTTTATGGCTACTTTGCGCAGAAAAATCGAACCCAAAGGTTCTTCCACACGTTATATTCAAACGCATATCGGCGTAGGCTATCGCATGTTGAAGGTAGATGAGGAATCTTAATTCAAAATTAACATAAATTTATAAAGCCTATAGAATTTCTTAACCTTAACTGTGCTACAATGAAATCAAAGTAGAGGAAAGCATATGAACCTGAATGGACAGTCCAGTAAAAACAAAGGAACGATTTTGAATGGGAAGCCACTCTATGGGTATGACAATGCCAAAAAGATGCGTTATCAAAGCCATATATTTAAGCATCGGACGACCGTTCAAAAATGGCGAAAGGATTCTCGAATGTCTGATAAAAACAAGCTGATCATGGTTTTGGCCATGGTAGTGATGATCTGCATTTTGAGTTTTCTGATTGTGTTCGTATTTGGAAATGGATAGAGAGGAGTTATTATGTTTATATTGATACCGATTTTGATCATTGTTGTCATTTGTATATTTTATACAGTGCGTATTGTGCCACAGACCGAAGAATATGTGATTGAATTTTTAGGAAGGTACAAGACGACATGGAGTGCAGGTATTCATTTCCTGATTCCATTCTTTGAAAGAGTTGCCTGTAAAGCCACTTCAAAGGAACAATGTGCGGATTTTGAACCACAGTCCGTTATCACAAAGGATAATGTTTCTATCTATGTAGATACGGTTGTTTATTTCAAAATCTTTGACTCAAAGCTTTTTGCCTATGGAGCAGCCAATCCTTTATTCGCCCTGGAAAATTTAGCGGCTACTACGCTTCGTAATTTGATTGGGGATATGACCTTGGATGAAGCTTTGACATCCCGTGATACGATCAATGTGAAGTTAAAAGACATCTTGGATGAAGCTACCGATCCATGGGGTATCAATGTCAGTCGTGTAGAATTAAAAAACATCGATCCGCCAACTGAAATCAAAAATGCCATGGAAAAGCAGATGAAGGCAGAACGAGAAAAACGTGAAAAGATCTTACAGGCTGAAGCTTTCCAGGAATCAGAGATCAAAAAAGCCGATGGAGAAGCTCAGGCTATGATCAAACGTGCTCAGGCCAAACGTGATGCGGACATTGCGATTGCCCAAGGTAAGGCCAAAGCTATCGAATTGACATATAATGCGGAATCAGAAGGTCTGAAACGGTTAAAAGAAGCTAATGTAGATGCACGCGTCGTTCAGTTGAAATCATTTGATGCCTTACAAAAAGTAGCAGATGGCAAGGCGACAAAGATCATTGTTCCAACATCGGTTGCCGAAAGCACGACAAGGCAATCTATCTTTGCGGAGATGTTAAAGACACCGATTGAAGAGAATCCAACAAAGTAGAGACCCCTTTTAAAATTGAGAAAAGAAAAGCGAGTAGAGTTTGTATACCTGATGAAATAAAAGGTTAAAAACTCTGCTTTTTTTGATGTTTAGACGATGAAGATTCAAATTATGTACAGAGCGTTTTTATACGATAACTAAAACTTTGAGATTGTTTTCTGTAACAAAATAATAACTTCTAGTTGACTTTTGCATACGGGGGGGGGGGTACTATTTATGTGACTTATATTAAATATAAGTCAAAAAGTTATTTTTTTTGTACAAAAAAAGCAAACTTGAAAAAATTAGGAGGTGTGAAAATGAAAAAAATAACGAAGACTGCATTGTCAGGACTTGTTGCCGTAACAATGATTCCTGCAGTAGCAGCACCTTTAGTGGCCAATGCGGAAGGAACACAGCCGGCTGTTGAAGAAAAACAGATTCCATTGCAGGTGGAGTTTGTACTGGCTGACAGTACCGTTGTTGGAACTTCCAATGTGAATTTGACCGTTGGGGCTCACAAATTCTCTGAATTGTCTTTACCACAAGGCTATGAACTGGTTAGAGATGATACCTTTACTGTTGCGAATTCCGCTGATATTTTTCAGGTTACTGTCCGGGCTACGGCTGCTGAAGAAGAAGTCACAACGGCTATCGCCAACGTACAGTTTGTTGATGCAGATGGAAATGCTGTAGGTGGTGGTTATTACACTTTACCTGCCGGTGTACAGAACATATCGATTTTAAGTCAATATGTACCAGAAGGCTATACATTAGCGGAAGCCGGTGATTTCTATGTTGCACCGGATGGATTCTATCAGGCAAAAGTAAAGAAAGAAGAAGCACAGACTGTGATCACAAACGTACAGTTTGTTGATGCTGCTGGAAATGCTGTAGGCGGAGGGTACTACACTTTACCTGCCGGTGTACAGAACTTATCTGTTTTGAATCAATATGTACCAGAAGGATACAAATTGGCGGAAGCCGGTGATTTCTATGTTGCCCCAGATGGATTCTATCAGGCAAAGGTAGCCAAAGCCGGAAGTTCTATTATTCATGTAACATTCAAAAGCACAGGCGGAAAAGCATTAGGCGGCGGTGACTATTTCGTAGATGAAGATGGTGACGGAATTGCCAACTATTCTGAACTGCAGTTGCCGGAAGGATACAATTTGACAGAAACCGGTGATTTCTTTGTGGATGCAAATAAAGACTATGAAATCACATTGAAGAAAGAAGTAGAAGGAACGATCATCAATGTTACATTCGTTGATGAAGAAGGAAACAACTTAGGTGGCGGAGACTATTTCGTTGACTTAGACGATGATGGAATTGCCAACTATTCCGAATTACAGTTGCCGGAAGGCTATGAATTGATTCAAACCGGAGATTTCTTTGTGGATGCCAATAACCCATATACTATTACATTACATAAAGTTCAGACTCATGAAGTAGAACAAGATACAGCCACATTGGTTGTCAAATATGTAAAAGAAGGTACAAATGAAGTTGTTGGCGAAGATGAGGCCTATACAGCTGACGGTGTAAAAGGTGAAGTGCATACTTTCACTGTTGACTTGAAAGCGCCTAAGGGTTATGAATTGGTTGAGGATGAAGATTCATTATCTTTAGATGTTGAATACGGTCAGAACGCTGAAGTCTTCGTTAAAGTAAAAGCTGTTGAAGACAAAAACGAAGGTAAAGAAGACGAAGAAAAGACAGATGCAAAGGAAGATTCCAAGAAAGAAGATAAAGGCGTTGATACAGGTGTTGCGATGCCATTAGCCGGAATCTTTGGAACAATGAGTGTTGCATTAGGTGGAATGATCGCATTACTTCGTCGTAAAAACAGAAAATAATTTTTACTCATTAAATGACTAAAAATTAAAATCAGTATAAAAAGCGTATTTATTAAGAATGCGCTTTTTATTATGGGCTGCCATGTAAAGCCTATGGTGCATATGTCTTTACTTTGTATGTTGTTCTTTGTATCTTATAAACATGAGTATTCAAATATTTACCGGCCTGATCTGGGGCTATGACAGCAAGGAGCAGTTTTTAAAAGATATGTCTGATTTTTACAAGGCATGTCATACGCAAGGTGAAGATGGATTCACAAAACGTGCCAATGAATTTGTAGAAGGGATGAAAAGGAAAAAACGGTATGAGTATTAAACGATTACAAAGTTTGGCTATGCAGTATGAATCCGAAGAAGAATTTTTGAAAGCTATGAGCAAGATTTACGATTTAGCCAAAGAAGACAATTTAAATATGCAAACACTGGTGGATGCGACAAACGGTAAGATTTACGGAAAACAAAACGATTAAAGTTTACTGTTTTTATTGCATGTATCCTGGATTGCAGTATAATCATTTTATAGCAGAGTAAAAATATGTGCGTTAAGTGTTTCAGACACGGGGAGTTGGCCTGAAAACGAAAAGAGTTCTTGCGATACATATTTTGCATCCCGCTGTTGTAATGGACAAACTATGCCTCTTTTTCCATTGCACGATGGGAAAGGAGGTATTTTTATATGAATCAATACTTTGTTATGTTTAAAGAAAATGCGAAATCTTTAAAAGATGTACGTGTTTTGGTTGGCGTGAGCTTATTTTGCGCTCTGAATGTGATCCTCAATATGTTTTCTATTCAATTAACACCGATGTTGAAGATCTCTTTTGGAAGTATTGCCGTCGCAGCCAGTTGTTATTTTTATGGGCCTTATCCCAATATGATTGCTGCATTTGTATTAGATACGATCAATTACATGCTTCGTCCGGTAGGGCCTTATCAGCCATGGTTTATGATCAGTGCGGTCGTGATTGCGGTGCTGTATTCTCTATTTTTCTATAAGCAGGAAAAGATAGGAATCATACGTTGTGCTTTGGCGCGTTTATCTGTCATACTGATCGTCAATCTTGTCTTAAACTCATTATGGCTTTCTATGATGTATGGCAATGCTTTCTGGGTGCTTGTCAGTGAACGTATCTTAAAAAATGTGCTTATGTTTCCTATCGAGGCATTCGTGTTGTATTTGACAATGAAATTGTGTCTTCGCATTAAAGATCAGGTGAAAATGTAACCTGATTTTTATTTTTTAGCACTTTTTACTTTACAGTGCTAAAAAGCGTGCTATAATACTAGCAGAGTTAGAAATAGAGTGCTAACTCGATAGAATATTCATTACGTTTAATGCGGAGGTGATATGTATGAAATTCTATCCAGGATATAGAGCATTTGATTTGTTTGATGACTTGTTTAATGATAATTATGCATCCAAGACACCGGCTAATTTATTGAAGACAGATATTACCGAAAAGAATGGATATTATGAATTGAATATGGAAGTGCCGGGCATTAATAAAGAAGACATTCAGTTAGAGTTAAAAGATGGTTATTTGAAAGTAACCGCAACAAGAAACTCTAATAATGAAGAAAAAGACGATCAGGGACGCATCGTTCGTCAGGAGCGTTTCAGCGGTTCTTGTTCACGTAGTTTCTATGTCGGAGATAATGTCAGACAACAGGATATCAAAGCCAGCTTTGAGAATGGTGAATTAAAGATCACAGTTCCAACGCAAGCTAAAAAAGAAGAGGAAGAAACAAAGTATATCCCCATTCTTTAATCAAATTCCCACAATGGGAACTTTTTTATTTCTTTTTTGTAGCTTTGGTGGTAAAATGAATACACGTCAAATGGTGCGCTGGAGAAATGGTTAACTCACAGCCCTCTCAAGGCTGCATTTACGGGTTCGAACCCCGTGCGCACTACCATAGTCAATAAAGTGCTTTATGTAAGGCACTTTTTTATACTTATTCGATCAATATATTGTTTATATACTGTTTTTTAAAATTTCATCTTCTACGGCCTTAAGGATTTCATCGCCATTAACATCTAATAAGTGCCCGTATCTGTCCAAAGTTGTAGATATAAAAGTATGTTTGTCCATAATTATATGTGGTAGCATAAAGAAGATTGTTTTTGTTTACATACTTTTCATTGCTGTATATAATGTGATTAGGTTAGGAAGTTCATTGTGCTAACCGAGATGATTGCTATTTGGTCATTCCATTAGGCCATTCATTAAGAAAAGAGGGAAGTGCTAGTTCCCTCTTTTCGTTTTACCACCATCAAACAGTCGATCCAGCATCTTCTTTATAAGATATAGTAAAGACTGTAGCAATAAAGTGATGATTGCATTTATTAATTTTTCCATTGGGCCATTCACCTCCTTCGGCCATAGGCTAAGGAATTGATGATGGTCTTTTTATTTTATATGATTTGTTAATTTGAAATGTTGCTTAAATACAGTATTGCCATGAAATCGGAACGAAAACTTTTATACATACCTTTATAGAAGATAAAGTGTTAGAAAAATTAAAGAATAAAATTACGAAGACTTTTCAACTTGTTTATAAAAATGTTGAAACCAGTGAAAATCAACAAAAAAACATTTGTGATAGAGATATAAATAGTAGTGGAAAAAAGTTATTTTATCCGTTTTCTTTTTATGCAATGAAAGAAATAGTTTAAAAAGAAATATTGTCAAAAATGATAAATTTTAGGATGGATTTTTTCATTTTACAATTGATAAAAACTTCACAACGTTTTACGTGCATTGTAGGACACTTTGTTTTATACTAGACACGAAAGAGGTTGTGAAAAATGATAATTAATGAACTAGAAGGAAAAGTAAAAGGAAAAGGAATCCGTATTGTATTTACAGAAGGATGGGATCCACGTGTACAAAGAGCTGTCATTGATTTGCAGGCTAACGATGTTGTACATCCGATTTTGTTAGGTTCTCCGGAACAAATCCAGAAATGTTCTGAAGAAAATGGACTGGATGTTTCTAACATCGAACAAATCAATCCATTAAACTATGATGGTATTGAAGAAATGGCTGTAAAAATGGTTGAACTTCGTCGTGGTAAAATGGATCTGGAACAGTGCCGTAAGGCATTACAGGCTTCCAACTACTTTGGAACTATGTTAGTGCAGATGGGAATTGCCGATGGTTTGTTAGGTGGTGCGACTTACTCTACAGCCGATACGATTCGTCCGGCATTGCAGCTTGTCAAAACAGCACCGGGACAGCCATTAGTAAGTTCTTGTTTCTTATTGGTCAAAGGTTCTGAACAGTACATCATGGGAGATTGTTCCATCAATATCAATCCTACACCGGATGAATTGGTTGAAATCACTGTACAGACAGCCCATACAGCTCGTCAGTTTGGTATCGAACCTAAAGTAGCCTTGTTGTCTTACTCCAGCATGGGTAGTGCCAAGGGTGAATGTGTTGCCAAAATGGCCGAAGCCGCTACACGTTTAAAACGTATGCCAATCGATTTTGAAGTTGATGGGGAAATGCAGTTTGACTGTGCCGTAGCACCGGAAGTTGCTGCTTTAAAGGCTCCAAATTCAAAGGTTGCCGGACATGCTAATACGTTTATCTTCCCAAATCTTTCCAGTGGAAACATTGGGTATAAGATTGCCGCTCGTTTAGGTGGATGGCAGGCCATTGGACCGGTATTACAGGGATTGAATGCACCGATCAATGACTTATCTCGTGGATGTACTTCACAGGAAATCTATAAAATGGCTATCGTTACCGCTGCTCAAAAAGCATTAGGTATTTAGTTAACCTCAAATTTGACTGTTGGTTCTTTTGAACCGACAGTTTTTTTGTTATACTGTGAATTATGAAAACAGTAGAAAAATTTCCTTATGATGTAGATTTTGGTGCCATTATGGATTATGTGGATGATCGTTTTATGCTGGTTATCAAAGATGAGTCCTGGAGCGATGAAGAAATTGCCCTTTTACAAAAAGGCGCAAAGCTTCATTTTTGTTACACAATGGATATCGTCATATTCATTTTTGAGGGTGGGGATATCGACAGCAGTGATTTTTATTTTAATGTACAGGACTGCGATGCCAAAGATTCGCTTTTGAATCAAGAAATCTTAGATGTGGAACTTCTTTTGGTCAATGCCGCTAATGAGGTATGCTTTAAGAGAAGAAAGACCTTGACCAAAGAACAGAGTGAAAAGATCTTGGATCGACTGCATCACCAAAATACTGTGACATTTATGCCGGATGAATTTGATGTCAATGTGCAGGGACTGCAGGATGCCTATGAACCATTTGAGCTGGAAAAGTATGCGGTAGTCAGCCTGCCGTTTTAGGAGGAGAGAACATGAAAGCAATTATTACCGTGATCGGAAAAGATAAAGTTGGCATTTTGGCAATGATCGCCAACGAATGTGCCAAAGCCAACATCAATGTATTGGATGTGAGTCAAACGATCGTAGATGGCTTTTTTACAATGACCATGAGCGTAGATTTAGAAAACATGGAAACTTCTTTGTCTTCTTTTAGTGATCATATGGATCAGTTAGGGAAAGAAAAAGATCTTGTGATCCGTGTTATGCATCAGGATATCTTTGATTCCATGCATAAAATCTAGGAGGGCTTATGCAGACAAAAGAAATACTAGAAACGATCAAGATGATCGATGAAGAATATTTGGATATTCGTACTATTACCATGGGGATCTCTTTGTTGGATTGTATGGATACCGACATTGATAAAAGCTGTGAAAAAATTAAAAAGAAAATCTGTTCCAAGGCAAAAGATCTTGTCAAGGTGGGCAATGAGTTCGGGAAGGAATATGGAATTCCGGTTGTTAATAAACGTATCAGTGTGACACCTATATCGATGTTAGTGGCAGTATCCGGTGGGGATCCGGTCAAATACGCACTGACACTGGAAGAATGTGCACAGGAGCTGGGTGTTGATTTTATCGGAGGATTCAGCGCTTTGGTGCAAAAGGGATATGCCAGTGGGGATAAAGAGCTGATTGAGGCCATTCCTGAAGCTTTAGCGAAAACACAGCACGTTTGTGCCAGTGTCAATGTGGGATCGACAAAGGCCGGTATCAATATGGATGCCGTAAAACAGATGGGACTGATTGTAAAAGAATGTGCCCAGTTGACCAAAGATGATCATTGTCTGGGTGCTGCCAAGCTTGTGGTTTTCTGTAATGCAGTTGAAGATAATCCGTTTATGGCCGGTGCCTTTCATGGTGTAGGAGAAGCGGACTGTGTAATCAATGTTGGTGTCAGCGGACCGGGTGTGGTTCGTGCCGTTCTTTCCAAAGCCGATAAAAACCTGCCTATGGATAAGATTGCCGATCTGATCAAGCGTACAGCCTTTAAGATTACTCGTATGGGGCAGCTTGTAGGTACGGTAGCTTCAGAAAAACTCGGTGTGCCTTTTGGTATTGTGGATCTATCTTTGGCGCCAACACCGGCTATCGGTGACAGTGTGGCATATATTTTGGAAGAAATGGGCTTGGAAACCTGTGGTGCCTATGGCACAACGGCATGTCTTGCCATGTTGAATGATGCGGTCAAAAAGGGTGGTGTCATGGCCACTTCCAATGTCGGCGGTTTATCCGGTGCTTTTATTCCCGTCAGCGAAGATGCCGGTATGATCCATGCGGCTAAAGCCGGTGTCTTATCTTTGGAGAAACTGGAAGCCATGACCGCAGTATGCAGCGTGGGTCTGGATATGATCGTTGTTCCGGGCGATACTTCGGCTTCGGTCATCAGCGGTGTGATTGCGGATGAAGCGGCCATCGGTATGGTCAACTCCAAAACGACAGCGGTTCGTATCATTCCGGCTATTGGAAAAGAGGTTGGGGAAGAGTTAGATTTCGGCGGTCTTTTAGGCTCCGGCCCGGTCATGCCGATTCGCCAGACCAAAAACGATGTCATGATCAATCGTGGGGGTCGTATTCCGGCACCGTTACAGTCTTTGAAAAACTAAATGTAAGCGATTTTCAGAAAATGTTTTCAAAACTTTTCAATTTTTTGTTGCAAAAAAGGATTTCGTGTGTATAATTATGTCCATAAAGACAAAGAAGAGAAGAAGTACAGATGGTTTTCTTTGCAGAGAGCGAATGGCCGGTGAAAATTCGCAGGAAGAAATCTGGAACGTGTCTTGGAGTCGCATTGTCGAAAGTGTGAGGCAATGATCGTGTATTCGCGTTAAGAATGAGGTGTCATCCGTATGGCGGATGGAATTAAGGTGGTACCGCGAGTCAATCGTCCTTTGTAAGAAGGGCGATTTTTTTTATAGAAAGGAAGATGCGAATGAGTAAAGAAGACCGACGACGATGCGATAGATTCGCATCCAAAAACAAGTAAACAAAAAAAGAAAAAAATAGAAGAGAGAAAGATGAGGAGAAAACATATGAGCAAATTATTAAAAATGGGATTAGCAGCTGCTATGGCTGCCACAATGGTTGGATGTTCAAACAGTGAACCAGCTACAGAAGACAAAGATACAAAAAAGATCACAATTGGTATTTCACCAGATTATGAACCATATGAAAGTCTGAATACAGAGAATGAGATGGTAGGATTTGATATCGACATGGTTGACTGGTTTGAAAACTACCTGAATGAAAACGAAGAAACTTCGTATAAGTTTGAGTTTAAACAGATGGACTTCGATAACATCGTTACACAGATTCAGGGTGATCAGATCGATTTGGGAATTTCCGGATTCACTTACGATGCAAACAGAAAAGTAGAATGGAGCGAGCCATATCTTGGTTCTGCACAGGTAGCCGTTGTACCGGCAGGTTCTGATATTACTTCCATCGATCAGCTGGCCGGAAAATCAATTGCGGCACAAACCGGGGCAACCGGAGAGCAGGCTGCCAAGGATGCCGGTGGAGAAGTAACAGGTTTGAAAAACGTACAGGATATCATGAATGCCTTGAGCGCTAATCAGTATGATGCGGCCGTTATCGACTCCGGTGTCGCCAAGAGCTATGTCGAAAGTGGAAACTTTACTGTATTAGATGGTGTCTTGATGGATGAAAAGAACTACATCATTGCCAAAGAAGGCAATACCGATATGATCGATTTGATCAATAAATGCATCGAAGCATTCATCGCCAGTGATGATTATGCCAAGATGTGTGAAGAATACGGTCTTACGGCAGTAGAATAAATGAAAGAAGAGGGATAGTATGTTTTCAGCCTTTGAGCAAGTATTTACACTTGAGACGGCGCTATACTTTGCGAAAGGAGCGTTAGTATCATTAGGGATGGCCATACTATCCCTATTTATTGGTTTGATACTCGGTGTTTTGGGAGCCAGTGCCAAGCGTTCTAAATATATCGTATTGCGTGCGATCGGTAACTTTTATGTAGAAGTGATTCGAGGAACACCAATGTTGTTACAGATTTTGATCATCTTCTCGGTGATTCCTTCGATCTATACCGCTATTACCGGCGAAGTATTGCGAATCAATGTGTATTTAATTGGTATCATTGCCATGAGTATTAACTCCGGTGCGTATTCAACGGAATTGATTCGAAGTGGGATCAACGGTGTGGATAAAGGACAATGGGAAGCCTGTGAAACCTTAGGATTAAGTTCATGGCAGACCATGCGTTTTGTCGTATTACCGCAAGCCTTTAAGTTGATCGTTCCACCAATCATCAGTGAGTTTGTCACTTTGATCAAAGACAGCTCTCTGACAAGTACCATTGGTGCTATTGAGTTATTAAAGAGTGCGCAGATCGTAGGTGCTGAATACTATGAAGTAATGTCGCCTTATTTTTTAGCGGCGATCTTCTATTTAGTAATGACGATCAGTATTTCTTATATTGGAAAACGTGTAGAAAAGAGGTTGGCTGTCAGTGATTAAAGTAGAACATATTCGCAAGAATTTCGGACAACTGCATGCGCTAAAAGATGTATCGCTGGAGGTCAATCAGGGAGAAATCGTATCTTTGATCGGCCCTTCCGGTTCCGGCAAGAGTACATTGTTGCGATGCATTCATGGTCTTGAAAAAGTAGATCAGGGAAAAATTTATATGAATGGGGAATTGATGGATCCCAAGGATGAAAAGAAATATCGTCAACAGCGCAATAAAATGGGCTTTGTGTTCCAGCACTTTAATTTGTTTCCCAATATGACCGTTTTGGAAAACTGTAATCTGGCACAAATTCAAGTATTGAATCGTTCTAAGGAAGAAGCGGAAAAAACATCTTTGACGTATTTGGAAAGAGTCGGACTGGCTGACAAGAAAGATGCCTATCCCAACAATCTTTCCGGGGGACAAAAACAGCGTGTGGCAATTGCCCGTGCTTTATGTATGAATCCGGAAATGATGTTGTTTGATGAACCAACCAGTGCTCTGGATCCGGAGATGATCAAGGAAGTGCTGGAAGTTATGAAAGATTTAGGAAAACAAGGAATGACGATGATCGTGGTCACACACGAAATGGGCTTTGCCCGCAAGGTGGGAAGTCGTGTTGTATTCTTAGATCATGGCGAGATTGTGGAAGATTCACCAAGTGAAGAGTTTTTCTCCAATCCACAATCCGATCGTGCTAAAGATTTCTTAAGTAAGGTATTCTACGAATGAAACTGGCAGATTTTAAAGTTGAACAATGGATGAATGAGAATGAAGGACAAGCTAAGTACAATTTGACGGACACTTGTGCTTCTTCTTTTTCTATGGAACAACTCTTACAAATGGTAAAGACAGATGTATCCAAACTGGTTCTGGATTATGGAGAGATTCAGGGAAGTTTGGCATTTCGGCAACAGATTTTATCTTTGTATAAAACCGGAAGTGTAGAAAATATTACCACCACCAATGGTTGTCTGGAGGCCAATGTGCTTGTGATGGAAACCCTTTTAGAGCCACAGGATCATGTGATTGCCTGTGTTCCGGGATATCAGCAGTTTGTCAGTTATCCCCAATCTTTAGGGTGTACAGTTTCTACGATTCAACTTCTTCCGGAAAGTCTGTGGCAGCCTAATCTGCAGGAATTTTTGGATGCGATCCAGGATCATACAAAATTGATCATTTTAAATAATCCGAATAATCCCACCGGTACACAATTTCAACTTCCTTTTTTAGAAGAATTGATCAAGGTTTGTGATCAAAGAGGAATCTATATTTTATGCGATGAAGTCTATCGGGATCCAAATCGTTTGCCAAGCATCAGTGATCTGTATCAAAGAGGAATCAGCACATCTTCTTTAAGTAAGATGTATGGTCTTGCGGGGCTTCGTTTAGGATGGATCAAGGCCGAACAGGATCTGATCACTAAGATCAACAGTCGAAGAGATTATACGATGATCTCAACGGGTCCTTTATTAGATGCCTTAGGTGCTGCGGCTTTAGAAAACAAAGAATTGATCCTGCAGAGAACAAATGCGATCCTGGATCAAAATCGGTCCTTTTTAAAAGAATGGTTAAAAGATCAAGATTTATTTGATTGTGTGATTCCCGAAAACGGAACTGTATGTTTTTTAGAGATCAAAGGGATGAAAGACAGCGTAAAAACAGCGCAATATTTATTAAAAGAGCACGGCATCTTTTTTGTGCCCGGCGCTTGTTTTGATCAGGAAGGCTTTATGCGTTTAGGTCTGGGGCAAGATCCAGATCAATTTAAAGAAGGCTTGATCCGCCTTTTTGATATCTTGAAATCTAAAAAAGGCTTATGATACACTGTAGGCGTTAAGGGGCTGATGAAATGAAAAAATTGGGGATGATCCTGGTATCGGTGGCATTGCTTAGCGGGTGTGCCAGATTAAGTGATTTTAATACGGACAATAGCCGTACACAAAAAAAACAGAAAGAAGATAAGACGCCGGCCACAATGACATGTACCAGTGATAAAAACGATACATTAACGTTTGAGGCAAAAGGAGATCAGATTCAAAATATGACACAGGTATTTACGATGTCTTTTGCGGATCTGGGAATACGAGAGGATCTGGATGCACAAAGCATTCAAGATAAGATCAATCAGTCGCTACAGTCTTTATATGACCTGAAAGGTGTTGAGGCAACCGGAAAGATAGTAGAAGATCATGTAGAGATCACATTGCGTGTAAATTATGAAATTGCCAATGACAAAGAACTTGTAGAAGCCGGTCTTTTACAGGAAGGAGAAAGGGATAGCGAGCATATCTCGTTAAAACAGACTCGTAAAAGTCAGGAAGCTTCTGGTTATACATGTACAGTAGAGTAAAGCGGCTTGACCGCTTTTTTTCATAAGGGAGGTGAGATCATGCGCTATTATATTGCGGACTGTCATTTTTTTCATCGTGCATTAAATGAACATATGGATCAAAGAGGTTTTGAATCGGTGGAGGCGATGAACGCTTATATGATTGAGCGGTGGAATGCGAAAGTGCGGAAAAATGATGAAGTTGTCATATTAGGTGATTTCAGTTGGGGAAAGGCCGATGAAACCCAGGAAGTTTTGAAGCAGCTTCATGGCCGTCTGTACTTGATCAAGGGAAACCATGACCGCTTTTTAAACGATAAGGACTTTGATGCCTCCCGCTTTTTATGGATCAAAGACTATGCGGAATTGAATGAAAATAAACGAAAGGTCGTTCTTTGTCATTATCCGATTGCCTGTTACAATGGACAATATAGAAAAGATGAAAGCGGCAATCCCAAAACGTTTATGCTGCATGGTCATATTCATAAAACGCAGGATCAAATGTACCTGGATGCGTATCAAAACTTTGTCCAAAAGCAGATGCATCGCAGTATTGCAGGGAGTATGGAACACGTACCATGTCAATTTATCAATTGTTTCTGCATGTATTCCGATTATCAGCCTATGACATTGGATGAATGGATCGAGATCGATCGACAGCGAAGAAAGAACGAGCAAGCTTTGGAAATGAAATAATTAAAGGAGAGAACGTATGAAGAATACAGTGACTTTAGTGGCAACTGATCTAGATGGAACTTTTTTGAACAGTCAAAAGGAAGTGTCCGATCTTAATCGTAAGGCCATTAGCGCTTTAAAACATCAGGGAATCTTATTCGGTATCGCTTCCGGACGTCCGGTAGAAACTGTGCATGCGATGCTTGAACAATGGAAGATTGCGGACAGTGTCAGCTTTATCATGGGGATGAATGGCGGTGTGATCTATGATATACGTCGTCGTACCAAAGAAGAATATCATTTATTGGATGGAGAGATCATACTGGATATCATACATTTTTATCAGGATATGGATGTCATTTTTCATGTGTTGGTTGGGGATATTCGCTATACCAGCAAGTCCACTCCGGAAACAAGGGCACACGCCAAATTGTTTGGGGAAACCGAAATTGAAATCGATCTGGAAAGCTTTTTAAAGGATCGAACGGTCAATAAGCTGATCATTTATTGTGATCCGGACTATATGCCTAAAGTTTTAGAGCGCTCTAAAAATTTTAAACGAGAAGACTGTGTTGGTTTTAATACGGCCAATAACTTATTTGAGTATTGTGATCCGGCTATCAATAAAGGGTATGGAATTCAAAAGCTGTGCAAGCACTTTGGTGTGAATCTGGAAAACTGTGTGGCCTTTGGCGATGAAGCCAATGATATTCAGATGTTAGAAAAGGTAGGCATGGGTGTCTGCATGAAAAATGGATCGGATGGGGCCAAAGCAGCTGCCAATGTGGTCAGTGAATATACAAATGATGAAAGTGCATTAGGACGTTTTTTGTTCGAACATGTATTAGAAATGGAATAAAGATCTTGTGATGAGATCTTTTTCTTTATTTTTGGATACAGGGAAAGTGAGAGGAAAAAAGATGCCTATTGAATACAAGGATACAAAGGAATTTAGCGCATCGCAGCTGCAAAGATTGTTTTTATCTGTAAACTGGGAGTCGGGCAATTATCCGGAAAAGCTGGTAAAAGCAATGCGAAACTCGACACATGTGATTTCAGCATGGGATCAAGATCGACTGGTAGGCTTGGTACGGGCTTTAGATGATGGTCAAACTGTTGCGTTTCTTCATTATCTTTTGGTTGATCCCGAATATCAGGGAATGCATATTGCGGATCAGATGATGAAACGGATCTTAAGCTTTTTTGATGAGCTGCTCTATATAAAAGTGATTCCTTCCGATCCATACACAAAGAGCTTTTACGCTCGCTATGGTTTTTGTGAATATGCGAATTATTCAGCTATGGTGCGTAAACAATTTTAAGGAAACTATAGGAAAAGGTCGATTTTTTCAGGGAAAGAACATTTTTCAAAATTTGTCAAGAAAATATGTTAATATAGAATTGACAGTTTGCATTCTATAAGCTAATATAATAAATTGCATAATAGTCTAAGGGGGTAGTGCGCCTTAGGCTACAACGCAAGACAAAAATCAACGAAAGGATGGCATGCATGGACACAAACAAAGCGTATCACATCCTCGAATGTGGCAAAAAAGCAACACGTCGAGATTATTCCAAAGTAAGTGGAAAACTGGAATTACCAAACCTTGTTGAGATTCAGACCAATTCATTTAAATGGTTTACCAGACAGGGGATTCAGGAAGTATTTGAAGAAATTTATCCGATTGAAAACTACGGAAAAAATATCAAGTTGAACTTTCTTCGCTATCATTTTGCACAGCCAAAATATAATGCGGAAGAATCCATGTACAGAGAGTGCAATTATGCGGCACCTTTGTATGCGGAAATGGAACTGGAAATTACCGATCCGGATACCGGAGAAGTCGTTACGAAAAACGAAGAAGTTTATTTAGGTGACTTCCCGTTAATGACGGAAACCGGAACATTTATCATCAATGGAGCGGAACGTGTTATCGTTTCGCAGATCGTGCGTAGCCCGGGGGCTTATTTCTCAGAAAGCTATGATGAAAAGACCGGAAAACAAAACTATGCCTGTGAATTGATTCCAAGCCGTGGAACATGGCTGGAATTCATGACCGAACAAAAGAAGACTTCAAACGGAAGAACGATCAATGTATCAATCGACCGTCGCCGTAAGATTTTATTTACGATCCTTTTTAAAGCAATCGGTATGTCTTTGAATCTGGAAGTGAACGAAAATACAACGGATACGACACAGATGGAAATCTTCTTAAAGGCCATGGGAAGAAACTGGGATGAAGTCGCAACCGATCCGGAAAATCGTGAATACATGAACTTGTATTTGTTGTTATATACGGCGTTCTTTGGAAAATATGAAGAAATTGAAAACACGTTGTTGAATGACAAAGTGAAGACGACACAGGAAGCTTTATTGTCTTTCTATGAAAACCAGAGAAGTGATGAAATTCCTACGTTAAATGGTTCCATTACGTTGATGCAGGCGAAGTTCTTTGATCATCGTCGTTATGATCTGACAAAAGCCGGACGTTATAAGCTGCGTAAAAAATTGAATGCGATTGCCAGAATGGATGGTACAACGCTTGCACATGATATCGTGGATGTTGATGGCAGTGTGTTTATGGAAAAGGGTACTGTGATTCATCGTGACCAGCGAAATGCACTACGTGAACAGCTTGCCAAAGGACCATATTGCACGCCTTATCCGTTCCGTTCTGAATTCCATGAAGAAGACATCGTCAGCGTTCCAACAAGCTATAACAGTGGCTTGATCGGACGAATCCTGGCAAAAGATGTAGAAGTGGATGGCGTATATTACGAACAGGGAACTGTATTGACAGCACAGGATGTTAAAGAACTGCAGGAAGTGGAAGAAATTGCCGTTTACGGTGGATTGATTGCTCGCCCGGTTGTTTTGACAGCTGAAAACAGTGAATCTGTATTTAACTACGGACAGCGTTTATATGCTTTGGGTCGTTTGACCAATGCCAAAGGACAGGATATTGTGGATGCGCAGATGGAACTAGTAGCACCACGCTATACCGTAGGGGTAGAACCGGATACTCTGGAAGAGGATGTTGTGAAGGCATTGCGTATTCGTGCCAACCAGGAAGAAATCACCGCATGGTTGATCGGTGCCTGTGTACAGGAAGTCTATGTCATTGATAAAGAAGGCGATGAGATCAAAATCTGCGGAAATGATCCATTGGCCAATAAGCACACGATCACTATGTCGGATATGTATGCCTTCTTCTCTTATAATATGAATGTTATGGAAGGTGTAGGCTCAACCGATGATATCGATATGTTGGGAAACCGTCGTATTCGTTCGGTTGGTGAACTGATCCAAAACCAGTTCCGTATCGGTCTATCTCGTATGGAACGTGTTGTCAAAGAGCGTATGTCCATTCAGGAATTGGAAAACCTGACACCAAGAAAGCTGACAAACATTCGTCCGTTAACAGCGGCCATCAAGGAATTCTTCTCGAGTTCACAGCTTTCTCAGTTCATGGACCAGCAGAACCCATTGGCTGAATTGACAAACAAACGTCGTATTTCTGCCTTAGGACCTGGTGGTTTGACACGTGATCGTGCCGGTTTCGAGGTTCGAGATGTTCATACTTCTCACTATGGTCGTATTTGTCCAATCGAAACCCCGGAAGGTCCAAACATTGGTTTGATTTCCAACCTGACATCGTATGCCAAGATCAACGAATATGGTTTCATCCAGACACCATATCGTATTGTTAATAAAGATGGTACCGTACAGGAAGAAGCGGTGTATTTAAGTGCCGATGAAGAAAGTGATTACCTGATTGCCCAGGCCAACGAGGTTCGTGATGGTCGTTTGATCAATGGACATGTCGTTGTGCGTAAAGGTGGGGAAACGATCATTGCCAATCGTGAAGATGTAGAACTGGCGGACGTTAGTCCAAAACAGATCGTATCGGTAGCAACAGCTTGTATTCCATTCCTGGAAAATGACGATGCTTCCCGTGCTCTGATGGGTGCCAACATGCAGCGTCAGGCCGTACCTTTGTTGCAGCCACATTCACCATATGTCGGAACCGGAATCGAACATAAGATTGCCAAAGACTCCGGTGTCGGTATCGTGGCCAAGGAAGATGGAACAATCAAGTATGTTGATAGTCTTCGTATCGTTGTAGAAACGGAAGACCATAAAGAACATACGTATCAGCTGCGTAAATTTGCCCGCAGTAATGCTTCTACCTGCATCAACCAGCGTCCCATCGTAGAAGTTGGTGAAAAAGTAGAAAAAGGCGATATTTTAGCCGACGGTCCTTCTATGGAAAACGGTGAGTTGGCCTTAGGACAAAACGTAACTATTGCCTACATGACCTGGTATGGTTATAACTATGAGGATGCCATCATCATGTCTGAACGTATGGTCAGTGATGATGTCTATACATCCATTCATATTGAAGAATATGATATTGACTGCCGTGATACAAAGTTAGGTCCGGAAGAAATCACTCGTGATATTCCAAACGTGGGTGAAAGTGCAGTTCGTAAACTGGATGAAAACGGAATTATCATGGTCGGTGCCGAAGTAAAAGAAGGCGATATCTTAGTTGGTAAGGTAACGCCAAAAGGACAGAGTGAAGTATCACCGGAAGAAAAACTGTTATTGGCGATCTTCGGTGAAAAATCACGTGAAGTTCGTGACAATTCCTTAAAGGTACCACATGGTGGAGCCGGTATCGTACATTCGATCCGTGTCTTTAAACGTGGTGATGGATCGGAGCTTCCACCGGGAGTTAACATGCGTGTTAAAGTCTATATCGTTCAGAAACGTAAGATCTCCGAAGGGGATAAAATGTCCGGACGACATGGAAACAAAGGTGTAATCTCCAAGATCCTTCCAATCGAGGATATGCCGTTTACGGCTGATGGAACACCAATTGATATCATCTTGAACCCATTTGGTGTACCTTCTCGTATGAATATCGGACAGATCCTGGAAATCCATCTGGGTTATGCTGCTAAGAAATTAGGCGTAAAATTTGCCACACCGGTATTCGATGGTGTATCCAATGAAGAATTGGCCGACATCATGAAAGAAGCACAGATGACCAGCGATGGGAAACAGGTATTGTACGATGGACAGACCGGTCAGCCATTTGATGAACGAATCAGTGTCGGTGTCATGTATATGATCAAGCTGGCACACATGGTTGACGATAAGCTGCATGCCCGTGCAACAGGACCATACTCATTAGTAACACAGCAGCCGTTAGGTGGTAAGGCACAGAACGGTGGTCAGCGTTTTGGAGAGATGGAAGTTTGGGCTTTGGAAGCTTATGGTGCCGCTCATACGCTGCAGGAAATCTTAACGATCAAATCCGATGATATTCAGGGACGTATCAAGACATATGAAGCCATCATCAAAGGTAAGGATATTCCGGAACCGGGTGTACCTGAATCCTTCCGTGTATTGGTACACGAGCTGCAAGGTTTGGCTATCGATGTTCGTCTGTTGGATGAAAACAACAATGAAGTCGATTTAAATCCGGATGATGACGATGATGTGCCAGTAGCACATCAACCGCTTCCAAAAGAAGAACTTGTCAACGATATGGAAGAAGAAAATACCGATGAAATAGAAGAAGAGGAGGCTGAGTAATACATGTCAATCAATAATTTTGCCTCAATTCAGGTACGTTTAGCTTCACCGGAAACCATTTTAAAGTGGTCACATGGTGAAGTCACAAAACCGGAAACTATTAACTACCGTTCACAAAAAGCAGAGCGTGACGGTTTATACTGTGAGCGCATTTTCGGTCCAACCAAGGACTGGGAATGTGCCTGTGGGAAATATAAAAAAGTGCGCTTTAAGGGTGTTGTCTGCGACCGTTGTGGGGTAGAAATCACAAAGGCCAGCGTTCGTCGTGAACGTATGGGACACATTCATTTGGCAGCACCTGTGGCTCATATCTGGTACTTGCGTGGAATCCCCAGCCGTATGGCTTTGTTGTTGGATGTGACACCAAAACAGCTGGAAGAAGTGGTATATTTTGTCAGCTATATCGTAACCGATCCAAAGGATACGGATTTAGCTTATAAACAGATTCTTTCGGAAAGAGAATATCGTGAAAATATCGCGATTTACGGAAGTCAGGCTTTTACGGCACAGACCGGAGCCGAAGCCGTACTTCGTTTGTTGCAGGATGTTGATCTGGAAGAAGAATATCAGAACGTACAGGAAGCTTTGGATAAAGCCCAGGGAGAAAAACGTAAAAAGTTGATCAAACGTTTGGATACGATCAATGCGTTCCGTCAAAGTGAAAACGAACCGGAATGGATGATTCTGACCAATATTCCGGTTATACCACCGGATCTGCGTCCTATGCTGCAGCTGGATGGTGGACGTTTCGCAACCAGCGATCTAAACGATTTATATCGTCGTGTCATTACGCGAAACAACCGTCTGCGTAAGTTGTTAGATTTAGGAACACCAAACATTATCGTCCAAAACGAAAAACGTATGTTACAGGAAGCAGTGGATGCGCTGATCGATAACGGACGTCGTTCCAAACCGATTACCGGTGCCGGTGGACGTGCCTTGAAATCTCTGTCTCATTCTTTGAAGGGTAAACAGGGACGTTTCCGTCAAAACCTGTTAGGAAAACGTGTTGACTTCTCCGGACGAAGCGTTATCGCTGTAGGACCGGATCTGAAGATGTATCAATGTGGTATTCCACGTGAAATGGCAGTCAACCTGTTTAAGCCATTCATCATCAATGAAATCGTAAATCAGGGATTGGCAGCCAACCCGAAAAATGCCGAAAAACTGATTGAACGCCGTGATCCTAAGATGTGGGATGTTGTGGAAAAGGTTATTGATGGCTATCCAGTATTGATGAACCGTGCGCCGACATTGCACCGTTTGGGTATTCAGGCCTTCTTACCAAAACTGGTTGAAGGACGTGCTATGCGTCTGCACCCATTAGTATGTACTGCCTTCAACGCCGACTTTGACGGTGACCAGATGGCCATTCACGTACCATTGAGTGAAGAAGCTCGTGCGGAAGCCCTGGTTATGATGTTAGGAAGCCATAATATCTTAGGTCCTAAGGATGGTAAACCAATCGTTACTCCGGGACAGGATATGGTTATGGGTAACTTCTATCTGACCATGGAAGAAACCAAACAAGAGTTAGAAGAAGAAGCCCAGCGTTATGAAGAAAAAGATTGTCCAAAAGAAGCCGCACAATGGAGAACCTATGCCGCTAATGAAGGACATGTTTACTTAGATGAAAAAGAAGTGATGATGGCCTACCAGACAGGACAGGTACATCTGCATTCACGTATTGCCTTGCCGGTACGTGGCTTAAAGAAAACAAGCTTCGATCTGATTCATGAAAATGATTATTTAGTGACAACGGTCGGAAAATTGATCTTTAACTCAATGTTCCCGGAAGACTTCCCATATTTGAATGAAGTCTCAAAGGAAAACTTTGAAAAAACACCGGATAAATATTTTGTACAGTCGGGAATGGATGTTAAGAAATACATCGCGAATTTAAAAATCACACCGGCTGTTAAGAAAAAAGATTTAGGAAAAGTCATTGCCGAAGTCTTCAACCGTTATTCTGTTGATCAGACAGCTGAAATTCTGGACCAGATCAAATCCATGGGATTTAAATATTCGACAGTTGCGGGTATTACGGTATCTTTAAGCGATATAGAGGTGGCACCAAACAAAGAAGAACATGTCGAATATGGTCGTAAGAAAGCCGAAGAACTAAAACGTCTGCAGAAAAAAGGTATGTTGACGATGGAAGAATGGGAACGCCATTTGAATAAGCTTTGGGAAAATGTAAAGGATGAAATTGCCGATGAATTGTTGGCTAATCTGCCTCGTAAAAACCCAATCAATATGATGGCTCGTTCCGGTGCCCGTGGTAACCGTTCTAACTTTACACAGTTGGCCGGTATGCGTGGATTGATGGCCAAACCGGGTCATGGTAAATCCAGCGGGGGCGAATATGTATCCTCTATTATCGAGGTACCGATCTACTCTTGTTTCCGTGAAGGATTGAACGTATCCGAATTCTTTACCAGTACACATGGTGTGCGTAAAGGTTTGACCGATACTGCCTTGAAAACAGCCGAGTCTGGATATCTGACTCGTCGTTTGGTTGACGTTGCCCAGGATGTCATCATCAAAGAAGACGACTGTGGAACCGACCGCGGTTATTGGGTAGAAGCATTAGTCGATCGCAAGAACAATACAGTGATCGAACCATTGATGGATCGTTTGATCGGACGTTACTCAAAACAAGATGTGACCGATCCAAAAACAGGCGAACTGATCATTGCCAGTGATGAGTTCATTACCGAAGAATTGGCAAAACGTATCGTCGATACAGGTATCGAAGGTATGTATATCCGTTCTGTATTTACTTGTAAATCTCGTTCCGGTGTATGTCGTAAGTGTTACGGACGTAACATGGCAACCGGAAAAGATGTTGAAGTGGGTGAAGCTATTGGTATCATGGCGGCACAAAGTATCGGTGAGCCAGGTACACAGCTGACCATGCGTACATTCCATACCGGTGGTGTTGCCGGTTCCGGAACCGGGGATATCACACAAGGTTTGCCTCGTGTTGAGGAGTTGTTTGAAGCCCGTTGTCCAAAAGGGGTAGCGGTTATTGCCCAGATCAGCGGTGAGATCACTTCAATTGAACGTATTGAAGGTACAATGCGTCAGGAAGTTATCATTACCAGTGAAAGCGAAAGCATTTCACACAAGATCAATGCCAACCAGACCATGCGTCCATGGGTACAGGTCGGTGAACATATCGAAGCCGGTACGGCTTTGACAGAAGGACCGCTAGATCCAAAAGAACTGCTTCGTGTAGCCGGTGTACGTGAAGTGCAGGACTACATCTTGAAGGAAGTTAAGAAAGTTTACCAGTCTCAGGGTATCGAAATTTCCGATAAGCACCTGGAAGTTATGATTAAACAGATGATGAAACGTGTCATCGTAACCGACAGTGGCGATACCGACTTGAATGTAGGTGTGCAGTTATCTTTGAACAACATCACTAAGATCAACCGTGATGCCTTGTTGACAGGAAAAACACCGGCACAGTTTAAACCGGTATTGTTAGGTATTTCCAAGGCCTCTGTAGAAACGGATTCTTTCCTTTCTGCGGCAAGTTTCCAGGAAACAACAAAAGTACTTACCGATGCGACCATCAAAGGTAAAGTCGATCATTTGATTGGTTTGAAGGAAAACGTTATTATCGGTAAACTGATTCCGGCAGGAACGGGATGTACCGGTAATCGACCTCAAAATGAACTGGTTAAAGAAAAGGCAAAAGAGCTTCGTGATAAACGTTTAGCTCGTATGCACGAAAATGAAGATGAAGAATTCGATAAGATCGTAGGGGCAAATTCTTTAGATGAAGAAGCAAGCCTGCATGAAGATGTCGCTGAGGCAGAAAGCATTCTTGGGGATGCAAGTCTGGATGCGGAATCAATCGATATTCATGAATCCGATTCAACATTAAGTGCTGAATAGATGTGAAAAAGAGGACTCAAAATTGAATCCTCTTTTTTCGTACCTATTAAAACCAAATGTATGCCAAACAAATATAGGCAACAGTATGGTACTATAAGGAGCTCTGGTTTTTTCTTTTTCATCAACAACGATTACCGGTCATGATCTCAATGATTTCTTTATCTGTTTCTTTCATACCTTCCTTGGCTAATAAAGAAATATTTCGGATCGTATTTTCTACACCTTTGGTCACAATACCTTCCCCATCTTTGAACTGCTGGCCGTTTTTATACATTTCATAGCCTAAATAACCGGCTTCCAAAGCGCTGGCAATCTTGGCCGCACAGCTCGGTTTAGCACCATCACAAACTGTACCGGAAATCATGGCAATTCCATTGACCAAAGTATGAGATATCGCATGTAAATCGCCACCTTCCAGATAACAGATACCACAGGCGGCTCCTACACCGGCACTGACAACACCACAATAGGCGCTTAACTTTCCAATGCCATATTTTAAATGCATGGTGATCAAATTGGAAATCAAAAGTGCTCGATATAATTTTTCCAAGCTTAGATTCTTTTCTCTGGCCCAGACGATAACAGGAATACTGGCAGTCATTCCCTGATTGCCGCTTCCGGAATTGATGATAACAGGCAACTCACATCCACTCATTCGCGCATCACTGCCAGCTGCCGCATAGGCTTTTGCCTTGTTGAGAAGATTATCAGGATTTCTTTCTAAAAGGATCTTACCAATATTTGCACCATAGCTTTCTGTTATTCCTTTTTGGGCAATCGCCATGTTGTAAGAAATCTGACGATCCAAGGTTTCTTTGACATCCTCTAAATTTGCGCAGTTGGCAAAATCAATGATATCTTTAACGCGCATAAAGGAATGATCAACAGTACTTGATTCAGAAATGGTTTTCCCATCAAAGATGAGCTCTCCATCTTTCTTGATCCATAGGATATGATCATGCCCACCGGCAATACGAACTGAAACAGAATGCGATTCACTATGCAGCGTCACAATCAGATCTAATGGAATTACAGAATCTAACGGCTTAACGGTAATAGGAACTGATTTCAAAAAAGAATGTATGTTTTCTTTTTGTTCTTTGGATACCTGACTGATGACTTCCAGCTTTTTATCGGCATCTCCCGCAACGATTCCGGCTGCGGCTGCCGCTTCAATTCCTTTAAGTCCATCCGTATTCGGTACTGTTACGCTTTTAACGTTCTTTATGATATTTCCACTGGCTTCAATAAGAACCCGAGCACAATTTTCACCTAAGTTTTTAAAGGCTGTGGCAGCGCAATAGGCGATAGCAATCGGCTCGGTGCATCCCATGGCAGGAACCAGTTCATTTTTTAATGCGTTCACATAATTTTGGTAATTGATATCGGATTGATTCATAGTTAAACACCCTTTCGCAAGAGATATTTTCCCATAGATTTTTAAGAGTTTCAATACGATTATACGAAACTTAAAAAGTGTCCAATTTTTATTAGACATTTTGTTTTATTTGTGTAATCGTTATCATTTTGTCTAAAAAGCATCTTTTCTAACGTTTTAAAGCGTTGTAAAATAGAAGATGAAGTTAAGGAGGTTCGGGTTTTATGGACCATAAAAAGACAAAAGCCTTTTTTGAAGGAAGAGAATTAAGAGCGTATAATATTTTCGGAGCGCATGTTAAACCAAAATCTGTTGAATTTAAAGTTTGGGCACCCCATGCTCAATCCATTTCCGTTATCGGAACATTTAACAACTGGGATGAAAAAAAGAATGTCATGAAGAAAGATGATCAGGGTATTTGGTCTTGTACGATACGAAATGCCAAAGAAAGAGATTCTTATAAATATCGTGTCGTGCGTGCAAATGGAGATACGATTGATAAAGTCGATCCCTATGCCTTTTATAGTGAGTTAAGACCCAATAATGCCAGTATCATTTCTTCTTTGAAATTTGATGAATGGGAAGATCAAGAATGGATGAAGAAACGAAACAAAGGTTTTGATTCACCGGTGAATATTTATGAAATGCACGTAGGAAGCTGGATCAAGGACGAAGATATGGAAGAATTCGTACATTATGACCAGATCATTGAAGAATTGATTATTCACTGTAAGCAAAAACATTATACTCATGTAGAAGTTATGCCTTTAAATGAATATCCGTTTGATGGTTCATGGGGCTATCAGTGTACAGGATATTTCTCCAGCACATCACGTTATGGAACAAATAAACAGCTGATGCGTTTTGTCAATGAACTGCATAAGGCGGGTATCGGTGTCATCATGGATTTTGTGCCGGTTCACTTTGTACGCGATGATTATGCACTTCGTCTGTTTGATGGAACACCAACGTATGAGTACGATCGAGAAGAAGATGCCAATTCCCAATGGGATACATTAAACTTTAACCTGTGGAAAGAAGAAGTGCGCTCTTTCTTGATGAGTGCTGCCAATTTCTGGCTGGAAGTCTATCATTTTGATGGATTGCGCATGGATGCGATTTCCAATGCGATCTATTGGCACGGCAATAAAAACAATGGTGTTAATGAAGGTGCCTGTGATTTCATGAAACGGATGAATTATATGTTGAATGAAGCACATAACGGAAGTATTATGTTGATTGCGGAAGATTCTACTGATTTTCCAAATGTCACAAAATCGACGTTGGATGGTGGACTTGGATTTGACTATAAATGGGATATGGGATGGATGAATGATACCTTAGCTTATTTAAAGAAAGATCCAATTTATCGCCAATGGCATCACTATGATGTGACTTTCTCTATGGCTTATTTCTATTCAGAACGTTTTATCTTGCCGTTTAGCCATGATGAAGTGGTACACGGAAAGTGTACGATCGTAGATAAGATGTGGGGAAGCTACGATGATAAATTTGCCCAGGCACGTGCTTTATATACGTATATGTTTACGCATCCTGGTAAGAAACTGAACTTTATGGGAAATGATATCGGACAGCTGCGTGAATGGGATGAACAAAAGAGCTGTGACTGGTTCTTGCGTGAATATCCGATGCATGATGCCTTTGAACATTTCTTTGAAGACTTAGGCAAGCTATATTACGAAAATGATGCCTTCTGGAATAAAGATTATGACTGGTCCAGTTTCCAATGGATCGATGCCGATAATCAATCGCAAAATATGTTCTCCTATATTCGTAGAGGGGAAAAGAAAGATTATGTCATTATTTTAAACTTCTCTACGAATGGTTATGATCACCAACAATTCGGTGTACCGGATAAAGGGGTCTATAAAGAAGTATTGAATACACAATGGAAGAAATATCATGGTACCTGGGATAATGAGACACCACAGACATGTCACTCTATCCGTATTCCTAGACATAATCAACCATTCATGATTGAAGTGAATGTACCGGCTTTAGGAGCTGTTGTCTTTGAAGTAGAAAAGTAAAGAAATTGCGCTGACTTAGTGTTGGCGCATTTTTATTTTCCAATGTATAATGGAAACATGAGTCAGTATTTTGAAAATGATAAGACCTTACAAGATAAGCCACAGATTCTTTCTTTTCAGATCAACGGAAAATCTTATAGACTTCATTCCAATTCCGGAGTTTTCAGTAAAAATAAATTGGATACCGGAACAAGGATCTTGTTGGAGACGGTGTTAAAAGAAGAGGATAGACCTTCTTCGATGTTGGATCTTGGATGTGGTATCGGGCCTGTTGGTATCGTTTGTCAAAGAGAATGGAATGCCCAAGTGACTATGATTGATATCAATGAAAAGGCTGTTGAACTCGCGAAGAAGAACATAGTCGAAAACCATGTACAAGCTAATATATATTGTCAGGATGGTGTGCACGAAGGGCAATTTGAATGTATTTTATTGAATCCACCGATTCGCACCGGAAAAAAAGTGATTTATCGCCTGTTTGATGAATGTCTGGAACATTTGGAAAATAATGGTCGATTTTGGCTGGTGATGCGTAAACAACACGGTGCTCAAAGCGCTATTCAGTATTTGGGAGAAAAAGAGTGTATGGTACGAAAAGTCAATCGTGATAAAGGCTTTTGGGTCTTTGTGGCACAAAAGAAAAGCATTGCGTAAGCAAGCAGGATTTAGTGATTCTGCTGCAGATGATGCAATGCTTTTTTGTTGATCGATAATGCCTGATTTTCTAGTTCTTTGCTGGACATACGACGCGCCCCGTTTGCCAAGATGGAATTTTGAATCAAGCCATCACTGGTGGCCACCGTAATGCGATATTTATCTTTTAGCTCATGAACCTTTCTTTCAATGTACTGATCGGCACTCTGCCCGGTTCTTGTATAGATGACATCCAATCCACCCTGTCGATAAGATGAACCATAATTATTAGGAACCCGATATCCATCAAACACCAACAAGATCTTAATTTGTCGATAGCCTTGATAATTAGAAATCGCATCGATCAGGGCATCACGAGCCGATTCTATATTGTGGGTAGCCAAAAGTTTTAAATTGTCCCAGCTGTAGATCATGTTATAGCCGTCAATGATCAAACAGTCTTCTTTTCTTTGCACAACTTCTTTTGGTTGTGTATCAAAATCAATTTTCTTTTTAGGCTTTCTCGGTTTCTTTTCTTCTTTTTTATTTCGTCCGCCAAGACTGTTGAAGACTTTTTTCAGTTCTTCTTCTTTGACGGTATGCTTAACTGTCTGATAAGAGGAAGTGTTTTGATTCTTGGTCTGGATATGCATATATTCCTGGACTTCATCATAAGGAACATAGAAGCCGGAGCCATGGGCACAGAAGACAGAGCCGGTTGGATTTCTGAGATCGGATTCGCTGTCATATCCAATTTCCTCAACGATTTTATCCTGCTCTTCACTGGGGTAATAGCCATCGAGTGCACAACTGAATTTTCCTAGTCCTTTTGTGTAGGCAATGACTTCATTTTGATAGTTCATCATGGTACGTACCGGGGCAATCCCTGTGATTTCCATCTGTTGTGAACTGACTTCTTTGATTTCTACCTTTGCCTTTCTTAGATCTAAATCATAGAGGGCTTTACTTAGACGCTGTGATGGTAAAGTCAATGTAAATCGATAATACGGCTCCAGCAGGATAGACTGTGCCATTTTTAATCCCTGGCGTACAGCGCGATATGTGGCTTGTCGAAAGTCACCGCCTTCGGTATGTTTTAAATGACTTTTACCGGCAATCAGTGTGATTTTCATGTCGGTGATCGGTGAACCGGTCAAAACCCCTCGATGTACTTTTTCCTGTAGATGGCTTAGGATCAATCTTTGCCAGTTTAAAGCTAAATCATCACTTTTGACTTCATTTTCAAACTGTAACCCTTTTCCACGAGGTAAGGGATCCAGTCGAACATGAACCTCGGCATAATGACGTAAAGGCTCAAAGTGCCCCATACCTATGACACTATCGGCAATCGTTTCTTTATAGAGCACATGATCCAAACCAAATCCGACAGTTACACCACTGAGTTCCTGAATTCTCTTTTGGAGGACCTCCATTTGTATTTCGCCCATAAGGCGTAAAGAAATCTGATGGGTATTTTCATTATATTCGATTTCAAGGCTGGGATCTTCTTTCATCAGTTGATCGCAGACTGGCATCATTTCAATCGGTTTTTTATCTGGCGGCAACAACAGACGATAATTTAAATAGGCAGATAGAGAAGGGACAAGACTGTCTTTTTCAAAACCAAGTCCCTGGCCAATAGAAAGGTTTTCTATTCCTTTTAAGCTAACGACCATACCGGCATGTGCTTGTGTCAGCAGCTGATAGCTTTGACCATTGTACAATCGAATTTGATCGACTTTTTCTGTTTCTGTAATCATTTGTTTTGGCTTTAGGCTTCCTCCGGTAATCTTGATGTGGGTTAAACGATTTCCCTGTTCATCTTTCGTGATCTTAAAGACGCGGGCACCAAATTCATCTGGATATTCTTTTTCCAGAGATAAATCAAGGATCGTATCCATCAATCGTTCAATGCCTTCATTTTTTAGAGCACTTCCAAAAAGAACCGGGAAAAATGTTCGTTTGGCAAAGCTGATTTGTAAGCTGTCTTTGGACAATGTGTTGTTCTCTAAATACTCATTCAATAACGCTTCATCACATAAAGAGATTTGTTCCTGGGCATCCTCTAAAGTTATATCAACGATATTCGATGATAAATGTGTCTGCAGATCGTGTAACAGATCGGTTTGCGATTGATAGGATATATCCATCTTATTGACAAAGATCAAGACAGGAACATGGTAGTGCTCTAAACATTCCCAGATGGTTTTGGTATGGGATTGTACTCCATCCTGCCCATTGATCAACAATACGGCCAGATCCAACACTTGTAAAGAACGCTCCATCTCACTGGAAAAATCAATATGGCCGGGTGTATCGATAATGGTGATATCGGTATCTTTATAGTGGAAAAAGGCCTGCTTGGAATAGATCGTGATCCCACGTGCTCTTTCCTGGGCATCGTAGTCTAAAAATGCATCCTGATGATCGACACGACCGGTCTTTTTCAGCTTTCCGGCTAGATACAACATACTTTCGATACTGGTGGTTTTTCCGGCATCGACATGGGCTAAAATACCTACGGTTACTTGTTTCATGGTTTCTATTTTATCATGGTTTCATATTGAATGAAGAAAAACTTGGTGGTAAGGTATTGAGCATGAAAACAAATGTAAAAATGAAAGCGTTGAAATGCGCTTTTCCCCATACCATTCCAATCATGACCGGTTTCTTATTCTTGGGGATGTCGTACGGAATTTATATGCATGTATCCGGTTTTAGTTTCTGGTATCCGATGTTGATGGCCATGACGATCTTTGCGGGAAGCGTGGAATTTGTCTGTGTCAATTTTTTGTTAGGGGCTTTTGATCCATTACAGGCATTTATCGTGACTTTGATCTTAAATGCGCGCCATATCTTTTATGGAATTTCCATGTTGGATCGATTTAAAGGAATGGGATGGAAAAAGATTTATTTGATCTTTGGTATGTGCGATGAGACTTTTTCTGTGAACTATACAGCTGATGTTCCCAAAGATGTAGATTCAGGCTGGTTCATGTTCTTTGTGACTTTGTTGAATCAGATTTATTGGGTATTGGGAGCTACGTTAGGTGGTTTGTTTGGTTCTTTGATCACGTTTAATACCGAAGGTTTAGACTTTGTGATGACCGCTATGTTTGTGGTGATCTTTTTGGAACAGTATCTAAAAGATAAGAATCATTTGAATTCGTATATTGGGTTGGGCGTTTCATTGTTGATGTTGCTGTTTTTTGGTGCGGATAATTTTATGATTCCTGCCATTGCCGGTATCTTAATTTGTTTAAGTGCTGCCAGAAAACGCATAGAAGAAAAGGAGGAGGATACAGTATGAGCCTTGTAAAACAGATCATAACGGTGGCCATGTGCGTCTTGGGAACGATGATTACCCGATTTCTTCCTTTTTTAGTCTTTCCGGCCCATAAAGAAACCCCAAAATATATTCAATATTTAGGGAAAGTGTTACCGGGAGCCTTATTTGGACTCTTGATTATTTACTGTTTACGAAATGTCAGTCTATGGAGTGGCAATCATGCGATTCCGGAGCTTTTGGCGATCTTTGTCGTGGTTGGTATTCATCTTTGGAAACGAAACATGTTGTTGTCGATTGCGGCAGGAACGGTATTTTATATGTTACTGGTACAAATGGTATTTTAGAAACATTGTGAGAAATCACAGTGTTTTCTTTTTGTAGATAGAATACTTGTTTTAATAGTCGGTCATTAAAAATGATATAATGATTCAATAGAAAGAGTAGAACATGACAGAAAACAGATCCCGTGCCAATATATTCATCGAACAAAATCGATTCTCTTACATAGATATCTTAAGAGGGATCGGCATTTTTTTCGTGGTGCTGGGTCATATTTACTATAATGATGTAACTTATCGATGGATTTATTCGTTTCATATGCCTTTATTTTTCTTTGCGGCCGGTTGGGTTTATAAAGAGAAACCAATCAGGGACGATATTAAAAAACGACTACAAACCATAGTGCGGCCGTATTTTTGTTTTGGCATGGCAACGATCTTATATTGGCAGTTATTTGAGAAAAGTTTTAGGAGTGCGGATATATCTTTTATACAAGCGATTGAAGGTCTGGTATCCGGTATGTATGAGCATCTGAGTTTTAATGTTCATTTATGGTTTTTACCTTGTTTTTTTATCGTGACCGTATTGTTCAATGCACTTGTAAGAATAGGAAAAAAGTATAGATATGATCTTAGTTTTCCTGTTGTTCTTTGTATGAGTGCAATCTATATCTTTGCCGGGCTGCCTTCTTTACCATGGGGAATAGACAAAGCGTTTGGATATATCCTATTTTATAAAATCGGTTCGTTTTTCTCTTTGTCCAAAGCGGATAAAAGACTACAAGCCCATCCTATTTCTTATCAAAGGGTTTGTATTGTCTTTTTATTGACGATGAGTTTTTTCTTTTCTTATTGTTCTATAAATCAAGGAATTATGTGGTATGTAACCGCAATGCTTGGTATTGTGTCGGCATGGATATTCTCGGTGCTCTTGCATAAAAATAGGATTTTAGAATACCTGGGTAAGATAAGTCTAGTCATTCTTTGTGTACATGGCCCGGTTTATCGAATACTGATTAAAGTTGTATCTATATTGTTATGTTGGAGCACAGATGCGGTTCGTGAAAATTTTATATTGTCGCTACTTCTTACGGTTCTCACATTAGCTCTATGTGGTATTTGTTTTCAAATCATAAAACGATTCTTTCCTTGGTGCATCGGAAGACAACGAAATAAAGCTGTTGTTTAAATCGCAACAGCTTTATTAAAGCTTCATGGTTTTCATTAACGCTTCTACTTCTTCTTTGGTGCATAAGTTTTCTGAGAAAGCACTGGCACTGCCACTACATACCCCTTTTAAAAACGCATATTCATAATCATAATTGGATTCGATACAACCGGAGATAAAACCGGCTACCATAGAATCACCGGCACCAACAGAATTGATCACATTTCCTCTCGGAGCCGGTAATCGATATTCTTTGCCACTCTCATCCAATAAAATGGCTCCTTTACCGGCCATGGATACTAAAATATTACGAGCATCCAGCTCCTGCAGCTTATGCGCATAGGGAATCACTTCTTCCTGCGTATTTAAGGTTACATCGAAGATTTCACCTAATTCAATATTATTGGGTTTGATTAGAAACGGATGATAGCGCAAAACTTTCATCAATAACGTATTCGTGGCATCGACTACAACCTTGCAGTGATTCGGCTGTACATATTCTATGATTTGTTCGTACATTGTATCGGGTAATGTACTAGGAATGCTGCCGGAGATAACTAAAATATCCTGGTCGGTTAAAACTTTAAGTTGATCAAACAGCTTTTCAATATCTTCCTGTTGGATAGCAGGTCCCATTCCGTTGATTTCGGTTTCTTCATCGGATTTCATTTTGACATTGATACGGGAAAATCCTTCTTTAACTTGGATAAAGGAAGAAGAGCAGCCAAAGTTTTCCAAACGATGTTCAATTTCTTTTCCGGTAAAACCGGCCATAAAGCCTAATGCTGTGCTTTCATGACCAAAATTTGCTAAAACGATGGCGACGTTGATGCCTTTTCCACCGGGCAGGATCTTTTCATAGGTGGTCTTATTGATTTGACCGGTCATAAAATGATCGACTTGGATAATGTAGTCTAGCGAGGGATTAAAAGTAACGGTATAGATCATAGTAAGTCTCCTTTTCTTTTGACAAAAACAGAATACCATCGAGATTGTTGAAAGTCAAATATAAATTGTTGTTTTAACAGTTGATAACCTATTTTTTTCGTGATAATATAAAGCTGTAACTTTTGAAACGACAATAAAAAGGGAAAGGAGTTGTTAAAATGAAAGTTAAGGCAGTACGCTTACATGGCGCGAATGATTTACGGTTAGATGAATTTGAGTTGCCGGAAATTAAAGAAGATGAAATCCTGGTCAAGGTTGTCTCCGACAGCATTTGTATGTCCACTTACAAATGTGCTATTCTAGGAACGAAACACAAGAGGGTGCATGAAGATGTAGCCGATCACCCGGCTATTATGGGACACGAAATGGCCGGTGATATCGTTAAGGTCGGTGCCAAACATCAGGACAAGTTTAAACCGGGTATGAAATTTACATTGCAGCCGGCATTAAACTACAAAGGAACGATGTGGTCACCGGGGTATTCTTATGAGTTTTTCGGAGGCGATGCGACATATTGTATCATTCCTGCCGAGGTCATGGAGTTAGGATGTCTGTTAGAGTATAAAGGAAAAGCGTATTACGAAGCTTCCTTGGCTGAACCGATGTCATGCAGTATTGGAGCATTTAATGCAGCCTATCATACAAAAATGGGAGTTTATACTCATGAGATGGGCATCAAAAAAGGTGGAAAGCTTGCCATCATGGCGGGGGCCGGACCGATGGGATTAGGCGCATTGACCTATGCTTTGCATCGGGATATTCGTCCTGGTATGATTGTGGTGACGGATGTAAACCAGGAACGTTTGGATCGGGTAGCCCATTTATTTCCAATCGAAGATGCCAAAAAAGACGGTATTGACTTGCACTTTGTGAATACAGGTAAATTAGAAGATCCAGTGGCATATTTACGCGAAATGACAGGTGGGACAGGCTTTGATGATGTATTCTGTTATGCACCGGTTGCGGCTGTTGTCGAACAATCCAGTGGCATATTAGGGCGAGATGGCTGTTTGAATTTCTTTGCCGGTCCAACGGATAATCAGTTTAGCGCAAAGATGAATTTCTATGATGTGCATTATAATTCCACGCATGTGATGGGAACAACCGGTGGAAATACAGCGGATATGATAGAATCTTTAGAGTTGACGGCACAAGGTCGAATCAACCCGGCTGTTATGGTAACGCATATTGGCGGTTTGGATGCGGCTGCCGAAACGACATTGAATTTGCCGAAGATCCCCGGAGGAAAGAAATTGATCTATACGCATATCTCTATGCCATTAATCGCATTGGAAGATCTGCGTTCCAAAGAGGCGCAGGATTCTCGTTATGGAAAGCTGGCGGATATTGTGGGAGCTAACAAAGGATTGTGGTGCCCAAAAGCCGAAGAATACCTGTTGAGTCATTTTAAAGAAGAAGCTTAGTCTGTCTGCTCCTGCAGACAGGCTGCAGGAGGTTTATATATGGAAGGTATGGAAAAGCGAAGAAATGATATCGTTCGCTATGTCAATGAACAAGGAAATGTAACGTTTAATCAATTGAAGGAACATTTTCCATCAGTTTCGGATATGACATTAAGGACCGATTTAAAAGCATTGGATGAGCAACAAAAGCTGGTTCGTATCCATGGAGGCGCGAAGTCTTTGGAAATCGTTACAGGAAATGATGATGTATTAAAGAAACGTTATATTCGAAATATAGAAGACAAGAAGATAATTGCCCATAAGGCGTTAGAACTGATGAAACCAAATCAAACAATTTTTATTGATTCTGGCAGTACAACAACCATGTTGTCGAATGTTTTAAAGGATCAGCCTTGTACCATCTTCACCAATTCGATTTCCTGTGCAGTAGAGCTGTCTCGCTTGAAACAGGCTCATTGTATGTTAGCTGGAGGCACCATCAATGTAAACTCTTTGTCACTGACAGGTGTTGATGCGGTTCAATTTTTGGAACATGTCAATTTTGATACTGTATTTATGGGTGTGACTTGTTTCAGTAAAAATTCTGGTTTTACGTGTGAATCGTATCAGGATGCACAGGTAAAAAGAATTGCGATTCAAAATGCCCGCAAGGTCGTGATCTTGATGGATTCTTCTAAAATCGATAAAGATGGATCTTATCAATTCTGTTCGATGAAAGAAGCCGATATCATAGTCAGTGATTTCCATCTTCCTGAATCATTTAAAGAAGAATGTGAAAGTATGGGGGTATCGATTTATTAATTTTTCCCTAAGATCTCTTTTACTTAATAATGGACAATTCAGTGCCTGGGACAAATTTACTGCGTGAATGTTTTATATTGTATCGTAAGAAAAACTAAAGACAGTTCATCTATAGTGTTTTATGTATAACTATATTCAATGTGCTTGCCACTAGTACCTGTAAAAGATAAAACATCTAATAAATGCAGCCACTTTTAGTGTATACTAAAACTGAGAAAAAGATAAAACGCAAGGAGGAAAATCATGGAAAATAAAATTGAGCGTTTAATTGCGTATGTAGATCAACTTTTAGTTACGGATGATAAAGTAACTTTATATGAATCCTATAAAGACACGATTGAATCCATTCAACCAAAAGACATTTTTCTAGTACAAAACCATCGCATCAAAAATGGATTATCTCATGAAGAAGCATTAAAACAAGTACCTATGTTAATGAATTTGTTTGGACAACATTTAGAAAAATATATCATACAAGATTTAGATGAAAATACCTTTCTTGGATCGTTATTACAAGAAAATGAATGTTTAGATCATTATTTATTACATCTCCAAAAAGTGATTATTCAATTACCAGAACCAAATGCCAAAAAACAATTAATAGAACGTGTTTGTCATCTGGACGATTATGATAAACACATGAAAAAATTAGAGAATATCTTGTTTCCATTTTTAGAAAAAACAGATCCATGTTTTGAAGGTGTAAGCCTGATGTGGTCTATGAATAATAAGGCTAGAGAAATATTAAAGAAGGTAAAACTAGATCTTGAACAAAATTGTGAAGAGTCCACAGTACAAAAGGATTTAGGTGAATTGTATGTCACTTATTCAAGCCTTATCGTTATGCAAAAACGGATATTAATCCCATGTGCAAAAGAAGAAATGGATGACAAAACGGATAAAAAATTACTTCAGGAAAGTTTTGAATATGGTTTTGCTTTTATGGATGAGCCGAATGTATCTTTTGATCAACATACAGAAGGAACTAAAGATTTACCACAAGGATATATTGATTTACAAACAGGAAGAATGAATGTAGAACAATTGATTGGAGTGTTTTCAAGCTTGCCGGTTGATATTACTTTTGTGGATGAGCATGATAAAGTGGCCTTCTTTTCAAAACCTAAAGATCGTATATTCGCTCGCTCTGTTTCTGTTATTGGAAGAAATGTACGCAATTGTCATCCATCAGCGAGTGTACATATTGTAGAAGATATTCTTGAAGGTTTTAAAAGTGGTAAAAGACAGAGTGAGTCGTTTTGGATTCAAATGCGCGGTCAGTTTATTTTGATACAATATTTTTCGGTCCGTAATGATCAAGGGAAATACTTAGGATGCTTAGAAGTAAGCCAGGAAATAAGTCATATTAAAAAACTGGAGGGTGAAAAGCGATTACTTGATCGATAGTATTCAAATGAGACTGTTCCAAATACTAAAGATTTATAATATAAAAACCAGGATTGTATTGATTAAACTATGCAGTCCTTTTATTTGTGGATATTTAAAAATGGATGAAGTATAAGTTATGTTTGAATACCCAGGATCTGTATGGAAAATGATTGAAATTATTGTGATTTGATTGAATGTAGCTTTCTGGCTTCTTCTATATTTGATGAATTTGAATCTAAGTTATTTTAAATATCATGATATCATGAATGTGTTTAAATTTCTTTTTCTAATTAGGGATGTGTTCCTTTGTTATGCTTGAAAGTAAAGTCTGAATTGGCTTGATGTACAGGTTTGGTTGTGTAGTGATTTTTGAGATATACAGTATGATAAGAAGTACTGGACTTACCATTTCTAATAGTTTGAATCGAAGTAAATTATTCATTTTTTAGGATAGAGTATTCCATTATTTCCACTATGGATTTGATTATAGCGTTAATTTAAGCTAGAAACAAAATGATGCGAAGCGGATGATCTGGTGGGAATGATGGATAAAAGACATGGAAAACGGATTATTTTGGATGGTAAAAAAGAGAAAAGCATAGTGTATTGGTTCATATTTTATTGTTTTGAAGCTAAAAAGCGATAAATTCCAAAAAATTCGATCAGATGATGGAAGGGCATATGCCTGCCGATTTCGAGATATTGATCAATAATTTCTCGGTCGGTATTTTTGGTATGATCCCGGCGATTTTCGGGTATTACCTGATCGGTCCGTTGATGGAAGCTATCTTAGCGATATTAATGATGGGGGTTAACATTCTCATCAATCATGCCCTTTTACCACTGGTAGCGATTTTTGTGGAACCGGCCAAAGTCTTGTTCTTAAATAATGCGATCAATCATGGCATTTTTACACCGATTGGTATTGAACAAGCTTCTCAAACCGGTCGCTCGATTATGTATATGCTGGAGGCCAATCCTGGGCCGGGACTCGGCGTGTTGTTAGCTTATTGGATCTTTTCCAAGGATCAGGCAACTAAAGATTCCGCACCGGGTGCGATCATCATTCATTTCTTTGGTGGAATTCATGAGATTTATTTCCCTTATATTTTAATGAATCCGATCGTGATCATTGCACCGATTTTAGGAAACATATGTGCGATTGCCTTCTATGCATTGATGGGATGTGGCTTGCAGGGGCCGGCTTCTCCGGGATCGATCATTGCGTTTATGTCGATGGCTCCCAAGGATGCGATCATTCCTACCGCAATAGGCGTTATTCTTGCCGCCGGTGTTTCTTTTGCGATTGCCAGTCCGATCATTAAAATGACAAGTACAAAATCACAGTCTTTGGAAGAGCCCAAAATCAAGTCAGTGGAATGAAAGCACAGGCAAAGGATTGATCAGTGCACAAAATATTTTCAATGCGCAGAAAATTGTCTTTGCCTGTGATGCCGGTATGGGATCCAGCGCAATGGGTGCAACAAAATTTAGAAATCGATTAAAAGCAGTTCGTCCGGATATTGTAGTGACAAATACTTCAGTCGATAATATACCTTCGGATGGTGACATTGCCGTTGTGCAAACGGTACTGCAGGACCGGGCAAAGGCATGTGCGCCACAGGCGGTTTTAGTAACAATCAAGAATTTATTGGCCGATCCGGCCCTTGATGAATTGTATTTCCAGCTTTCTACCGGAGATGCTTTAGTGACAGAGGCAACACCGGAAGAACCGGAAGAAGAAATAAGCTCTTTATTCGCATCGGATGTATTGATCAAAGATGGCATTCTGTTAGGACAAAAATCAGTTTCTAAAGAAGAAGCCATTACTGCTGCCGGCGAGCTGTTAGTTCAACTAGGCTATGTTACGGAAGATTATGTACCAGCCATGTTAGAGCGTGAAAAGATCGTCACGACCTATATCGGTATGGGACTAGCCATTCCGCATGGTACGACACATGGAGATGATACCATCAAGAAAACCGGTATTGTGCTGTTGCAGTATCCAGATGGTGTAATATTCGGTGAAGAAAAAGCGCAGCTTGTCATCGGCATTGCCGGCAAAGGCGGAGAACATATGGAAGTCTTATCCAAGGTTTGTACTGCACTGGAAGATGAAGTGGTCTTAGAAAAAATGAAAACCACACAGGATAAAGACTGGATCTTACAGATTTTAACAAAATAAGGATTTTAAACAATCAATCATAATATACACTTTAAGCCAGGATATCATAGAATTCTGGCTTTTATTCTACAAATATAGCACTTTTAGTGTATAATATTGATATAATTATACTATGAGGAGGAAGTTATGAACATTAGACCATCTGCAGCTATTCGCCAAAACTATAATGAAATTGCTGATCTTTGCCGGCAAACTAAAGAACCTGTTTTCTTGACGAAAAATGGTGAGGGAGATTTGGTTGTAATGGATTTGGAGACTTATGAGCAAAGAGAGAAAATGTTGAAATTACGGGAAGAGTTAGTCTCTGTTGAAGAAGAACGCCTCCTTGGCAACACTGGATATAGCGTAGATCAGGTATCCAAAATGATGAACGAGATAATTGAAGAGGTTGTTAAAAATGGAAGAAATGAATGAATATCAAGTCATTGTATCGCAGAAGGCAACAAAGATATTGGTATCTCATGCGGCTTTTTTGGCACAGGTTAGCCCAGAAGCAGCAAGGAAACTAACGAAGGACTTTCAAGAAACATCTTCTTCACTTTCATTTATGCCAACTCGTTATCCATGGTTGGACAGTGAGTATATTGCGAAATATAAATACCGCTATGTCATTTTTGGAAAAAGATATTTAATGATTTATCAAATCATTAATAAAAAGGTTTATGTGGATTATGTCGTAGATTGTCGTCAAGACTATGCTTGGTTAATTAAGTAAAGAAAACTAATCAGGGTGATTTTCATCCTGATTAGTTTTATACTCTTTTATAAAGGCTTGTTGAAAGGAAATAATTCAAATAAATGAAAAAAGTTTATGATCTTAATAGTGTTATACTATATATAGTCGATAGAAAATAAAGGTAATGATGATGGAATAAAATATTGCTCAAAATAGTATAAAATTAAAAAACATCGTGTGATATCTGAAGAAAAGTTAAAGATGTTAGTAAATTCGAATCACTTTAATTATGAATATGACAGGTTATATTAAGCTTAAAAAATGGTGTTGGATTGAGTAAGGCTTAAATTCTAGTTTATGAAATGTTTGAGGATATTTTAAAAGATTCAAACATATGAAGATTCATAAAGAACAGGTAGCAAGATGAAAACAAAAACAATAGTATTCAAAAACAACTTATTGAAATGATAGATTATATTGAATCAAACGGATTGAAAATGGGCAGAGATACTGTAAATTTCATTATTGATAAATATTATAAATCGATAGATGACTTGGAAACAAGGTTATCTGAAGCAGATCATCTTGCGGAAATGACGGATGAAAAATATACACATGATGAAGTTTTTGAGAGGATTAGAAAGAGATTAAAAGGAAAGAAAGATTTATTTTGACAGAAATGGAAGGAATTCAAAAAGTGTTCTAAAACTTAAAAAACGATAAATTACAATAATTTACCGTTCAAACTACTATATAGAATAATGGCGGAGACGGTGGGATTCGAACCCACGTGCCCGTGAAGGCAACTCGATTTCGAGTCGAGCTCGTTATGACCACTTCGATACGTCTCCGTGCCCAAGTATTGTACCATAAAAGTAAGAATAACGTAACTAAAATTGATTGAATGCTTTAAAGTGTTTTGATACAATCGCGGTATGGTAAATTTATTAGTCAAACGATTTGTAAAAGATTATCAAAACACGAAAGATTCAGGTGTTAGAAGTGCTGTAGGAAGACTATGCGGTTTTATCGGGATTTTAGCTAACCTGTTTTTATTTGTGATCAAATATGTTATCGGAGTGATTGTCAACAGCGTTTCCATTCGTGCTGATGCGATCAACAACTTGTCCGATGCCTGCAGTAATATCATCTCCATCGTCTCTTTTGTCGTATCCAATAAACCGGCTGACGAAGATCATCCTTTTGGCCATGAGCGAAGTGAAACCATTGCTTCCTTGTTTGTGGGATTGATCGTAGGATATATCGGTATTGAAATGGCTAAAGAAAGTATCGAAAAGATCCTGCATCCTTCAGCCATCGACTTTCGCATCGTCACACTTGTGATCTTAGGCATTTCCATCGTTGTTAAATTATGGATGTATGCTTACAATAAAAAGCTTTCTAAAGTGTATGATTCTTCTTTGTTGGAGGCAACGGCATTAGATTCGATCAGTGATGTCATGGGAACGGGCGCTGTCTTTTTATCAACGTTGATCTCTCCGTTAGTTGGATGGAATTTAGACGGGTACATGGGAATCATCGTTTCATTCATTATCTTATATAATGCTTATACCTTGATTCGTGAAGTTTTAAATGTGCTATTGGGAGAAGCGCCAGACCCGAACTTGGTGAATAAAATAGATCGCTTTATCTTAAAGAGCCCGGAAGTATTAGGCGTTCATGATTTGATGATTCATAATTATGGACCTAATCGTTTGTTTGCCAGTGCACATGTGGAAGTCGATGCTTCGGATAATATTTTTAAAGTGCATGATGCCATTGACAATATTGAAAGAGAAATCAAAAAAGAGATGGGTATTGAACTGGTTCTACATATGGATCCTGTCAAAGTCAATGATCCGTTGACTGAGCGTTATAAAAAGCTTGTCGCCGATGCGATACAAGCTTTGGGTGTTTCCTGGAATTTTCATGATTTTCGAATCGTATCCGGTCCAACACACGTAAATCTGGTCTTTGATCTGGTCATTCCGTATGATGAAACAATGACGCCTTCTCAAATTGAAGAGAATTTATTGGCACATATCAAATCGGATAAAAAAGTATATCTTGTATTAACAATTGATCATCCTATGGCTTAGACCTGGATGATCTTTTTTATATCTTTGACAAGGTTTAAATCATCCTGTGAAATCTCGTTGGTCACAAGCATATCAAATTCGCGGAATTTACAAAATGTGAAAGGGGCTTTGTCATGAAACTTGGAGCTGTCTGTGACCATGATCAACTTTTCAGTTTGATTCATGACATGTCGTTTAAATCCCAGTTCATTGATGTTGGTGGAAGTAAAGCCTTCACAGTCTTTAAAGCCGTCAGTTCCCATGATCGCAAGATCAATATGTACATGATCGATGATTTCAATGGCAAAGGTTCCGTAGGCGCGTAATCCGGCATTATAAATCATACCGCCGGTAAAGAGAATATCGAAATTAAAGGCAGCGCATTGTTGGGCTGACGGTAAAGAATTCGTTACGATGGTCAAGCTTTTTTTACCCTGCAAAGCAGGAATTCCCAGCAGAACGGTACTTCCGGAATCTAAAAAGACAACCGAACCATCCTGGATCTCGTTTAAAGCACGGATGCCGACTCGTTTTTTGGCTTCTGCATTTTCCTGATTTCGAAATAATAATGGGGTTTCCTGCATCGGATTTTGAATACGGGCATAGCCGTGTTCACGAATCAGTAAAGATTGTGCTTCCATTTCACTGATATCATTACGTAAGGTTTCCGGTGTGACTCCCAATCTTTTGGCAAGATCGATTACGCGTACTCGGCTTTCTTCTAATAAAATCTGACGAATCTTTGATTGACGAAGTTCTTTTTTTCTGGACATATCCATTCCTCTTTTCAAATGTATTATAGCGAAAGATTGAAAGAATAGAAAATTTTTGTTCAGAAGATTTGATATTTAAAAACTTTTTGAAAAACGATTTTAAATATTTTGTTTCATCGAAATAACAAGGATAAATTGTTTTTTTATGGGTTTTAGCTACAATGAGCTTGTCCATGAGGACCACTAATCATATCTGTATCCTCCTAATACGGATACAAATTATTCATCCTTTGCCTGAAAAGGCGTAAAAACCTCAATGCGAGGTTTTTTCTTTTATATAGCCATAGGTGAAATGTTCACCGCATTTAGGAAATTCCTTTAAACAATTGTTTCTGCGATAACTGAATCCATTGTCTATATCGGTTAGCGTATCGATGGAAGATAGATGAATGTTTTCTTTTGCGATACCGGCATTGATCAACATCTGGGCATTGATTCCCTGATTGTCTAATAAAGCTTTTTCGTTGGATAACCTGCGAATATATGAAGAAGTATCTATAGGCAGCTTCTGTATCTGTTCTATGACTTCCATACCTACTTCCAACGAATCAAACTGCAGGCTGGGACTAAAAAAAGCCTGTGTAGTTTTGGGATGGATAAGCTGATTTTGAATGAGGTGATCTATGGTTTTTGCGGTGATTTGTTGTACGGTACCTTTCCATCCGGAGTGGATCACACAAAGACAAGGCGTTGTTTCATCGACCAATAAGATACCAACACAATCGGCGGTAAAGACACCGATCAATACATTTGGCTCGGTTGTATAAAGGGCATCGACATCCATGATGCTGGTATATTTATCAAAGGCCCCCTTTCCTTTATCTTTTGATGTAACATGATAAAAATGATCGGTATGTTTTTGCCATGGCAAAGCCCAGTTTTCTAGCGGAATTGTGATCTTTTCCAACTCTTTTCGATTGGATAATACACCTTGTTCATCATTACATACGTGCAAAGCCATGTTGTTTTGATCGGGACGGGTCGCATCTTTTAGTGTTACAGCACCGTAAACGGTTGTGTTTATAAACTCTATTTGTTTCATATTTCTATTGTAGCAAACCAAAACGAGAAAAATCATTTAAAATTTCTTGAATTTTTAGCACTAAATCCTTGCGTTTGCTAAAGAATATGATATACTGTTAGCAGACAGAGAACAAGAGTGCTAGAAAGGGGCTTGGATATGGGACTGACACAACGTCAAAAAATCATCTTTAAAACGATCGTCGATGAATTTACACGATGTGCAGAACCGGTCGGCTCAAAGACTTTGATGCAGCTGTTGGATTTTCCGGTATCATCAGCTACGATTCGTAACGAGATGGCAGCCCTTGAAAAAGTGGGCCTGTTGGAAAAAACACATACATCCAGCGGTCGTGTTCCCAGTCAAAAAGGATATCGGTACTATGTAGAAAATCTGATGGAAACCAACCTGGATGCCAATGTGAAACATTCTTTGCAGCAGGTATTTTCCGAAAGACATTATTCATTGGATGAAGTCGTAGAAAAAAGTTGTGATATCTTAAGTCACATGACCAATCTAACGAGCATTGTCTTAGGGCCGGACAGTCGTTCACAAAAGCTTCAGCATGTACAACTGATTCCGATCAGTGAAAAAAGTGCAGTAGGCATTATCGTGACCGATCAGGGCCATACAGAGAATAAAGTCTTTGATTTTGGTACGGAAGTATCGGTACAGGATATTAAGACATGTACGGATTTGTTGAATGATCAGCTGGTAGGAACACCTATCAGTGAAGTCGTTGACAAGATGAAAGAAATCGAGCCTTTGATGGCAGCCAAGGTTGTTCGTCACGAAGTGCTGTTTGAAGCCTTTGTGACAGCATTTATGCGTTTTGCCACAGAAAAGGTCAAGGTTTCCGGAAGAAGCAATATGTTGTATCAACCGGAATTCAGCGATTTAAATAAGCTGAAAGAGCTGATGGCTGTATTGGAAAGCTCCAGCTTATTTCATCAGTGGACCGATCAAGAAGATAATGTGGCGATTCAGATTGATCAGCGAAATGAGTTGCTGCAGATTGGAGATTGTTCGGTCGTTACGACAAAATTTCATTACAACAACGATGAGGAAGGGCAGTTGATGGTCGTAGGGCCAAATCGAATGCAGTATTCCAAAGTGGTTGCCCTGATGGATTACATGTCCAGCGTGATTGAAGATGTCTTTGCACAAAAAGGAGGCGGAAATGACGATGAGCAAAAAGAATGAGAAAAAAGAAGAAAAAAAGATGGAAGAACAGCCGGAAATCAAAGAACAGAATGATGCGGACAAGGAAGCGAATGTCGAAGAAGTCAATCCTTTAGAAGCAGAGATCGAAAATTTGAAAGAAGAATTGGCAAAGGCTAAAAACGATGTAGCTCGTGCCTATGCCGATACAGAAAATATGAAAAAGCGTCTGCAGAATGAAGCGGATATGACAAAGAAATATCGTTTCCAGCAGGCCGGACTGGAACTTCTTCCGATCTTGGATGGTATGGAAAGAGCTTTGATGGTTCAAAGTGAAAATGAAGAAGTTTTAAATTATGTCAAAGGATTCGAAATGATTCATCAGCAGTTAGTCAATGTGCTGACAAATGAGGGAATCAAAGAAATTGAAGCAATGGGACAACCTTTTGATCACAATACGATGCAGGCTTTGATGCAGGAAGCCAAGGAAGGTGTAGAGCCGGGAATGGTCATCGAAGTGATGCAGAAAGGTTATATGTTAAAGGATCGTATATTAAGACCTGCCTTAGTGAAGGTAAGTGAGTAAAGGAGGAATCGACTATGGCAAAAATTATTGGTATTGACTTAGGTACAACAAACAGCTGTGTGGCTGTCATGGAAGGTAAGGATTCAAAAGTAATCCCTAACCCGGAAGGAAATCGTACAACACCAAGTGTTGTAGCATTTAAAAACGGAGAACGTATTATCGGTGATGCCGCTAAACGTCAGGCAGTTACCAACAAAAATACGATTTCATCCATTAAACGTTTGATGGGTACAAACCAGAAAGTAGAGGCCGAAGGAAAACAATACACACCACAGGAAATCAGTGCGATGATCCTGCAGTATTTGAAATCTTATGCAGAAGATTATTTAGGAGAACCTGTCACAAAAGCAGTTATCACTGTACCGGCTTACTTCAACGATGCTCAGCGTCAGGCTACTAAAGATGCCGGAAAGATCGCCGGATTGGAAGTAGAACGTATTATCAACGAACCAACAGCGGCTGCTTTGGCTTATGGGATTGATAAGACAGATAAAGAACAGAAAGTTTTGATCTACGACTTAGGTGGAGGAACATTCGATGTTAGTATCCTGGATTTGGCTGACGGTACTTTTGAAGTATTATCAACAAACGGTGATACCCACTTAGGTGGAGATGACTTCGATAACGTATTGGTTGATTGGATGGCTGATACTTTCAAGAAAGAAAACGGAATTGATTTGAAACAAGATACAATGGCTTTACAGCGTTTAAAAGAAGCTGCTGAAAAGGCAAAGAAAGATTTAAGTGGTGTTATGCAGACACAGATCAGCTTGCCATTTATCTCTGCCGGAGCCAGTGGTCCATTGCACTTTGAAGCTACATTAACACGTGCTAAATTTGATGAAATGACAAAATCTTTGGTAGATCGTACAATGATTCCGATTGAAAACGCATTGCGTGATGCCAAATTGTCTAAGAGTGATATCGACCAGGTATTGTTGGTTGGTGGATCCACTCGTATCCCGGCTGTACAGGAAGCTGTACGCAAGGCATTAGGTAAAGATCCTAACCATTCTGTTAACCCGGATGAAGCCGTTGCCATGGGTGCTGCCATTCAGGGTGGTGTTATCTCTGGTGATGTAAAAGACGTATTGTTGCTGGATGTTACACCATTGTCATTAGGTATCGAAACTATGGGTGGTGTTATGACTGTATTGATTCCACGTAATACAACGATCCCAACAAGTAAATCGCAGATCTTCTCAACAGCTGCAGATAACCAGCCGGCTGTAGATATCAAGGTATTGCAGGGTGAACGTCCAATGGCTGCCGATAACAAAGAATTAGGAAACTTCCAGTTGACAGGTATCGCACCGGCTCGTCGTGGTGTCCCTCAAATTGAAGTTACCTTTGATATCGATGCCAACGGTATCGTTCATGTCAGCGCTAAAGATAAGGGAACCGGAAAAGAACAGTCTATCACGATCCAGAACTCCAGCGGATTAAGTGATGATGAAATCGATCGTATGGTTCGTGAAGCCGAAGAACATAAGGCCGAAGATGAAAAACGTAAAGATGAAATCGATTTACGTAACCGTGCCGAAGGATTCATTGCACAGATCGATGCGATGTTAGAGGATGGCAAAGACAAAATTGATGCCAAACAGGCAGAAGAAACGAAAAAATTGCGTGATGACTTGCAGAAATCTCTGGATGAGAATAATATGGAAGATGTCCGCAATAAATTAGAAGCTTTGGAAAAGGCCGCACAGATGGCTGGTCAGCAGATGTATCAGCAGCAGGCTAACCAGGGCGGACAAGACAACACAACGCATACTAATGATGATGTTGTCGATGGTGAATTTACCGAAAAACACTAATTTTTAAAGTTCTAGCTGTTGCTAGAACTTTATCATGAGATAAGGAGGGAAATCATGGCTGAAAAAAGAGACTATTATGAAGTACTGGGCGTTGCCAAAGATGCCACAGAGGATCAGATCAAGAAAGCCTACCGAAAGTTGGCCATGAAGTATCACCCGGATGTAAATAAGGATCCAGGGGCTGAAGATAAATTTAAAGAGATCAATGAAGCCTACGAGGTCCTTAGCGATAAAGATAAACGTGCCCGTTATGATCAGTTTGGACATGCCGGTATGGACGGTGCCTTTGGTCAGGGCGGATTCCAGGGTGGATTCAGTGACTTCGGGGACTTGAATGATATTTTCGGTTCTTTCTTTGGAGGCTCCGGATTTGGCTTTGGAGGTTCCTCCCGAAGAAGTGCTAATCAGCCTCGTCAGGGGCAGGATCGCTATATGCAGATGCGTATCGATTTTATGGATGCGATCTTTGGCAAGACCGAAACCATTACTTTAGAAGTGGATGAACAATGTTCGCATTGTCATGGCAGTGGAGCCGAACATCCTGAAGATGTACAGACATGTCCGACATGTCATGGTAGCGGTTATGTTATGACACAACAAAGAAGTATGTTTGGTGTGATTCAGCAGCAGTCTGTTTGTCCGGATTGTCATGGAACGGGTAAAAAAGTTACGCATGTTTGTCACAAATGTCATGGCAAGGGCTATGAGCATAAACGTGTAAAGCTGGATATAAAGATTCCGGCTGGCATTTCTACCGGTCAACAGATTCGTATCGCAGGCAAAGGAGAACGTGGATCTAACGGTGGACCAAATGGTGATCTTTATATTGAAATCATCGTACAGCCACATTCTACTTTTAAACGAGAAGGAAATGATATTTACATCAAAGTACCAATCAGTGCTTTGGATGCGACAATCGGAACCAGTGTACAGGTACCGACCGTATATGGTGATGTCGAGTTGAAAATTCCGGAAGGAACACAGCCTAATACAAAATTTCGTTTGAAAGGGAAAGGTGTCAAAACTTCTCGTCAAACAGGTGATGAATTTGTTGAAGTGATGATTGAAATTCCAAGGAAGCTGACACGTAAAGAACGTGACTTATATGAACAGCTACGTAAAGGGCAAAAGGAAAGCCCGTTTGAACGTTTTAAAAATTCATTTAAATAGAATGAATCCCACCTCAGTTGTTGAGGTGGGATTTTATTTTGCATGGTCTTAATTTCCATCCAGAACTGTGTTTATTTTTTGAATGGCAGTCTTTACTGTTTCTTGATTGGGAACCATGACATAAGCTGTGTTTCCCAATTCGGCGCACATTAACTGCTCTCCGGTTCCATCGACCATGAATTGTTCGATAGTCCAGCTGGGATTTTGATCTAGTTGAAACTGCACCAGTGCAGCGATTTCATCTTTTGATAAGTTGGTTTGGAAAGAATCGCCCAGTGCATTTAATAAAGAAGCATAATTGACCAGAATCGACGGTGATTTGATTTGATTGATGATGCCCATCAGCACAATTTGTTGGTTACGAGTGCGCTGTCTGTCCCCGCTGGCATAGGCATACCGCTCTCTGGAAAAGCGTAAAGCCGTTTTTCCGTCGAGATGCTGCAGACCGGCCTCGATATGAAAACCATCATTTTGAACATTCTTGCCAACCGCTGCTTCCTGCGGAATATCTACATCAATACCACCCAATGCATCTACGACTTCCTGAACGCTTTCAAATCCGACTTTAAAAGAATAGTTGATTTTGATACCAAATAAGTTCTCAAGAGTCATTTTTGTTGTATTGGTTCCATTTAATCCGGTATGTGTCAATTTATCCATGGCGCCATTTTGACAGCCGTCATCCGCATCACAAACAGTTTTTACATAATAATCTCTGGGGATACTTGTCAATAAAATTTTGTGTGTAGTTGGATTGATAGTCACAATCATATTGACATCGGATCTTCCGGTATCTTGAATACCGGTTCTGGAATCACTTCCTGTAATCAGTACATTAAAGGGATTTTTTGTGACATCATCTACGGCATCGGACTGCATCGTATCTTTTAAGTCAACTTCTTTTTGAAAAATAACGCGTGTGTTTTGATTGAAATTCGCATATGCTTCCATATCTGTAACATTTGACCGGCTGGATTCCGGCAAAATCACAGACTCCACCTGCCCTGCATAAAAAGCCTGGAGAAGATTGACCAGAGAGTCATAGTTTTGTTCGTCAAAATCGACCTTTAATTCGCGTATGGCCTCTAGACATCGGTCGGTCTTGTTGCGGGATATTGTTCGCAATACTCCGATCGATCGCCCCTGCAGGTCTTGAATCTTCTGATAGCTGCTGCTTTCTTTGACAATCACAGAGACCATAGAAGCACTGTGAGAAATACCGGAAATTTGTTCTAACATTACCTGCGTGCTTTGTATAGAAAAGCCGATAAATCCGCTGCTGATGGCAACCAGTATTGCCGATACGGCACAAACCCATCTTTTCCATGTTTTTTGAAGAACTTTATGCTGAAGCAAAATCAATAAGGTATCTAATGTACAGAGAAAGGCTGTCAACAAAAACAAAAAGCGAGGTGGCAAAATCTTTAGTTGAATCAGCGTCATCATCAGATATCCTGTGCAAAGTACAAGCAAGATGGAAATGATCGTAAATAGTGTTCTGTCTTTTTTTGTCATAGAGGGCATTCCTTTCCGTTTCTATTGAACATTAGACTTGTCAAGCCATATTAGTAATAGCTATAATGAAACAGTTAATGACTATAGTATAATATAAGTCATAAAATAAAACTAGAAAGCAGGGTATCGAAATATGAGAAAAGATACGTATCAGGAGCAAGACGAGTATATTGATCTGGGTCGTTTGTTTATGACTCTGTGGCATCACGCAGGCATGATCTTACTGTGCGGTATACTCTGTGCTGTATTGGGGTTTCTATATTCTGTTGTTTTTATAACACCTCTATATGAATCCAAAGCGATGATGATCGTTAATCCGGGTCAAAGAGATATTGTGACATCCGATCAGATCAATTCAGCCGAAAAGCTGGTCGATACCTATAGTGTGATCATTACCAGTGATACAGTGATGGATCAGGTGATTTCCAATTTAAGCATGGAGCACAATTATAAGGAAGATGTGAAATTTGTAGGTGTAGAGCCGGTCAACGGCACACAGGTCATGGAAATTAGTGTATTGGCAACGGATCCGCAGGTGGCACAAAAAGTTTGCACACAAATTACTCAGGTTGCACCGGGTGTCATCGTACAAGCCGTTAAAGCCGGTTCCATGGAGTTGGTTTCGGCGGCTACGTTAAATGAGCATGCCGTATCCCCCAATCGATTGAAAAATGCTTTCTTTTCGTTTTTGGGAGGTTTCCTTTTATCTTCTGTGGTTATTTTGATATACAGTTTGTTGAACAGCCGCATCAAAGAGGGAAAGGATCTTCAACAGGATGGCCTGATTTTACTGGGAATTATTCCAGCATACAGAGGTGATTGAAATGTTGAATTTGAAAAACAGAAAAACGAAGAAATCCCCCATCAAACTTGTCAATCAGGAACAAGCTCCTTTTGCCTATGTGGAGGCTTATAAGTCGTTACGGACCAACTTAGATTTCCTGGCGGCCAAAAATGGATATCATTCAATTTTGGTTACGAGCGGATCTCCCAATGAAGGAAAGACAACTCTTTGTCTAAACCTGGTTTGTTCACTGACTGAAAGTGGAAAAAAGGTACTTTTGATGGATTGTGATTTACGAAAAAGCAGTGTAGCTGCTTATCTAAAAAAGAATCGTCGGAATTTTGGCGTGACCGATGTTTTAGCCGGGAAATGTACTTTAGATGATGCCATTTTTTTCAGTGATGTCATACGAAGTGATGTCTTGTTGTGTGGAACGATTCCCGATAATCCGGCAGAATTGATGGGTTCAGCAGAAATGGTACAACTCTTACAAAATGTTTCAGTATCGTATGATTATGTGATTATTGATACTCCACCGGTTTGTGTTGTGACCGATGCAGCTATTTTAAGCCGATATGTCGATGGGTGTGTTTTAGTAGCACGCTCAAATGTTTCCACAAAACAAAACTTTGTCCGCGCAAGACAGGCATTGGAGGATGTGCAGGCGAATTTAGTGGGTGCCGTTTTAAATGACTATGATTCGCAAAAAAGTGCGTATGGAAGATCGTATTATGCCTATCAGGAATATGGTTACGGCAAAGAAAAGTCAAAAGATGGAATGGTTGAGTGATCTGCATTGCCATATGCTTCCATGCATAGACGATGGAGCTTCTTCGATAGAGATGGCTTATGAGATGTTAGAAATGTCGGCTTTACAGGGCGTGAAACAGATTGTCTTTACACCTCACTTTGATGTGGACCGGCAGAATCTGCATGAATTTTTAAAGGCTCGACAACGATCCTTCGAAAGCATACAGGCGTGTATCGATCGTTTGGGAATCAAAGCACAGCTGGGTGCTGAGATATATTTTCGTTCTCATATGGCATGGGAAGAAGTGCAGCAGCTTTGTTTTGAAAACACACCGTATTTTTTAGTGGAATTATCTGTATTGAATGAACCGGTGGGATTGAATGAATGGATTCGGGAGGCCGTATCCAAAGGATGGATTCCCTTAATAGCACATGTAGAACGATATCGCTATATCAAAGAGAATCCGGAAATTTTAAAAGAATGGATACACTCCGGAGCTTATATACAAAGCAATGCCGGCTGGTTTTTAAAAAGTCGGCACAACAAAAAGATATTTAAAAAGTATATGGAAAATGGTTGGATAGATTCTATATCCAGTGATGCGCATGATATCCGGTATCGTATGCCCAATTTACAAAAGGCCTATCAAAAGCTGGATTCTGTGAGTAAAGAAAAGTTGCGTATACAAGGAAATATGATTTTTGAAGGAAAAACATGGAAGTGATTTTTTGAAGGTTAAATGACTCATTTTATAAAAGAGTCAAAAGGAGAACGATTTTGAAAGAAGATAATCCGATGTCTTCATCCATTTTTATGATCGAAAAACAGAATAAAACCAGCTATTTATTTTTAAAGCGTGTGCAGGATATTGTCTTTAGTTTGACAGCTTTGCTTCTTCTTTTACCCTTGTTTGTCCTGATTAGCCTTACGATCGTTTTGAATGATCCATCAGCAAGCCCTTTATATAAACAGGTGCGTATCGGTCAGGGCGGCAAACCGTTTGTGATGTATAAATTTCGGACGATGATCAAGGGTGCGGAGCAGATGAAAGACCAGATATCCGATCAGAATGAACGCCATGGACCGGTTTTTAAGATGAAAAGAGATCCACGTATTATTAGGGTAGGATATTTTCTGCGAAGTACATATTTGGATGAGTTGCCACAACTTTGGAATGTGTTGTTGGGAGATATGAGCCTTGTAGGGCCCAGACCGGCTTTACCGGCCGAGGTGGAACAGTACACAGCCTATCAAAGAAATCGGCTTTTGGTAACGCCCGGATTGACCTGTTTTTGGCAGGTATATCCTGATCAGAACGCTTTGTCCTTTGATGAATGGGTGGCCATGGATCTGGAATATATAGAACAGAGAGGTTTACTGCTGGACTGGATGCTGATCTTAAAAACGATCAAAGTAATGGTTTTTGCCCGGGGAGAATAAGCATGGCCTATGTCAAGAAGATACGTATCCTGCATGTGGCGCAGGCGGCCGGTGGAGTCGATCGATATCTTAAGATGTTGCTGAAATATTTGGATAAAAATCGTTTTGAAAATATTGTTATCGCATCCCATGACTATAAGCAGGAAGAATATCGAGACCTGGCCGATCACTTTGAATATTTGGATATGGAACGCTCAATCGGTTATCGTGATCTAAAGGCCGCTGTTTCGTTACGAAAACGAATCCGGTATTATCAGCCGGACAGCATCTATGCGCATTCCAGCAAAGCAGGCGCTTTATGCCGATTGGCCAATCTTGGCTTATCATCTCTATGTGTGTATAACCCTCATGGCTGGTCTTTTATGATGCAGGTGCCAAACCGAAAACGAAAGGTCTATGTCTTGTTAGAAAGAGGAATGGCATTTTTTACCGATCAAATAGTCTGCATTTCCGAAGCCGAAAAAAAAGCTGCGTTACAACACCATATCTGTAAAGCATCAAAGCTGCATGTTATCAAAAGCGGCGTGGATATTCAAACGTACCAGAAAAGAAAACCGTCAAATGTTCAAAAAAAAGATTTGCACATTCCCGAAACTTCCATTGTTGTAGGAATGGTTGGCAGATTGGAGCCTCAAAAAGGAGCCGATATCTTTTTGAAAATGGCAGAGCTTCTTCTGCAAAAACGAACGGATATTCATTTTCTATTGGTTGGCAGTGGCGCTCAGAAACAAGATCTTTTAAACTTTGCCGGGACACATGGTTTTCTGGAGAATGTACATATCACGGACTGGGTACAAGATCCATATGACTATATAGAACTTTTCGATATTGCGGTTTTGCTGAGCCGCTGGGAGGGCTTTGGTTTGGTCATTCCCGAGTATATGCTTTGTCAAAAACCAATCGTTGCCACATTTTGTGATGCGATTCCGGAGTTGATACAGAATGGACAGAATGGATTTTTAGTTCCTAAAGAAGATGCGAAAACAGCCTGTGATCGTGTTCTGGATCTATTGGATGACAAAGAACTTCAAACGAAATTTAAACAAAACGGTTTGAAAAAAGTGTATGAACAATATGATATACAACGCGTTTCAAAAGCGCATGAAGTGTTGTTTGAAATGATACAGAATCAGGGAAGGTGACATTATGCAGGTAGCTCTGATTACTTCCGGATATATGCCGGTACCAGCCTCCCTGGGTGGAGCGGTAGAAGCATTAGATACCTATCTGATCCGGGAAAATGAAAAACAGGGAATGTTAGCCTTAACAATTATATCGGCTTATGATGCAAAGGCAAAACTCCTGGCCGACAGATATCAACATACAAAAGTAAAATGGATTTATACGCCACTCTGGATTCGTATTGTGGATTGGCTGTTGTATCAAAGTGTGCGAATTCTAAGACCGCATGCGAAGACCATCTCGTATCGTTATATCTTGAAAAGACTTCATTTTATATCAAAAGCAGCCAAAGAAATACATGATCATTCTTATGATCGTGTCATTATTGAAAACCATGCCAGTTTACTAAGAGTGCTTAAAAAATATCACAATGATAAAACTTATGATCAAAAAGTCATCTGGCACGTCCATAATGAACAAAATAACTTATATGGATGTGAAACACTTTTACCAAAATTTCGAAAAATTGCCACAGTAAGTGACTATATCCTTCAATCATTAAAGACAGCTTGTCCTACGCTTTGTGATGAAAAATGGATGGTTTGGAAAAACTGTGTGGATACTTCAACGTTTTGTGCGGATATCGATCAAAATTTGGTGAACCAGAAGCGAAGAGAGCTTCAGATTCAAGAGAATGAACATGTTGTTTTATTTACAGGCAGACTTTCACCGGAAAAAGGGATCAAGGAATTGATAGAGGCTTTTTTATCCCTTGAAGATACTTCCATCAAACTGGTGATAGCAGGGAGTTATTTAAATGGGAATACCAAAGTAAAAAATGCGTACGAAGCACTGCTTCAAAAGAAAATCCAACAAGATAAAAAGAGAGTGATCTTAACCGGCTATATCGATCATGATCAACTTCCGGTGTTCTATGCGATGGCGGATGTTGTCGTGGTTCCTTCTTTATGTGAAGATGCTGCTCCCTTGAGCGTTATTGAAGCCATTACCTGCGGCAGGCCGTTAATTACTACGTATTCCGGAGGAATTACAGAATATGCCCATCCGGACTGCGCCATTCTTTTAAAAAGAGATTCCCATTTGGTAGAACAATTGGCACGATCCATTCAGAGAGTCTGTAAAGATCCTCAATTACAGAAGTCCATGTCAAAATCGGCTCTTGAAATCTCTAAAGATTGGACGACGAAAAGCTATTATGACCGCTTTTTGATGATTCTGGAGTGATATCTATGCAAGAATTACTATTTGAATTTTTTACCTTTACCTTTCCGAAAGCCGGCATTTTATTAGGCGGAATTCCCTTATCGGCAGCTCTTATTCTTTTGGCTTTGTATGTGATTATACACGCTCGAGGAGTCATACGGACTGTTGAATCGAAATCTATACTCGGTTGGCCTTACTTGATTTGGATATTTTTTTATGTTTTGGTCGTTTTCAACAATCTAAATGCCGAATCTTTTACCTTCCGGATGGCCGAAGGTTTTTTATATATGGTTTCGCCGCTTGCCATATTATTAGGAATGAAGGCTCATCCTGTAAAAGCGCTCAAAGTGATGTATATTGCGGTATGTATTGTATCGGTTTTTGCGATTCTTCAATTTTTTGTCGGTATTGAAGCCACAAAAATTCCGGGGCTTACAATTGCTCTTAATGATTCCTATGCTCGTAAAATGATTGGTTTTGGAATGAATGATGTGGAAGCCATCAAGATGCCTTCAACGTATCAGGAAGGGAATTCCATGGGTGTATTTCTCTTAGAGATGGTTCCTGTCTTGGTTTGGGATTTATACAAAAACAGGAGTTTTGATCGGTATCGATTTTTACGAATTCTGATTGTCGGACTTGGCTGCTTCGGAATTTTTTTAAGTGGATCTCGATCTGTGATTGCTTCTTCTCTTTTACTTGTGATTCCCTTTACGATTACTTTATTGCGGAATTTTAGTAAGAAACAACTTGTCAATCTTTTAATTCTGATACCGGCTTTTCTTTTCTTGTTGATCGTGCTGGATCAAAAACTGCAGTGGGGTTTATGGGAACGATTTTACCACCGTTATATCGAAATGACTTTTTTTTCTACCGGCGGCAGTTCCGGAACAGCCGGCAGGATAGATCAATGGATGACATTGGTCAATCGGATGACAGAAACCGATCCCGTGATGTTTTTAAAAACGATGCTTTTGGGCTTTTCCTGGAAAAACGCAGTGATCGTAGAAGGCTTTCTTTATATATTTTCTTGTTATGGCTTGTTTGGATTACTCAGCATTTTGATTTTGATGATTCGTCCTATACGAATTGGTTTTCAAGTACATCCGTTTTGGGGATTTTCCTTTTTAGCTGTATTTTTTGTACTCTGTGTGGATCGAACTTTTTGTTCTACACCGACCTTAATGAATTATTTTTTCATGGCAGGGCTGGCTTTGCAGCTTCGAAAAAAAAGGCAGGTTAAAGTATGAAATTGAGCATCATTGTGCCCGTTTATCAGGTAGAAGCCCATATCGATGAATGCATCACATCCATTTTAGATCAGACATTTCGTGATTTTGAGTTGATTCTTGTTGATGATGGCTCTTTGGATCGATGCCCTGCCATTTGCGATGTCTATGCTCAAAAAGATTCTCGAATTCGCGTGATCCATCAAAAAAATCAAGGGTTGTCTGCAGCACGAAACACAGGCTTACAAGCAGCCAGGGGGGACTATATCGGATTTGTCGATAGTGATGATTTCATCGAGGCATCTATGTATGAGAAACTGTTAGACAACCTGGAAAGAGAAAAGGCCGATATCTCCGTTTGTGGCCGTTATAAAGTATGGGGCGATAAGAAAATACAGGAGCAAAAATCCAATGTTTACAAGGTTATGGATAGTGCGCAGGCCTTGGCATTGATGAACACCAATGTCCTGGGGTATTTTGATGTCGCGGCATGGGACAAGATTTATAAACGAAGTTGTTTTAAAGGGATTGAATTTCCCGAAGGAAAACTTTGTGAAGACTGGTTTGTGATGTATAAGCTTTTCTTTAATGCCCATCGCATCGTATATGATTCGATACCTCTATACAATTATCGTCAGCGAACCGGCAGCATCACACATGGTAAAAAGGTAAATACGATGTCTTTAGCGGCAAGCCTTGAAGTTTTAAACTTTGTGCGGACGCAACAACCACGATATGTGCGGGAAGCACAATTCGCATACGTTTTTGCGGGAATCGGAGTCATAGACAATTATATTGAACAATCTTCCATCGACCGTAAATCAATCGATGCAGTATATAAGAAAATCAAACCCTATTTACAGACAACATATCGATATCCGGGATTAAAGGGAAAACGAAAAGTACAGTTGTTTATGGTGAAAAAGGCCATGCCACTTTATATTTGTTGTTTTAAATGGATAAAAAGAAGGATGAGAGGATAGTATGTCAGTTCAGAATGGAATCCGACGAATCGTTTTTGGCAAAAAAGGAACTTCGCAGTCCTATATAGACTATTTGCGACAAAAGGGTGTCTGGATTGGAGAAGGTACGACTTTCTTTTCCCCTCATCAAAGCTTTGTGGATGTGCAGTATCCATGGATGATCGAAATTGGCGAGAATGTACAGATTACAGCCGGCGTGCGCATCCTTACACATGATTATAGCTGGTCAGTAACCAAAAAGAAGTACGGTCCTGTCTTAGGATTGGCCGGTGAGGTCCATATAGGAAACAATGTTTTTATCGGTACTCAATCGATTCTTCTGCCTGGTACTTATATCGGAGATGATGTCATTATCGGTGCCGGCAGTGTGGTAAAAGGAAGGATACCCTCCCAGTGTGTTGCCGTGGGGAATCTATGTCACAAAGTGATGGATCTGGAAACCTATTATCAAAAATGCAGGGAAAAACAAATTCAAAGTGCTAAATTATTAGCGCAGTCATATTATCGACATACCCATCAAATTCCTCCGGAAGAGGTTTTCCATGAATACTTTTTTCTTTTTAAAGAGCAATCCACATTGACAAATAAGAATCGACAAAAGATGAAACTGACGGGAAATTATGAAAAAACACTCGATGTTTTTAAACGATGGAATAGACCTTATTTTGATTTTGAAGAATTTATAAAGGATGCCCTGAAAAAATGAACATAGAAAAGAATAAAAAATGTGTGCTGATTTTGCCGTACTTTGGAAAATTCAATAACTATTTCCCACTGTTTTTAAAGTCATGTGGTGCCAATCCGGAATATGACTGGCTGATCTTTACCGATGATCGATCAAGTTACAATTATCCTTTGAATGTGCATGTGATTTATACGACTCTGCAAAATATCAAAGCATTGGCCGAGCAAAAGTTTGGTTTTGAAGTTTGTTTACAAGAGCCACATAAGCTCTGTGATTATAAACCAAGTTATGGCTATTTGTTTGAAGAATATCTTGCACCATACGCCTACTGGGGGCATTGTGACTGTGACTTAATTTTCGGAAACTTGGAGGAAATCCTTACACCCTTGTTGAAACAAGGATATGATAAATTGTTTGCGGCCGGTCATTTAACATTGTATAAAAACACAAAAGAAAATAATCGGCGATTTATGCACATTTATAAAAATCGATACTTATACAAAGAAGCATTTACACAGGATGGGATATATGTCTTTGATGAAGATTATCGCCTTTTGCATGCTTCGGATTCTTATAACGTGCATTCGATCTTTTTAAACGAAGGTGCAAAGATCTATGCGGCCGATCTGGCAATGAACGCCAGTATCACTTCGGCAAAGCTGAAAAGAGATTATTATGATCCGCAAATGCGCTCTTTTGTAAAGGAGAACTATCAACCATCACGATATTTTTGGGACAATGGGAATTTGATTTCGGCAACTTGGGATAGATCCCATAAGAAAATGGTATATACTTCTTATTCCTATATGCATTTGCAGCTAAGAACGATGCGTATGGACGCCAAGCTCGTTGGTAAAACTTGTTTTGAAATCTTGCCGGATCGCTTTGTAGAAAGAAACAGAATCCCTCAAGGGTGGCAAGATATGCACATATTTACGATACGATGGCCTTATTGGTATTGGATCGATCGTTATAAAAAAAGATTCGACAGAATCTTTATAAACTGAACCATCAGCACAGGAAAGAAGGGTAGAAATGACTGTACAAAAAACAACAATTGCGGTTATTGGAATTGGCTATGTGGGACTGTCTGTATCCATTCTGCTGGCACGATCGAATACAGTCTATGCCATGGATCAGAATTTTGAAAAAATACAGAACCTGAATCAAAGGATCTCTCCTGTACAAGATCTTTATGCAGAGAAGTTTTTAAAGGAAGAAAAACTGGATCTGACAGGTACGATACATCTTGAAAACGCCATCAAGAATGCAAAGTATACACTTGTTTGTGTGCCTACGGATTATGATCAATCAACTCAGTGCTTTGATACATCAATCGTAGAAGATGTCATGTCACAAGTGATTCAAATCAATCCCGGGACTTGTATTGTGATTAAATCTACGGTACCGGTAGGATTTGTACAAAGTATTAAACAAAAACTTTCATTCGAGAAGATATTGTATGCCCCTGAATTTTTAAGAGAGTCCAAGGCTTTATATGACAATTTATATCCCTCCCGCATCGTAGTGGGATGTGATGTTCATACACAAAAGCAGGCGCGGGAGTTTTCAAATCTTTGTATGGAAAGTGCTTTAAAGAAGAATGTGCCAGTTTACATCATGGGATATTCGGAAGCGGAAGCCGTCAAATTGTTTTCGAATACATATTTGGCACTGCGAGTGGCTTTCTTTAATGAATTGGATACTTTTGCGCAAGTACATCATATGCAGACAAAAGATGTCATCGAAGGTGTTTGTGCCGATCCTCGTATTGGGCATGACTATAATAATCCGTCCTTTGGTTATGGAGGGTACTGCTTACCAAAAGATTCCAAACAGTTGCTTGCTAATTTTAAGCGTATTCCACAGAAAATGATCAGTGCAATCATTAGCAGCAACAAAACACGAAAAGATTTTATTGCCGAGGATGTGTTGCACTTTGCGCTCTCTCAAAAGAAAGGGGATTTACCCGTGATCGGAGTCTATCGACTGATCATGAAAAGCAATTCCGATAATTTCCGCCACTCTGCTATGCGAGGTGTGATACGAAGACTTTGTGAAAATGGGGCTGATGTCATCGTTTATGAGCCGCTTCTTCAAAAAAAGCCTGAAGATCTTGCACTTTCCTTTGTTTCGAATTTGAACGAACTCAAAGAAAAAAGCGATGTGATCATTACCAATCGTATGCATCCGGATCTGGAAGATGTAAAAGATAGGGTCTATACAAGAGATATCTTCCAAAAGGACTGAAAGAGGGATACTATGAATCAGCTGCAAGAAAGAATTTTCAAGATCTATCAGGAAGTTTCCAAGCTGTGTCAAAAACATGATATTCCGTATTTTGCGATTGGCGGAACGTGTTTAGGTGCGGTTCGACATCAAGGATTTATTCCCTGGGATGATGATCTGGATATTGCCATCCCCATTGAACATTATGAAGAGTTTTTAACTCTCGCAAGAAAAGAATTGCCTTCGTATTTAGAGGTTTATGATGGTTTTGATCGGCCACATCATCTTTGTTTATTTTCCAAGATCATCGATCAAAGAACGACGTATATTCATGAAACACAAAAGGATTATCCCGATTCTTATATGGGTATTTTTATCGATGTGATGCCGATTTCAGGAGTACCGTCCGATCGAAAGAAAAGAGAAAGATTTTATAAAAAGCTTCGATGGTATGCCATCTTGAATAACCATAGTCGCTTTCCGATTCGAAGCAGAAGTAAAGGGAGTCGTCAGCTTCTTTGTGCTTTCAGCCATGGGATGAATATTTTTTTACCCAAACAGTATTACTTGAAACAATATTTTCAACTGTTAAAGAAATACCCTTTTTTTTCATCACAATGGACCAGCTTTGTCTGGCTGGATTCATCATTAGATCGATTTACCATGCCTTCAAAATGGTTTCAAAAACAAGTGATGCTGCCATTTGAAAAAGACAGGATCCCTTGTCCAAAAGACTATGATGCCGTATTGAAAAAGCAATATCAAGACTATTGGATCTTGCCGCCTGTCCAAGATCGAGTGGCTCCGCATAAAAGCTTGATGGATCTACATCGTTCCTATCAGGAATATGCCAAACATCCGGAATGGGTCAATCTTTATTTTTCACAAAAATTATCGGACCCAAACGAGCCTTTAAAAGACAGCCAATAAAAATGGAAAGGAGCAAACATGAGAGTTTGTTTTCTAGTTACCAGTTTAGCCCATGTCAGTGGAATTAATCGTGTCATCAGTTTAGTGGGCAATACCCTAGTGGATCGATATGATATCTATATCGTGGCAACCGAACAGATCGATCCTGACACAGATCAGGCATTTGCACTCGATCCTCGTATACATGTTCTTTCCGCTGCTTCTTTGAAGATTCAGCCTTCCTTTATAGATCGGTGCCGGCGCTTTCTATCCAGACAGATTCAGACAAAACTTTTTCATGAGCCATCCTTTTTATTGTTGCCGGGTTCATTAAGTCGTCGAAGCCGCTTTTCTATGATTCATTATTTTAAAGAGATGAACTTTGATGTGATCGTTGGCGTCCATACTTTACAAAGTATACGACTGGCACAGATACGTAAACAAATTCCGAGTCGGTGTATCGGTTGGCAACATAGCGTATATCCCTCTTTATTTCAAAATCCGCATCGCAATTTCTGGAAACAAGAAAAATTTTTTAAAAAATATATAACGCAACTCGATGATTTTATTGTATTGAATGATCAAGATAAAGAAATGATGGATCAAGCTTTTTCTATTTCCAGTAAAGTCATTGCCAATCCTTTGAGTTTTTCTTCAAAAGAAAAGGCAGATCCGAAAAATCAGACATTTATTGCGGTGGGTTCCTTGATGTATGTCAAAGGCTTTGATCGCTTGATTGATGCGTTTGCCCTCTTTCATAAAAAACATAAAGAGTGGACATGTCATATACTTGGTGAAGGCCGGCAAAGAGCTAAACTCGAACAGCAGATTCGAGATCATGGGCTGCAGGATTTTATCTTTCTGGAAGGCAATCAAAAGGATGTTCAATCCTATTATCGACAAGCCTCCGTATTTTTATTACCATCCCGATGGGAAGGGCTGCCTATGGTCGCATTAGAAGCCATGGAAATGGGATTGCCAATGATTGCCTTTGATATTTTGGCGACAAAGGGTTTGATCGAGGATGGTGTAAATGGAAAGGTCGTTTGTGCATCAAAGGGAGTTGCAGGATATGCACAGGCTATGGATCAATTGGCATCGTCTTTGGATCTGCGAATACATATGCACAAGCAGGCGCTTCAAAAGGCTAAACAGTATGAAATGGAACGTATACTTCCACAATGGATTGCCTTATTAGAAAACAAAGAACAGGAAACAGAGTCATGAAAAACAATGATTTTTGGGCATCAAGATCGGCAACGCGCACTGAACATTCTGTACGCAACATGGTCTTTGCGATTTTCTCACAGGGAATCATCACTTTTTTATCGTTTGTATGTCGAACCGTTTTTATTCATCAGCTTGGGAAAACATACTTAGGATTTAATGGTTTATTTTCCGATATTTTCTCTTTACTGTCTCTGGCAGAATTAGGTATAGAATCTGTAATTCTCTATGAAATGTATCAGGCTGCCGGAAAAGAAAATCTACAAGAGCTGGCAGAACTTTTAAAACTTTTTAAAAAACTTTATTTTAGAGCAGGGGCTGTCATAGGAGGTTTATGCGTTTTATTTCTTCCTGTTTTATCGTTTGTCGTATCGGATATTCCAAAGGTTCCTTTATTACCTGTTTACTACTTGTTGTATGTATCAAACTCTGTCATGACATACTTTTTTTCCTATAACCGAAGTCTTTTGATCGTCTATCAGGAGCAATCGATTGAATCCATTTTAAATAGTATTTTTGGTATTTTGTTGAATGTCATACAGATGGTGTATCTCTATTTCTTTTCGGATTATATTGGATATTTAGTCTTAATGAATATTGCTACACTTCTTAATAATATCAGCTTACGCCAAATCGTTCGCAAACGCTATCCTCAAGTGTTCCAATGGGAAAAGAAAACATCTGAAAAGGTATATTTAGATGAACAGGTAAAAATAAAACTGAGAAAGAATGTCAAGGCAAGATTTGTTAGTAAGTTATCGACAGCCGTTGTAACATATACCGATAATTTGATGATTTCGGCTTTTGTCAGTACTGCCGTTTTAGGAATTTATTCCAATTATACCTTAATCGCCTATGTTTTTAAGAATCTGTTAAATACGATTTTTAATGCGTTAAAGGGAAGTATCGGTCAATTGGTCGCCACGGAATCCAATGAAAAAGTTTACCAGACTTTTAAGAATATCATGTTTCTTAATTTTTGGATGGTTTCTTATTTAACCGGAGCCTTTTATGTACTGGTAGATTCTTTTATTCGTTTATGGATCGGTGCCGATTATATACTGCCGGTTTCAACTGTACTTTTATTTTGTATCAATATGCATGTTCGTCTATTACGAAATCCATTGTTGTATTTTAATGATGTATGTGGTCATTTTGTTCAGCTGAAACGAAAAAATATCTGGGAAGCACTATTAAATATTGTTTTCTCTTCCTTCTTTTTGTTTGTATGTCATTGGGGAATTGCGGGAATTCTTCTAGGAACCTTTTGTAGTGATCTCTGTACAAATTTCTGGTTTGAACCTTTCCTTTTGTATACTCGTTTTCAAAAGGATGTCAAAGATTATTTTATTCGTTATTTTCTCTATATCGTAACGTGGATTCTGGGATCCTTGTTTTCGCTTTGGGTATGTCAATGTATTTCTGTAGAGAATGGGATTTTGAATTTCCTGATTCATGGTCTTGTATGTACACTGGTCTTAAATACATGTTTTTTTGTTCTTTGGGGGCGATGCAAAGAATTTCAATTCTTGAAATCTGTTCTGCTTCATTTTTTAAAAAAGAGAAGGGGATATTGAATTCATCCAATGATTAATCCAAAATTTCAAATCCATGTGCCAAAAGGAGCTCGTTAGTTTGATATAAATCATAGTGATGTTGCAAGGCGTAGATCAAAATGGCATCTTTTTTGACCTTGGCATATAAAAGACCATTGTTACTTAATGACAATAAATTGTTGGTATCGTGAAGATCAAGATGCATTGCTAAAGCGAGTTGGATGATCTTCTCTTTGCTTCCTTTCTTGGTACCATTGCAGATCTGATACGCATAGTTTTTCTGCAGATTTGTTTTTTCAATTACTTCGCTCTTTTTTAAATCTTTCTTTTCTAAACAAGCTTCCAAATAGGAAACGAAGTCTAAGTCAGGAAGAATTTCTAAAATGTCGTCTAATGGAGTATTTTGATTTAAAAGTGTGATTAATTGTGTTGTGGATATCATAATAAGAACCTCTCAAAAGTATGGTAAAATAAGAATTGAAATCAGGCAACAAAAATGGTTCCTTCTTTAGTTAAAATTGTGAGTACGTTTAAAGACACAGATACGAAGAAAATTTCTCTGATACAAAACAAAATGGATCAGACTTTTTTTGTGCAGCGAAAGATGAAGCATGCCGATTATTTTGTGTATAAAGCACTGCAGGAACATCCAATGCAAGGAATACCGAAAATATACGATGTACAAATTGAAGAAGAATGGTTAGTCATTACGGAAGAGTTTATCCAGGCAGATACTCTGGCCGAGCTTCTTCCGTTTTCAGAAAAGGAAGCGGTAAATATTGTGTGTCAGCTCTGTGATATTTTAATGCGTCTTCATCAACTCAAGCCACCGATCATTCATCGAGATATCAAACCGGAGAATATTTTTTATCAAGATGGAAAAATAATCTTATTTGATTTTGATATTGCCCGTTTTTACGATCCTTCAAAGACAAGAGATACGACTTTATTAGGAAGTGTCGGTTATGCGGCACCGGAACAGTTTGGATTTGCCCAAACCGGTGTGCAGAGTGATGTTTATTCCTGCGGGAGACTCTTACAAGTGCTTTTGACAGGACGGTTGGATCAAAGTGTAAAGGGACATTTTGAAAGAATTATTCGAAAAGCTTTGAGTATGGACCCTAAAGATCGATTTCAGAGTGTGGCACAGTTAAAAGCAGAGCTTCAGGAAATGAGATGGATATTTCCGGGTGTCAATAATCGAAGTCGCAAAGGAATCATTGGCTCCTGGATCGGATGGATTTTAAGTGTTTGTATCGTTTTATCGATTGATACACAAAAAAATACGTCTTTTGAGCATGACAACTTGTATTTAATCGCATGTTTTTTAGTCTTAGCTCTTTTAGAACTGGTAATCTGTAATCGCCATAAAGTACCGAAATATGATTTATCACTCGTACGATGGGGAATACTTTCCTTGACGTATTTTCTTCTTTTGGTGGGTGGAATCGGTATCCTGACTCTTTTCGACAGGATGCTGTCGGCATAACAATTTTACTTCTGTATTGCCTATAGTTAAGGCAGGCAGAAGTTTTTTTATTTTCATGCAGGAGGTTTGGTTATGAAGAAATTAGGATATGCTTTACTATGTAGTGCTATGGTGTTTGGAATTACGGCCTGTGGATCATCGGATACATCCAATAAAGATGATTCGACAGAGGAGAAAAAAGTAGAAGAACAAGAAACGAAATCAGAGTATGGAGTCAATGAAACCGCGGATGTAGATGGCGTAAAATACACGGTCACTGGTGTAGAAAGAAGTGCCGGTTTTAGCTATAACACGCCAGAATCTGGAAAAGAATACGTAATCGTTTCTGTAACAATTGAAAATGGATCGGATGAAAAAATTGATTATAACCCTTACTACTTTAAGATGTTAAATTCACAGGGTCAGGAAGAATCCACAACTTTTGTGGTTGATTTAGAAAACGAATTGAATTCCGGTGATTTGGCTTCCGGAGGAAATGTATCCGGTAAGTTATGTTTTGAAGAACCGGCAGGAGATACAGGTTTAAAACTAAATGTATATGCGGATATCTTCAGTGATGAGCCAACGTATGTATTTAATTTGAATGTGTAGAAAGTAGGAAGTATTATGAATGAACAATCATCAAATGGAAAAGCGATTGCGGGATTGGTTCTTGGAATCGTATCGATTGTATTGATTTTCTTTGGTGCGTATGGTGCTGTTTTCGGACTGATTTGCGGTGTGATTGGTATTATTCTTTCCATCAAGGCAAGAAATGAAAATCCAACAGGCATCGCCACTGCCGGATTTGTATGCTCCATTATCGGAACTGTATTATGTGCAGTAAGTTTTGTCGCCTGTGCTTGTCTGTTAGGCGGACTGGCCAGTGTAGGAGCTTCACTACAATAAGAGCCATTGTGCTCTTTTTTTATCTATGGCACAAATTCAATTGGGACCTTTGATGCTTTCTTCCTATGCTTTTTTTGCGCTATTTGGAGCCTTTGCCTGCTTAATATATGGTTGGCTTTGTATTCCTAAAGCACAAGTCTGTTTATCTTTTGTGCTATGCCGGAATCGGCGCATTGGCAGGAGCTAAACTTCTCTATATTCTAGTTTCTTTAACGGAAATATTAACCCATATGGGCCAATGGATATACTATGTTTTTTCCGGTTTTGTGTTTTATGGTGGCCTGTTGGGGGCCATCATAGGAAGTGTTTTCTATTGTCGTGAATTTCATAAAGATTTCTATAGACAGACAAACTGCTTAGTACCAATGATTCCTTTATTTCATGCTTTTGCCCGCATCGGCTGTTTTTTCAGTGGCTGTTGTTATGGCGTGGAAAGTGATATTCTCGGTATTCCTACTTTTTCCATCTATGCCAATCCAGTGGAAACAAACCGTATTCCGGTACAACTGATCGAAGCCGGCATGGAAACTTTATTTTTTCTTTTCCTTCATTCTTATAAAGGAAATCGTCTATATGCTTATTTGGCTTTTTATTCAATAGGGCGGTTTCTACTAGAATTTTGGCGAGGCGATCCACAAAGAGGCATATGGATTTTATCTATTTCCCAATGGATATCTATTGATATTTGGTTTTTCCTGGTTCTAAGATTTATACAGAATTATCATCATGCAAAATAGGGAATGTAAATACGGTAAAAAACACGAGTCAAATTTCTGGCTCGTGTTTCTTTTTAACGTGTTGCTAATACATCTTGATTATCCGGATTTGATTCTATGCGTTTTTTGGCATAGGAACAAGTCGGATGAAGGTGGATATGACGGCTTCGGGCTTCAGAAACAATTCGATCAACTAATTGACCGGCAATTCCTTTACCTCCATAGTGTGAATCAACAACTGTATGGTCAATTGTCCAAGTATCTGGAATTTCCGTTGTATAGGTACACTCTCCAATGCATTGTTCTTGATCATAAGCGGCACTACGATGTTTTTCGGGTTCAAATTGAATTTTAATCATGATTTCACCTCCTTCTTGTTTTGAAATTCTTTCTAAACGAAAATCCGGTATGATCCATAGAAGGGCGATTCCTACATAGATCAGATAAGAAATCCAAGGTATCCAGAACGCAAAGAGAGGGGCCAGTGCATACGCAATAAGCGAACCTTTGCCTTTCCAGTCCTTACCAATACTTTTGGCAATACTGGAGTCCTTCCCGTTGATATGAATTACAGCTGTCTGTAGCCAATAATAGGATAGAGCACAAAAAAGCAGGATCATTCCGTAAACGAAGACAGGGGCAAAAGCATCGGGATGATATCCAATCCATTCTGTTCCGAAGGGAATCAATGACATCCAAAAGATCCAGTGCAAGTTGATCCATAACAGTTTGCCATTGACACTCTGTACGGCACTAATCAAATGATGATGATTGGCCCAATAGATACCGACATAGACAAAGCTGAGCACATAGGCAATTAACGTCGGCAGAGTATCCGTTAATGCCTGTAACTCGATACGATTGGGCACCTCCAATTTCAAGACCATGATCGTGATAACAATGGCTAAAACGCCATCACTGAAGGCTTCCATTCTATTTTTTGTCATGATTGGATTTCCGTTCTATCTTTTATAAATGTTCCGGCATTTAGTTCATCAAAGGCTTCTTCCAGTTCTTGATGCGTATTCATGACAATTGGACCGGCCCATGCGACAGGTTCTTTTAAAGCTTTGCTTGACATATATAAAACTTGTGTATCATCTTCCAACGCCTGGATGTTTACATAGGTTCCCGGTAATAATTTCACGGCTGTTTTTTCAGGAATGATTTCATCACTGACTTTCATACTACCCAATAAACTAAACAACATGACAGAATCATCTTCCCTGCTGTCGATTTTAAGCCTGGCATCCTTGGTGAGCTCCAGCGCATAATAATCTAAAGGTAAATGTTGACTTTGATAGCCTTGTACATCTTTATAACTTCCTGCCAGTATTCTGATTTTTCCACCTTCAATTGGAACTTCCGGGATTTCATCTTTTTTAATACTACGATAGGTTGGCTTACTCATTTTTTGATCAGATGGCAGGTTTAACCACAATTGAACACCTAATAAACGATCAGCGGCCGGAACCTGTTCTTCATGAAGTATACCGGATCCCGCATTCATCCATTGAACTTCACCATCACCTACAGCTTCTTCATTTCCTAATGTATCCTTATGAACCATTTTTCCTTTGGCAATATAACTTATGGTTTCAATTCCACGATGAGGATGCATTGGAAATCCTGCGATATAATCATCTGGATTGGTGCTGTCAAAAGAATCTAACATCAAAATGGGATCAAATTCTTCTGTAGTATGATTTCCTAATACGCGAACTAAGCTTACACCGGCTCCATCGACGGTGCGATAACCTTGAATTTTAGTAGAGATCTTTCTTTCCATATTTATTTTCCTCCCAGTTTTTTTAATAAATGAATCAATTCTTCCTTTTCGTTCTCAGATAAAGTAGAACAATATTGTTCAATTCTCTCCAGATTCTCCGGTAAAATTTTCTCAACGACTTCTTTCCCTTTCTCTAACAGCTGCAATTTTGTCGCTCGTTTATCTTGTGGATCCGGAACTTTTTGAATGTACTGTTGACGTTCTAAGTTTTTTAAGATCGTTGGCATGGTTCCAGTGGAACTAAGAATTTTAGCCTGTACTTCACCGATACGAAGGGGTCCCTTACTGTATAGCACCTCTAAGACACCAAACTGGCTGAGTGTTACGTGATGTTGGTTTAATAATTGCGCAGTTTGATGATGTAAGGCGTGCAGATTACGGGATAGCCCAATCAGAATTTTTGCATTCTTATTTTCCAAAATCTCACCTCCGATATGACTTGTTTCAGAAACAAGTCATTATCTCGATATAGAGATAATAGGATATTTATCATCGATTGACAACAGAGATGCTCTTTTGATGAAAAAGACCGGACAAAACTCTATCCGGCCATTCATTTTTTTGTTGTAAGTGTCGCAAAAAGTTCTTCCCACTTTGCACAAATGACATCTATATCAAATTTCTGTGCTTTTTGAATCGCATTTTGATGGAACTGCCAACGTAGCTTTTCATCTTGAGAAATTTCCAGCATAGCTTTGGCGAAGGCTTTTTCATCTTGGATAGGGGATACAATCAAACCTTCTTTACCATCTTCGATCAAATCTTTCATGGCTTCTATAGCAAAGGCAATGACAGGACAGCCAAATTCTAAGGCTTCCAATACGACAAGGGGCATCCCTTCCCAGCGAGATGGCAATAAGAAAACAGAGGCTTTTTCAAAATAAGACTGAATATGATCGGTAAAAGGATGAAAAGAAATACGATCTTCTAAATGAGCGTTCTTAACTTGTTGGATGAGGTTTTCTTTTTGGTTTCCATCGCCTACAATCAAACAGTTCCAGTCTTTGTTTTGACAAGCAAAAATAGAAAAGGCACGAATTAAAGTGTCGATACCCTTAACGGCTTCAAGACGTCCTGCCACTAAGAATGTCGTATTTTTCATATTCGATTTAGTGATTGTCTGAAAACTTTTAGGGTTATGAATGACGATCGAATTCAAATCAAAAGCTTGATCTACCTTTTGTTTTGTCGTCTGGTTTAAGACAACATAGGAATCTATCGAATGGACGTTTGCCCGGTATAGGGCTTGTTGGTGCCAAAGATATTGGTGGGGTGTATGAAAATAGGCATCAAAACTGTTGTGCTGCCAGATGCAGGTTTTTGCGTCCAACTGGTCCGCCATTAAAGTGAGCCATAAACTGGGCGTAAAAGCTACACCGACAAGAACATCCGGTTGAATTGCTTGAAAAAAATCGAGGAGATTTTTCTTGGTATCTTTAGGAATCGTGGCCCATTTTAATAAATCGGCAGTAAGGGAGTGATTCAATAGACCGGTTTTACGATTAATGTGAGTAAAAATACGGTACCATAAAGGTCTGTTAAAAAGCGCACCGGGCATGGCTATAATCTGAATGTCTGAATTTAGATAGTAAGGAATGTTGTTGATTTTTTCCTTAGGATCCATGGTAACGATTGTAACTTCATGATGTTTTGCCAATGCATTGGCTACTACACTGGTTACTCTTTGTACACCGCCATAGCTTGCGATAGTGGCTATCCAGAAACAAAGTTTCATATATTTCCTTCTTTCTTCGATCATAAGGCTCTATGAATACATATTATGTGTTAGCAGAATAGAGGTGCTTTTTGATCGTGATTTTTAATAAATGATAATAGCCTCGAAAGGGCCAAAGTATATTATATCGAGAGAAAAACTTTACATGTAGGGCGCGCTTGTAATAAAGCCAGGCATTTTTAAAAGACTTCATGCGGATCATTCGGTATCCCTGAAGATTTAAACGATAGTTGTAAATGTTGGGAAACTGTTGATACAGGTGCTGATACTTTTGAATAAAAATGTTAAAACCTTGATTCGTCGCATGGATATTATTGGTGATGGAATCCCTTCGATCAAACTTTTTGATGCCTACAAAGGGTACGAATTGAATGGATGAACATTGGGCGATACGCATCCACAAGTCATAATCCTGACAGGATAAAAGACTTTCATCAAACACTCCGCAAATCTTTAAAATTTTTGAGCGAATCAATGTCATAGAACAACCGCCAATACAGTTGAACCAAAGAAGATCTTGCGTAAGATCTCCTGATTTTTGACAAGGAATGAATACTTTTTCACTACTTTGATCGGCAATATTGATATAGGGGCTGTAAACCATCCCGATGTCCTCATTGATAAAGCCTTCCAGCTGTTTTTCGATTTTTTGTGGCAGCCAGCAGTCATCATCATCCAAAAACGCAATAAAATCTCCGTTGGCATGTTGTATGCCAACATTACGCGCTTTACAGGCACCACCATGTTCTTTTAAACCGATATACGACAAACGAAGATCCTTATAGGCATGTATCGTTTCCTGGATTTGCTTCATGCGCTGACGGTCTTCAGGCTGATCATCCACAACAAAAATTTCTAAATTTGTATGCGTTTGTTTTAAAACACTTTCTATGGCTCGCTGTAGAATGAAAAGCGGTCGTTTATAAGTAGTGATCACTACACTTACCAGACAATCTTGATTATTCAAATGAAATCTCCTATCTAAAAATGTCTTTTTGACAAAAAGATATTTCGTTTCTTATCTTACAATAACATCTTCTTTTTTTCGATTGAAAGGCTTTGCGATGTCTAAAAATAGCGATATAAAAATGGCCGAATGATTCGGCCTTATGATTTAAAGTATTTTATATATGTGGAAATTAGAGAATAGATCAAACCGGCGATAGCCCAAATGATCCAAGTATATTCCCAGTTTCCTGTCCAGAAAGATAGGAGCAAATAGATTATCGTGATACTGATCCAAAACAAAGAAGCGATGGGTTGCATGATCTGATCGGCTTGTTTTTGATCGGTCGTATGTTCTCCGGTCTGTAAAAGAACATCAAATCCGGATTGAACGATGATAGCATATACGATCAGGGCTACACCGGCAGAAACAATCAAGAGCATCAATGCCGGTGCCAAGGAAACAAACAAACCTTGTGCCTGTGCTTCTACCTGTATAGAAACACCTTGAATTTCTATGAATGGTGCGAAGAAACCATCGGCAAAAATGGGTGGAAGAATGCTTAATATACATAACATGATCCCAAAAGCTAGACAGGCGGTGTAGGTGGAGTGAAATTCTTCCTTCTTCTTTTCCACGATGCCTTCAACACCATAAAGAAGTTCTAATTCTTCGTTTCTTAAATATTTGAATCGATTCATAGCTAAGTGCGATGTCACAAAAACAACGACCGCAATCGCAACGAAGATAAATAAGGATGCTGCTCCCAGTGCTTCACCGGCTTCCAGAGAAAGAGGTAATACTCTTTGTTGGGCCAGTGTGGAAATACAAACTACAGAAGAAAAGCCCAGAATACAAAGTACAACACCGATCATGAGATTAAAGGCATACTTACGTTGTGCTTTTAAAAATAGGTCAGCATCTTCTAAAGAAACTTTATGAACCTTTCTTTTTATTTCTGTCCCCCATTTGGAAAACTTCGGTGCCTCTTCTGAAGAGGGAGTAGAGCCATCTTCTTCCATTTCATCTTTTAATAAGTAATCGCAAGATACATCAAAGATCTGTGATAATTTGATGATCTTATCTAAATCTGGCAGCGAAGAACCGCTTTCCCATTTTGATATGGATTGACGGGAAACGCCTAATTGACTGGCTAGGTCTTCCTGCGACCAATTTTTTTCTTTTCTAAGTTGAATAATTTTATCGGCGAATATCATAATCTTGCCCTCCTTGGTGGCTTTATTACATCAAAAATTCCGGGTGCAGACCACCAAACAGGCTTGAAACTTTGTCAACCACTGGTTGCATCGTCTATTTTTGGGCATGTTCCTGTACTTTTTTTGCTTTGATTCGATCGGAATCTAAGAAGAACATCGTAAAGGTAGCACGGGATAAAAGTGTGTTTCTATCGTTAAAAATAAAGACTTCATACACACCGGTTGTTCTTCCGCGACTGATTTCCTGCGCAATCCCAATCAGTTTTCCGCCTTTTCCGGGTTTGATATAGTTGATCGTTCCGGTGAGCGTCACACTGTCTCTTCCACTGGCAAAGCTGGCAGCTCCGGCAACAGTATCAGCCAGTGAAAACAAAGCGCCGCCATGTACAAAGCCATGCACGTTTAAGATTTGTTCATCGATGATCATCTCCACTTTGGCATAGCCTTCTCTGACTTCGGTTACCCTCATATCGTTGCTTTGAAGATACATAGAGGAGCTGTTTAAACGATTCATGAGTTCTATATTATTTTCCGTTTCCATAAAGTTCCTTCTTTCTTTTACGCCATTGTAGCATATTTACTTTTCAAAATGATATAATGTCAGAAAAAGGAAGGAAGCAATATGGAAGGAAACAGTATTATAAGCATTATCGTCACCATATTATTTATTGGAATTTCATTGTTTACAATCTATGAAACCGCCAGGCGATTTCAACGCTATCAAAAAACATTGCAGGAGTTTCAAAGCGCTCATTCGAATCATGAGGATATCGATCTCTCATTATGGCCGATGGTTGGGATGATCGTTTTGGCTGTGTTGATCTTTATTGTATGCGGTGTTACCTTAACCACAGGTATCGAGGCATCTTATACAGTCATTTATGTTTGCCTGGGCATCTTATTTCTGGCTCTGGCCGTGGACAATCGCATTCGCTATCGATGCTCCTTTGCCAAAGACGGCTTCTTTTATGAAGATACGTTTTATCGGTTTAAGGCTTTACGCGATATACAGTTTAAAGATGGTTTATTTAAGAAAAGCTATCTGGTAATCAGTGCCGGCAGTCAGGAGATTCCCTGTACGTATAAGATCGGTAAGATCATTCAGGAAAAACAAATCCAGTGGAAAAAAGAGAAAAAGAGAAAGTAGGAAAGATTATGCGTAATATTGTATTGATCAGTCATGGTGAATTGGCGCAAGGTATGCATTCTGTTGTGAAAATGATTGCCGGTGATCGAAAAGAAGTGTATTCAATCTGTTTGAAGCAGGATATGGATGCCGGTCTTTTTATGGAAGAATGTGAAAAAGTATTTTCTTTAATTCCGGAAAACGATCAGATCATTTTACTGACGGATATCCTGAGCGGATCGCCGATCCTTAATGCCCTTTCGGTTTTAGAAAATAAAGGAAGACAAGATCAGACAATCGTCATAGGTGGCATGAACATGCCGATGGTTTTAGAAGCAGTGTTTAAAAAAGATCACATTGAAGATTTGCATTTGTTAAAGGAAACCTTGATTGAAGAGGCAAAAAAGGGAATCAGCGGGCTTGTAAAATAGTTTAATTTTCTATCACAAACTCTCACATATTCTGTCCATAACAATCTCAATATTGTTTTGTATAGTATAACCGAGCCAAGGATAGAGGCTCACTTCATAATCAAAATTCCCTTTCTTAAAAACTTTCCGGAGAAGCGCCTGTTTATTGTAGCGATAAATAGGCGCTTTTCCTTTCTAGGAGTTATTTGTTATAATAGGATAAACGAAAGCGAGTGTTACAGTGAAAAACGCAAAATTAAAACTGATTATGTATTCCAGTGCCGATAAAGTAGATGGGCAGGGCGTTGGTAGTGCGTATGAAGAACAGGTGGCCCTGATCAAAGAGGGCGCTGATGACTTGTTTGATGTGACCATCAATGACTGGACCACAAAACCGGATATCCAGCATTTTCATACGATTGATCCTACATTTTTTGTAAAGATGCAAGATAAAAAGGCTGTAAACATCGCCTATTGTCATTTTTTACCGGAAACGGTCGATGAAAGCTTGAAGATTCCTTCACCGTTCTTTAAGATCTTTGCCAATTATTTGGTGACTTTTTATAAGTCGGCCGATCGTTTAGTGGTTGTCAACCCTATTTTTATCGATGATCTTGTGAAGCTGGGAATCCCCAGAGAAAATGTGTACTATATTCCCAATTACGTCTCAAAAGAAAAGTTTCATCCTTTAGGTAAGGAAGCGCGGGATGCGTATCGTGAGAAACTGGGCATTGATAAGAATGCGTTTGTCGTACTGGGAGCCGGTCAGGTTCAAACCCGAAAAGGGGTATTGGATTTTGTGGAAGTGGCCAAAAAAATGCCAGATACAACCTTTGTATGGGCTGGTGGCTTTTCTTTTGGTGTGATTACGGAAGGCTATGAGGAATTACACAAGCTGCAAAAAAATCCGCCGGAAAATGTTAAGTTTTTAGGAATCGTCCCTCGTGAGGAAATGGTAGAGCTTTACAATATGTCCGATGTTTTGTTTGTGCCAAGCTATAACGAGTTATTCCCTATGACGATATTGGAAGCCATCAACTTTAAAACACCTTTGGTCTTACGAGATCTGGAGCTGTATAAAGACATTTTGCTTGGTCATCATATGCAGGCAAGCGATAACGATGGCTTTGTACAATGCTTGAACACGTTAAAAGACGATCCGGAAATCTATGCGAAGTATCAGTTGGAATCACAGATTTTAAGTGAGTTTTACTCAAAAGAGCATGTTCTTCAAATGTGGCGTGAGTTTTATTTAAGCGCTTATGGTGAAAAACAGTTTGCGCTTCGTCAAAAGAAGAGAAACAAGAATAAGACAAAGAAAGTAAAAAAAGAGAAACGATCATGAAAAAAAGTAAATACGTGCTGAACTTTCTGATTATCTTCTTATTAACGATTGGCGTTTTATGGTTTGCCTTAAAAGATAATTATCGGGAAGTTCTGGAAGCAATCTCACAAATCAATATCTTCTCTCTGGCAATTATTTTATGCTGGGGCGTCCTTTATACGGTCGTATGGGGGTTTGTGTATTTTGTTCTGGGAAGAAAATATGTTCATAAATATTCCGTAGGCAAAGGAATCTTAGTCGCATTTGTCGGTACTTTTTTTGCGGGCATTACCCCAAGCAGTACCGGAGGACAGTTTGCCCAGGCTTATATCATGAACAAACAAGGAATGAAGGTATCGGATGCGGCCAGTCTTCTCTGGGCTGACTTTATCATCTATCAGACGACGATGATGATCTATGTGACGATTTTGTTTCTGCTGCGGTTTGGCTATTACAGTGCCCAATCGGCATGGTTTAATGTGATCCTTTTGGGCTATGCGGTCAATGCGATCGTCATATTGGCGCTTTATACCATGGCGCTGTTTCCTAAGGTGTATATTCGCCTGGCCGGCTTTTTTGCCCGTCTGTTAGGAAAGCTGCACATCTTAAAGAATCCGGAAAAGACAAGAGATTCGTGGAATCTGCAGATGACTTCTTTCACAAAGGAGATCAAGAGCCTTTCTACGGATATCAAACGTATCATCATTTGTGCCCTGATCAATACAGTACGATTAACGCTGTTGTTTTCATTGCCGTATTTTATCGGCTTGGCCCTTCATATTCCGTTGGGAATCTCTTCGTTGTTGGATGTGATCGCATTAAGTAGCTTTGTTACCATGGCCAATAGCTTTATTCCGATTCCGGGTGCCAGTGGGGGAACCGAAGTTGTATTTAATTTATTGTTTACAGGTTTGATGGGCACTTTGACCAGTGCCGTGATGATACTGTGGCGTTTTTCGACATACCATATTGTTTTATTATTAGGTGGAATCAGTTTTATGGGTGCTAAAAACTATTACATCCGAAAAGAATCGAAAGGAAAAGAAGATTCCATTCAGATACATTAGGAGGGTTTATGCGCATAGGATTGTTTACAGATGCCTATTTGCCGGATATCAATGGCGTTGTCAGCAGTGTTGCGACGTTAAAAGAGGCTTTGGAGAAAAAAGGGCACACTGTTTATGTCGTATCCAATCATAAAGGAACAAATATTGTGATGGAGGACCATGTTCTTCGTTTGGGAGGACTGGAGCTTAAAAAGTTTTATGGATATAAGATGTCCAGTCCGATTCAGATCGGTGCGGAAAAATATATTCGCGATATGAATCTGGATGTGATTCATGTACAAACGGAAGCCGGTGTAGGCATCTTTGCCCGCCAGATGGCAAGACAACTACACATTCCGCTTGTTTATACGTATCATACGATGTATGAGGATTATACGCACTATGTCAATCCTCTGGATATCGAAACAATAGAAAAGATGGGACGTAAAGCCGTACAGTCCCTATCACGGATGCTGGGGAATGGGGCACAGGCTGTGATCGCTCCCAGTGAAAAGACAAAACAAGCTTTGATCCAATACGGTGTGACGACTCCTATTTACATCGTGCCTACCGGGTTGGATCTTTCTTTGTTTGAAAAAGACAACCTGGATCAAGAGCGTATCGAACATATTCGGGAAGAAATCGGTTTGCGAAAAGACGATCATGTCGTTGTCTTTGTCGGTCGTATCGCTAAAGAAAAATCCATTGATGTGCCGATTCGCGCCATCGCCAAAAGCAGCGATCCACATTTGCATCTGGTCATCGTTGGTGGAGGCACCGATGAAGACTACTACAAAGAAATTGTGGCACAATGTAATGTGGAAGACCGTGTTCATTTTTTAGGAAAGAAACCCAAAGAACAGATTGCCTATTACTATGCGGCTTTTGATTGTTTTGTTTCTGCTTCTTTGACCGAAACACAAGGTATGACGTATTTGGAGTCTTTGGCAACGGGATTGCCGATTTTCGGCCGTCGTGATGAGGTGTTAAGTGAATTGTTGGAAGAAGGGAATACCGGCTATTACTTTGATGATGAAGAAGAATTGTTGCGCAAATGGGAAACGTATTTTTCTTTATCAGATCAGGAAAAACAAGAAATGCAGGTACAATGCGTAGAAAAGACAAAGCCATATTCGACAAGCATGTTTGCCTCTAAGGCATTAGCTGTTTATGAACAGGCCATCGATTCGTATCATCGTGCCTTTACCGTTGAAAAGGTAAAGATGGTCGATGATTTTGTGAAGCTGACTTTAAAACGCGACAGTGATGAAGAACCAGTGACATTACGAATGCCGGTCGATGATTATTTTGATTTAAAAATTGCTTTGCGAACGGAACTGGATGCCTATATCGTAGAAGACTATCTGGCAATGCAGAACTACTATAAAGCGTACAGCATATTAAAAAAGAAGGTCTTTCAAAAAGATCATACAGCCTATCAAATCAAAAAAACGGCTATGCGAAAGCTGGATCTCAGTCAGGAAGAAGCTGAAAGTATCATAGAGGAATTTGAGAAACGTCATTGGATCGATGATCGTCAATATGCCTTGGATAAAGTACAGGCTTGGTCCACATATGGATATGGGAAGAAAAAAATGGCTTCCAAGCTCAAGGAAGCCGGTGTAGCACCGTCTTATATTGAGGAAGCCTGTGCGCAGGTGGAGCCGGAAGATGAGCTGAATGCGGCCATGAAAAGTGCCCAACGTATCATGGCTACGATCCGTGAACAAAGCGATCGCTTGAAGAGACAGACGATCATACAAAAATTGATCTCAAAGGGATATTCGGTCGATGTGGCCAAACAAGCCGGTGATTCCATTAAACTGGATGGGGATGAAAAGGAAGCTTTATATCTTAGTCTAAAAAAGGCAAAACGTATGTATGCCTCTTTGGAGGAGCCGAAAAGAACCAATAAAATTCGTATTTATTGTCTGCGTAAAGGTTTTTCTGTCATGCAGATCGATGAAGTATTAGAAAGTGAGTCAAAATGATAAAGGATATAGTAAAAGAAGGTCCGATTACTTTAGAGTGTTTGATTGCCCGATGTGAAAGAGGAAAGACAGCTAAGAATACACCATATCTTTCACTGGCTTTAGAAGATTCAAGTGGTACATTGGATGCTAAATTCTGGAATCTGACAGAGGAAATGATTGCACAATATACGACAGGGATGGTCGTAGAAGCGCATGGTGATATCTTATTTCATCGCAATGCGATTCAATTGCGTGTGCGTAAGTTGATTCCATTGGAAGGAAAAAATGTCAATGATTATGTACAAAATGCGCCCATGAGCAAAACAGAAATGGAAGAAGAAATCATGGAAGCGGTCTTAGCAATGAAAAATGAGACGCTTCAGAAGGTCGTTTTGCGTATTTTAGATCAAAAACAGGAAGAATTTTACAGCTATCCGGCAGCTACCAAGAATCATCATAATTTTGTGGGAGGACTTGCCTATCACACTTTATGCATGCTTCGTATGGCTAAACACGTAGTTAGCGAATATATATGGCTGGATGGTGATCTTTTATATGCGGGTGTCCTGCTTCATGATGTCGGTAAAACCGTTGAACTATCACAACCGGTTTTGCCGGAATATACGATGGAAGGGAATCTTCTGGGTCACATCAGTATCATGGCATCTTATATCGATCAGGTAGCCAGGGAAGAAGGCGTACAGGATGAAGAGTGTGTGACTTTGTTGAAACACATGATATTAAGTCATCATGGAAAGATGGAATTTGGATCACCGGTTTTGCCAATGATTCCGGAAGCAGAAGTCTTAAACTTGTTGGATAATCTGGATTCACGCTTATATATGATGAAACAGAGTCTGGAGCAGACAAAGCCGGGGCAGTTTGGGCCGCGTGTCTTTGCCTTGGAAAATCGTATGATTTATCGAAAGAAGGATGAAGAATGAAAATAGGATTTGTATCATTAGGATGTTGTAAAAATCTGGTGGATTCGGAAGAAATCATGGGAATGCTGCAGGCAAACGGGCATCAGATCATTTCCAATCCGGCACTGGCGGATGTGATCATCATCAATACATGTGGCTTTATTGAATCGGCTAAGGAAGAATCCATTTCGACGATTTTTGAAATGGCCAAATATAAAGAGAAGAGTTTAAAGAAGCTGATCGTTTGTGGCTGTCTGGCCCAGCGTTATACCCAAAGTCTGGAAGAGGAAATCCCGGAAATTGATGCGGTGATCCCGATTCGTGATTATGGACAGTTTGCCAAGCGTTTGGAAAAGGTACTGGATGGCTCTTTTGATAAAAATATAGAACCGGATCAAAGAGTGCTGACATCGCTGCCGTATCGTGCGTACTGTAAGATCAGTGATGGCTGCTCCAATCATTGTACGTATTGTGCCATTCCACTGATTCGTGGAGATCAAAGAAGTAAGTCGATCGAAGAAGTCATGGAAGAGGTCCGACATTTAGCTTCGATCGGTGTCAAAGAGCTGACATTGATTGCTCAGGATACGACTAAATATGGTTTGGATAACTATGGAAGCTTACAACTGGCCCATTTGATTCGGGAAGTCAATGCGGTAGAAGAACTGCACTGGATTCGTATCTTGTATATGTATCCGGATGAAATCGATGATGAACTGTTAGTGGCGATGAAGGAATGTGACAAGGTATTACCGTATTTTGATATTCCTATGCAGCATGCCAATGCGCGATTGTTAAAAGCGATGAACCGTCGCGGAACCAAGGAAGATGTCAAAGCACTGGTTGAGAAAATACGCTCGATGTTTGATCAACCTACACTTCGTACGACGATGATCGTTGGCTTTCCTGGCGAAACCGAGGAAGAATTTGAAGAGATGGTTTCCTTCATTCAGGATATTGAATGGGATCGTATGGGTGCTTTTACATACTCCAAAGAAGAAGACACACCGGCATATTCGATGGACGGACAAATCGATGAAGAGGTGGCCAACCGTCGTTTATCGAAACTGATGGCTATACAGGAAGAAATATCTCGTAAAAAAAGTCAGGAAAAAGTAGGATCTGTAATTGAAGTCCTTGTCGAAGAAAAAGAAGCGTTAAAGAACCGATATCGTGGACGTTCCAAAGCTGATGCACCGGATGAAGTGGATGGACAGGTCATTTTTACATCGGATCGAGAACTGGAAATCGGAAGCTTCGTATCTGTAGAGATCACAGAAGCTAAGACGTATGATTTGATTGGAATATGTCGCGAATCATAGGTTTTGATCCCATCACGCATCCAGACGATCGCGTATTGATTCTGGGCTCCATGCCAAGCGTGGAAAGTCTAAAACAATCGTTTTATTATGCCAATAAGACCAATCGCTTTTGGAAGATGTTAGAAGTGATCTTTGATCAGGAAGCAGACACAATTGAACAACGCTTACTTCTATTAGAACAAAATCAGATTGCCTTGTGGGATGTTTGTCATTCGTGTTTACGTAAGACCAGTGCGGATGCGGACATACGAGATGTGATGCCAAATGATATTGAACAACTCTTGAAAGAACACGATTCAATACAAAAAGTGATCTGTAACGGAAAAACGAGTGCGACATTCATGAAAAAGTTTTATAAGGATATACCGATCGTGGTATGTCCTTCTACATCAGCAGCCAATGCCAGATATCGTTTGAACGATTTAGTAGAGATCTATGGAAAGGAATTGAAAGACCATGAATAAAATTTATTGGGCAAAAGTAAAAGAACAGGCGATCATTCCGACAAAACGAGAAGAAGATGCCGGTTATGATCTGTATCCTTGTTTTGAAGAAGATTATATAGAGATTGCCCCTTTGACGACCAAGCTGGTACCTTTAGGGGTGGCCAGTGCCTTTGATGCGAATTATGTGCTGATTCTAAAGGAAAGAGGCTCTTCCGGTACTAAAGGTTTGGCACAGCGTAGCGGTGTTATTGATTCAGGCTATCGTGGCGAATATATGGCGCCGGTAACCAATGTCAATAATAAGCCGATTCGCATTGCGAAAAAAGAAGTAGTTGATACATGGAGCGACTATGAAAAAGAACAAATTTTGATCTATCCTTATGAAAAAGCCATTTGTCAAGGTGTGCTTTTAGTCATGCCTTCTTTAGAGAGCGAAGAGATTTCCTATAAAGCCTTACAACAGATAGAATCCCAGAGAGGGTCAGGTCGTTTAGGAAGTTCCGGTAAATAGTTTTGTTAAGAAGAGATTAAGGTTTGATTATCCTTTTGTAAAAATTTTTATTGCAATCCATAGCTTTGCCTTTTATTATGTAAGAGGATATGCGCACTGCGCTATCATACAATTTTATCAATTTAGACGTTGATGAGGAGAGAGTTATGGACATATCTTTGGTTTTGGGGTTACTAGGAGGACTGGCCCTGTTTTTGTATGGGATGCAGATGATGTCCGATGGTCTGGAAAAAGCAGCCGGTGACCGGTTGAAGACCATTTTGGAGAAGCTGACATCCAATCGTATACTTGGCGTTATCGTGGGGGCTGTGATCACAGCCATCATTCAATCCAGCAGTGCTACGACAGTCATGGTCGTGGGATTTGTAAATGCCCGTTTGATGACTTTGCAGCAGGCCGTATGGATCATTATGGGTGCCAATATCGGTACGACCATCACCGGACAGCTGGTGGCACTGAATGTCAGTGAGATTGCACCACTGATTGCCTTTGCCGGTGTTGTATTGATTGTTTTCTTGAAGAATCCAAAGTTTCATTACTTTGGTTCAATCATTGCCGGTTTAGGTATTCTGTTTATTGGTATGGATATGATGTCCACCGCAATGGAGCCATTACGTGAATCCGAAACCTTTATTTCACTGATTACGAATTTCTCCAATCCGGTCATCGGTATTTTGGTGGGTGCGGTATTTACCGCCATCATTCAAAGTTCTTCAGCTTCGGTCGGTATCTTACAGGCTTTGGCCCGGAGTGGTTTGATTGGACTAAATGGTGCAGTCTTTGTATTGTTTGGACAAAACATCGGTACTTGTATCACCGCTGTATTGGCATCGATTGGTACAGGCCGAGAAGCCAAGCAGACAACGATTATTCACTTGAGTTTTAATATCATCGGTACAATCATCTTTACTACGGTATGTTTATTGACACCACTCACTTCGATTGTGGCCGGCTGGTCACCGGATAATGCAGCTCAACAGATTGCCAATATGCATACGTTGTTTAATGTGGTCACCACCCTGTTGTTGTTGCCATTTGGAACTTATTTAGCAGCTTTTGCCCAGCACGTTCTTCCAAGTGAAAAGCTGTCTGTGGATTCCGAAGGTTTGATTTATCTGCAGCCACTACCAAAGAGCAATAAGTTGATTGGTTTATCGGCCATCAATGTGCAGCAGGTCAATGATGAAGTAATGCGTATGATGAAGCTTGCCTATACCAATGTATCGGATGCCTTTGATCAGTTGATCAACTATAAAGAAGATCGTTCCAAATCGATTCAGAAACGAGAAGCGGCTGTTAACTTCTTGAATAGTGCCATTTCCAAATATATTTCTGATGCCTTTGGAAATACCAATCTGAATATGGAAACATCCAAAGCACTGACGGCATATTATACGATGTTAGTTGATATTGAACGTATCAGTGATTATGCGATCAATATGGATCGTCAAGCTTTGGTGACGACAAAAGAACAGATGAGCGAAAACGAAAAACGTATTCTACGTAAGATGAAAAAACGTACATTTAAGATGTATGATTATATCTTTAATCTGCAGAAGGCAGATGACTACAACAACCAGATCGATGAGAACACACAAGAATGGAGAACGGCTCAGATTCAGGGCTTAAAAGACAAGAGCATTTCCAGTGAACTGGGAATTGCCTTCTCCAGAATCTTAACCGATTATGATCGAATCAATGATCATGCGGTCAATCTGGCTGAAGAAATCGATAAAATTGATGCCAGTCTTCATGAAACAATGATGGATGAAAAGATGATATCAAATCTGGCAGAAGAGAATGCATAAGGTCGTCAAGTACGACCTTTTTCTTTGTGCATTCAAGGCTTGTATATGATAGAATAGACATTGAAAATTTGAGGTGAAAAGATGAAAATTGGATTTGACAATCAGAAATATTTGGCAATGCAGTCTGAGCATATAAAAGAAAGAATCGGACAATTTGGTGATAAGTTGTATTTGGAATTTGGTGGTAAGTTATTTGATGATTATCATGCTTCCAGAGTATTACCGGGCTTTGAGCCAGACAGCAAGCTTCAGATGCTGATGCAGTTAAAAGATCAGGCGGAAATCGTTATCGTCATTTCGGCAAAAGATATCCAACAAAATAAAGTGCGTCAGGATCTGGGAATTACTTATCAGGAAGATGTACTTCGTCTGATCAAAGAATTTCGCAAGGTTGGCTTATTTGTAGGCAGTGTTGTCATTACGCAATATACCGGTCAGGATCTGGCAGACAGCTTTAAACAAAAGCTGAAACGTCGTAAGATCAACTGTTATTATCATTACTATATCGATGGCTATCCGACGAATACACAGAAGATCATTTCCAAAGATGGATTTGGTAAAAACGATTACATCAAGACAGAGCGCCCTTTGGTCGTTGTAACGGCACCGGGACCAGGTTCAGGAAAAATGGCTACCTGCCTTTCTCAGTTGTATCATGATCACGTACATGGTATTAAAGCCGGGTATGCGAAATATGAAACCTTCCCGATCTGGAATCTGCCTTTGACACATTCGGTCAACCTGGCTTATGAAGCAGCCACAGCGGATTTAAACGATGTGAATATGATCGATCCATTTCATTTGGAAGCGTATAATAAAGTAACGGTCAACTATAACCGTGATATTGAAATCTTCCCGGTATTACGCAATATCTTTGAAGCCATTTACGGAGAAAGTCCTTATAAATCGCCAACAGATATGGGCGTTAATATGGCCGGTTTCTGCATCAGTGATGATGAAGCCTGCCAGGATGCCAGCAAGCAAGAAATCATACGCCGATACTTTAATTCTAAAACACGATTTGTTCGTGAACAATGTAAGGAAGAAGAAGTACATAAACAGGAAATGGTCATGAAGCAGGCCGGCGTCACTGAAGAAGATCGAAAATGTGTTGTGGCGGCTCGTCAAAAAGAAAAGGAATCTCATTCTTTCAGTGGGGCCCTGGAATTGGCAGATGGTACGATCGTTACCGGAAAGACAACGCATTTGATGGGTGCCTGCTCTTCGGCATTGATGAATGCGATCAAGCATTTGGCCGGTATTGAGGATGAAGCTTTGTTGATTGAACCGGAAGCATTTGGTCCGATTCAGAAGTTAAAGACAAAATACTTAGGCAGTGTCAATCCAAGACTGCATACCAATGAAATTTTGATTGCGTTAAGCTTGAGTGCTCAATCCAATCCACTTGCCAAAAAGGCGATGGAGCAGCTAAAACAGTTAAAGGGAACACAGGCGCATATCACATGTGATGTAGCGCATGTCGATGCTTCGGTCTATTCCAATTTAGGAATTCAAATTACATTTGAAGCAGAAAAACATTAGGAGGTCAATATGTCAAAATCAATTCCATCCAGCGGTGCCGGTGCTATTCGGGTTATGTTAAAGAACAAGAAAGACCTGCACTTTGAACAACAGTCGAAAAAGGCCAATGAAGAAAGAACAAGCTATTTATATGACATATTCTATGAAAATGTGACAGGGACTTTAAATATGTCCGTTGTGGATGGTGACATCCGCATTGCGGCTTTAAATTTGAGTATGGGTAAGGTCATTACTTTAGAAAATGATCAGAACTTAAAAAAATTCTGTCGCTATATTTTGGAGCAGGATGGTCAATGTTAGTTCGTCTGCATGTGGTCATAGATACAGAAGATACAGGTATAGAGGAAGAAATTAAAGAACAGCTTCGTTCATATTGTCCGGATATTTCTTTTTCACCGTCTAGAGAACAGCCTTCTTTGATGCATTGTATGGAGTTCTATTCTACCGTACAATTGGAAAAAGAGCAGGCAGAAGTGCTTTGGCAAACGTTAAATAATGACTGGGATGGAAAATTTGATGATTGTGATGCCTATGGCTTTAATACCATCATGTTTCATCCTCATGTTTATTATCTTCAATTCCAAATACAGTAGGTGCATTTATGATCGATTATACACAAGGGGCCGGTGTGCAATATCATATCGGTGTCAATGAAGAAGAAATAGGAAGCTATGTCTTTTTGACCGGAGATCCCGGACGGGTAGAAGAGGTGGCAAAGTATTTACAGAATGCCCACTTTGTACAAAGAAATCGGGAATATGTTACTTATACAGGCTTTTTAGACGGTACAAAAGTTAGTGTAGTTTCCACCGGAATCGGTGGGCCTTCTACGGCCATTGCCATAGAAGAACTGGTTCGATGCAAGGCACATACGTTTTTACGTCTGGGCACCTGTGGCGGAATGGTTTTAGATGTCAAAGGCGGCGATCTATGTATTGCCAGTGGTGCGATAAGAGCTGAAGGATGTAGTCGGGAATATGCACCGATCGAGTTTCCGGCTGTACCTGATTTTTCTGTTTTACAGGCCCAGGTACAAAGTGCACAAAGGCTCTCTTTACCCTTTCATGTTGGGGTAGCGCATTGTAAGGACAGCTTTTATGGCCAGCATGAGCCGCTGAAGTCACCGGTTGGAAAGCGCCTTGTGGAAAACTGGCAGGCGTATTGTGCTTTAGGTACGATCTGTTCGGAGATGGAAAGCAGTACGTTGTTTATCGTTTCTTCCGCATTACATGTTCGTGCCGGTGCGATGTTTATGACGATTGCCAATCAGGAACGAGAAAAACAAGGGTTGTCCAATCCACAGGATCATGACCTTCATCCGATGTTTTCCTGTGCTGTGGAAGCGATGAAAGCTTTGATCGCAGAAGATAAAAAAAGGATCTCCAAACTTTAACGGGGTATTACCAAACTAGTTGGGTCCTTAACTGGGGTCTGTGAGTTATCCAAAGTTAGTTGGTGTGCTTAACCGGTGTCTGTGAACTTTGAAACCTCTGGATAATATACAATCCAGAGGTTTTTAATGTCCAGACATTGATGATAAATTTGAAATAAAGAGTATTAGAAATCTTCAGGAGCAATCAGGATAAACCCGTTCTCGATCAACTGCTTAGTCATGCATTCATTCAGATCTGGAAATGCTTCCAGATCGATACATCGAAGATAAATGGAGTTTCCTTTTTTGAAGGCTCTGTACATTTTAAATTCGGTGTCCAGAATATAAACGTCTTTACGTCCTCTGAATCACCGATTCCAGCTATGGATCCCGTGTGACTGTGAGCGCAGGGATAAGGGAATATTATTAAATGATTCCAGAGGATCGTTGGAAAGTCTTCTTAAAGCGGTATCTGTCATTTTATCATCCGGTATGTATGTGAATGATGCAACCTGATTTAGATTTGTACTATCAATGATAGTAAGAGGTAGATTTTCTATCTTTAGAAATTCATTTATCAATGAAGTTTTTAGCTCTTTGATTAATGCTTCAATGGCGGAGCCATGGGATACAACAAGAATGTCATTTGTGTAATCCTTTACATATTCTTGATAGCAGGAAACATCCTCTTTCTTATAATTTTATAAGATTCTTATCCAGAGGTATTCCCATGTGGGTAAGTGTCGTAACGTCTTGTTCCATTCTGCTTTTCCATGTCGAGTGATATTGATATCCACAACAACCTCTTTATAAGGTCTGAAAATCCTGCTGTTCTTATTTTAATGATTTAATCTGTTCCCTGGTAATTGTGATTTTTTCTCCATCTGTTGTGTTTTGACAATAAATATAAATAGAGTTCTCTAAAAGATAGGATATTTCCTCTGAAAAACGACTGAATAATTGATTAATAATCTGTTTTTTACTTAATCCACTTTCTAAAAGGTTTCCTCCAATTTGAATATTGTCGATTGGAAAATTTATTTTGTGTAAAGAAACGACAGCTTTTAGTGTTTTTATTAATATTAATATTCTTGCAGTTGAGGGTATATTACTTTTTTTGTTGATGTATTCTGACGCCTGTTTAACGGTAAAAATTTTTATGCGTACGTGAGGAGGTGTAGTTAAACGATATATCTGACAAAGAAATTCATTTTTTGCTAAATTATCATCAATGATATAAATAGTATTGATGTTGATCTTCTTAATCCAAAATATAATGATTTGAGCATGTATTAAGCGATCATCAACTCGAATTAATTTAATTTCTTTCATCAGTTGAACCTCCTTTTCCTTCTATTCGTTGTTTAAGATAATAATTGTATATTTTAATGAAACTACGATCTGATTTAGAATTAACAGGATCTATATCGAATTCATTTTTAATTTTTGTAAGCCTATACATCAATGTATTTTTATGTACGAAAAGTTCTTTGCTAGACCGAACAATATTATAGTTGTTGCGTATAAGTGCATCTGTAGTCACAATAAATTCTTTGGCGGTTTCTTTATCAAAAGTATAAGAAGAAAAAAGATTTTGAAGAATGTCAAACGGTATAGCTGCAATGCAATAAATATCTATATAATCGTTAAAAAATAAAGTCAGTGCACTTGGATTATGTGTACTTGCATATTTTTTAAGCCATGTTAAACTCTGATAAGCAAACTTCACTTTATCATATGTCTTTGATGTGTAAGCTACTAATGCTTTTCCTCTAAAAGATGTATTCTTGATTAGAAAATCAAGGTAAACTTTAATATAGTCTTTTTCACTTCCTGTGGCACGAGTCATGTCTTTTAGAACAATCAATTGCTGCCCTAATCTTCCGACAATATCTTCCTTTGAATCATAATAGAGATTCATATTTGCTAAAACATCAATTGAAGATAAGTCATCTGGGATGAGCATTATCATTTTTCTCTCAATTTCCATAGAATGATTACTTTGTTCACATAATTCAAAAATCTTGGATACTTGTATCGAATCAGAGACAAGTTCTTTTATGAGTTGTTCGTTAATGGTAAGAGTTTCTTTTTCTTCAGATTGAATCTGATCATATTTTAAACGAATTTCAAGGCTCATTTTTAAAGCAGTCGCGATAGGGAGTAAATTATTATCAACTCCGGCAATCGAAATAAAACATGAAGTGATATTGTCCTCATAAATTCTAACTAATACACAGTTTAAAGTTCCTTTTTTACATTCTGATACAGATTCTTGAGAATACAGAAAATTTTCAAGTTCGATGTTGGAAAAATATTTCTTCGTATTTGATGTACTGCAAATTTCTTTTGCATGGTTATCATAAATACTAATTTGATAATCAGGGAATTGTCCAAGTGTATCTATATATTCTTTTGCAATTGTTTTATTAATCATGATTTAATGATAAGCAAGATAAAATAGGAAAACAAGCCTTTCATATCAACTTTCGTGCATTATGTACAATCTATACAAAAGTTGACATTTTTTTTTGGAATATATGTCCGTATAAAAAAAGAAAACGCTTTCATATAATTTAGGTGAGCTTAAGTTAACAGAAAGGGGAATTATATGGCAGTAAGTATACTCATAATGACACATGGACATGCTGGAGAAGCTTTAGTTGAAAGTTCTAAGATGATTATCGGAGATAATGTAAAAGTAAAAACTCTCTCTTTATTACCAGGGATGTCAACGGAGGATTTAATGAATCAGGCTAAAGAGTTTATTCAAAATCAAGAGACTACGTTGTTTATGGTGGATTTATATGGAGGAACACCATCAAATGTAGCAATGGCATTAACAGGTGTTTTCAATGCAAAATGTGTAAGTGGATTAAACCTGGGCATGTTGATGGAAACTTTAATGGTTAAAGAAGCAAATTCGGATATTTCTTTAGATGAACTTCAACAAGTAGCTTTAAAAGCTGGGCACGAAGCTGTAAAAGTTTATGATTATTCAAATTTAGGAGGTTAAGATGGCAGTAGAAATTGTACATGCTCGTATTGATTATCGATTGATTCATGGGCAGGTTATTACAAAGTGGCTAAAACAATGTGGAGCCAATCGAATCATTATAATTGATGATGCTTTATCAAAAGATACATTTTTGGGACAGGTTTATAAAATGGCTGCTCCAACAGGTGTCCAGGTGGATATTGTCTCTGTTAAACAAGCAGCAAATCTATGGACGCCAAACAAAACAGTAAGAGGGAAAATATTTATTTTATTTAAGTCAGTTAATATGGCTAAGGAGGCAATTGATGCTGGCTTGAAGTTGTCTGAATTACAAATAGGTGGATTAGAAAATACAGCTACTCGAAAAGTGGTCCATGTAGGAATCTCTATGGACAAAGAGGATGGTGAAAAATTAAAAGTTATTCAAGATGGTGGAACTCGAGTTTTTTTTCAAACTATTCCTGGTGAAGAAGTTGAAGAGTTAGATGAAATTTTAAAGAAAATACATTAGAGGGGATGTAGATGAAAAATCGTTTTAGAGAGAAATTGACCAATAAGCAACCGATTATAGCTACTAGAATCAATAGTACATGGCCAATGATTGCAGAAGTAGCAGGTGCTACTGGATTATATGATTATGTCGAATTTCTAGGAGAATATGCACCTTATTCACAATTTGATTTAGAAAATATTGCTAGGGTTTGTGAATTGCATGATATGTCTTGCATTATCAAAGTTGACTATGCGAATAGGGCATATGTTGCTCAAAAGGCACTTGCATCAGGATTTCAGGGAATATTATTTACCGATCATACCACAGCACAAGAAGTGGAGGATACACTAAAAAATGTAAAACCTGCCACTCCTCAAATACAGGGAAGACTTGGATTTGTGAATCGTAGATTTTACAAAAATGAACATTTTTCGAATCAAATGACATATGCAAGTGAAGTTCAAAAGTGTGTAATGGGCTTTATGATTGAAAAAGTAGATGCAGTCAAAAACATTGAAGAAATCTGTCAAATTCCAGGCGTCGATTTTATTCAATTTGGTCCCGCTGATTTTTCCTTGAATAGCGGATTTAATGCAAAAGAAGAAGTAGAAAAAGTAAGAGTAGCAGAGGAAAAGGTGATTCAAACTGCATTGAAATACGGCGTTAGTCCTAGAGTGGAATTAAATTCTTCAGAGGAAGCAGACCGATATCTTGAAATGGGTGTCACGCATTTTGCACTAGGATCTGAACTTCGAATAGAACGAGTTTATTGGACAGAGCAAGGTCATGATTTATTAAAGAAAATAGGTCAAAAACAATGAAAATTGTAGTCTTGGACGGATATGCGTTAAATCCAGGGGATCTTGATTGGTCCTCACTTAAAAGATTAGGAGATACTAAAATTTATGATCGAACTTCGGAAAATGAAATACTTCAACGAGTTAAGAATGCAGACATTATTTTGACAAATAAAACACCGTTAACCAAAGAGATTATAAATAGTTGTAATCAATTGAAACTAATTTCTGTTCTTGCTACAGGATATGACATTATAGATGTTGATACAGCCAATCAAAGAGGAATCGTAGTTTGCAATGTTCCTAGCTATGGCACTTACTCAGTTTCACAATTTGCCATCGCTTTGTTATTAGAGATATGTTGCCAGGTAGGATATCATAGCCAAGAGATATTTCAGGGTAAATGGACTGAAAACAAAGAGTGGTGCTTTTGGGACAGACCTCTAATTGAGCTTTATCAAAAGACTATGGGTATTATAGGCTATGGGCGAATTGGACAAAGAACAGGAGAAATAGCTAGGGCCCTGGGAATGCATGTAATTGCAAATGATAAATATTTTGCTAAAGAGGATACGGAGTATGTTTGCCTGGATGAACTTTGCAAAAGATCTGATGTTATTGTACTGCATTGTTCATTAAATTCAGAGACATATCATCTAATCAATGAAACTAGACTGAAATCTATGAAAAGTACTGCGATTTTAATTAATAATTCCAGAGGGTCTTTGATTGATGAAATAGCATTGGCTGAAGCTTTGAATAAAGGAACCATTAGAGCAGCTGGATTAGATGTTGTTTCTTTAGAACCAATTCAAAAAAATAATCCATTGTTACACGCTAAAAATTGTTTTATAACACCACACATGTCATGGGGATCCTATGAAGCAAGACAACGAATAATGAATTGTACGATTAAAAATATAACTGGTTTTTTAGCAGGGTATTCGGTAAATCAAGTTAATTAGTAGGAATCCTGTAAATCATAATAAATAGTGGGAGGTGACAGATTTATACTAGATAGATTGCTTGCAAAAATAAGAATATAGAAAAGAGGAGAGAAAAGATGACTATTTTACAAGCGTTAATTATTGCTTTGTTGTATTGGATTTCACAAGCAAAAATCTGGTACGGTTTTTCAATTATGCGTATGCCATTGTCAATAGCACCATTTATTGGACTATTGTTTGGTGACATGAAAACTGCGTTGGAAGTTGGAGCAACATTACAAATGATTTACATTGGTTCTATCGCACCTGGTGGCAATCCTCCTGCCGACGAAGGTTTAGCTTCTTGTATTGCTATTCCTATTGCAATTACTGCTAATATTGATCCAACTGTTGCAATTTCTTTGGCTATTCCATTGGGATTGTTAGGGGTAGTGTTGGAAAATGTTCGAAAGACTTTGAATTCTGGTTTTGTGCATATGGCTGATCGTTATGCAGCAGATGGGAATGTGCGAGGAGTTCAATTGTGTGCAACTGTCTATCCTATTTTATTAGCTTTCCCGATGCGTTTTATTCCGGTATTTGTAGCTTGTTTGTTCGGCCCAGAAGCCATTCAGGCATTTGTTGATATGTTACCGGCATGGGCAACTAATGGATTATCAGTGGCAGGAAATATTCTACCAGCATTAGGATTTGCAATTACGATGATTGTCATTGGTAAGAAACAATACATTCCATTATTTGTTGCCGGCTTCTTCTTAGTAGCATATTCAGGAATCAGTACAATTGGTGTATCTATTTTTGGTGCATGTTTAGTATTAATGTTCATGCAACTGAAAAAGGACAATTCAGGGCAAACTGAAATAGTAGAAGAAAGTGGAGGTTTAGAATAATGGCAGAAAATAAAAATGCACAACAGACAGGATTAATTACAAAAAAAGATGTGCGTAACTCATTTATCTTGTGGCATGCGTTTGCAGAAACATCTCTAAACTTTGAACGTCTTCAGGCTTTAGCATTTTGCAACTCTTTAACAGGAATACTAAAAAAATTATATCCTGATAAAAAGGATTTATCAGCTGCTCTTCAAAGGCACTTAACTATGTATAATACAGAAGCTAACTGGGGAGCAGTGGTAAATGGTATTACGATTGCGTTAGAAGAGCAAGTTGCAACGACCACAGATGAAGAAACTAAAAAGAGTAGTACCGAGTTGATTACAGGTTTAAAAGCGGGTTTGATGGGGCCGATTGCTGGGATTGGTGATTCTTTAGATTTTGGTACTTTAAGACCTATTGTAATTGGTATCTGCGTTCCGTTTGTGATGAATGGTTCAGTGATTGCAGCGTTAATACCTTTGATTTATCAAGTATTATACATGTTTATCTGTAGTAATATTTTATCGCAAGCTGGATATGAAAAAGGTAAAAACTCTATTATGAATATTCTTCAATCTGGTAAAATTCATAAAATTATTGATGGATTTGGAATGTTTGGTCTATTTATGATGGGTGCTTTATCTGCTACTTATGTTAAGATCACAACGCCTTTAGTAATTACAACAGGTGGTGGCAACTCTATCAACATCCAAGAAACATTAGATGGTATTATCCCATGTATTATTCCAATTTTAGTGGTATTTGCGGTTTATTTCTATATTAAGAAATTTGGACCACATTATTTAAGAATTTTATTAGCGATTGTAATTGCCTCATTAGCATTATCTTTCTTTGGTGTACTATAAATGAGAACGATATTAATTACACCTAGGCCCTTTCATGAGAAAGGGTCTGAGCAAATTGAAAAGCTCGAGCAGCTAGGATATAAAGTCATAGTAAATGATACTGGAAAACGATATAGCAAAGAACAGTTGATGGATTTGGTGGCTAATGCAGATGCCATTTTAACAGGGAATGATCCTTTAGATAAAGAACTATTATCTCAGGCTAAGAATTTGAAGGTGATCTCTAAGTATGGTGTCGGCTTAGATAATATTGATTTGACATATGCAAATGAAAAAGGAATAAAGGTTTGCAAAGCCTTAGGTGCTAATTCAGTTTCAGTGGCAGAATCTGCAATGATGATGATTTTAACAAGTTTACGTCAATATAATTCTTTGTGTCATAATTCCAAATCAGGAATTGAAAAGCGATTGATGGGACGAGAAGCAAAAGGAAAGACACTAGGAATTTTAGGGTTAGGAGCCATTGGAAAGAATGTTGCTCAATTTGCTCATGCTTTTGAGATGAACATCATAGGCTATGATCCATATGTTACGCAGGATCAAGTAGAAGACTATGTCAGAATGGATACGTTTGAAGAACTATTAAAACAATCAGATGTTATTTCATTGCATCTTCCTCTGCTTGAATCCACAAAGTACATTATCGATGAATTAGCCATTTCTAAGATGAGAGAGGGAGCTATTGTCATTAATACAGCTCGTGGAGGATTAATCGATTCTCTAGCATTATTCAAAGCTTTACAGACAGATAAACTTTCTTTTGTATCAGAAGATGTCGAATTAAAGGAACGACCAGAAGAGTTAAAGCAAATGGAACGATACAATATCACGCCACATGCAGCTAGTTTCACATTGGAAGCAGATCAAAACACAATGAAAATAGCAGTACAGAATATTATTGATAATTTGGAGGAATAGATATGGAAATCAAAGGAATAATTACAGCGATGGTTACACCGTTTAATGAAGATGAAAGTTTAGACACTGATTCTGCTAAAAAAATGGCGGAATGGCTGATTCAAAAAGGTGTTAATGGATTATTTATTGCAGGTACAAATGGAGAATTCCATCTCTTGTCAGATGATGAGAAGGTTGAATTAACAAAGGCAGTTGTTGAAACTGCAAAGGGAAGAGTTCCTGTAATTGCAGGTGCAGGATGTTGCGGCACACAACACTCTATTGAATTGAGCAAAAGACTTGTTGAAGCTGGAGCCGATGCGTTATCGTTGGTTACACCATATTATTTAGTACCAAATCAGGAAGATCTATATGAACATTTTAAAACAATTGCTGAGAGTATAGATATTCCTTTCTTACTTTATAATATTCCGGGACAAACTGGATGTAAAATTGAACCAGAAACAGCACTTCACTTAGCAGATGTTAAAAATATTATTGGAATCAAAGATAGTGGAGGAGATTTTGATACACAATTAGCGTATATTGAGATTTCAAAAAAGAAAGACTTTATTGTTCTGAATGGTTCAGATTCTCTAATGCTTAAATCCTTTAAAGCTGGTGCTGTTGGAAGTGTGGCAGCTACATCGAATGTAATTCCTGAAATCGAAATAGAATTGTATAACGATTTCTTAAAAGGGGATTTAGAACGCGCCCAATATCAAAGAGATTTAATGGATACACTACGTATGGCCTTAAAGAAATGTGTGGCTCCAGCAGTCATGAAAAAGACTTTGAACATGATGGGAATTCGTGCTGGTATTACACGTAGACCTGTACGGATGCCCGAGGACGATGTGGTTGAAGTAATTAAAGAAATGTTAGATACATATAAGATACCTTATAAGGTGTAATTTAGGTACTAATTAAATGTTAAATACTTTCCACGAAATATTTAGTAAAATGAGTTTAATATATGTGTTAAATAAAACTATAAATCGTATAGCATTTAGATAGTTTAGGGGTCCGCCTAGACTTAAGCGAAGAAATCATGAAAAAAGAGCCTCCTTGCATTATAATTCGTATGTGGTCTACAAACTACAATAAAAAAAGGGAAGCTTAACCTTCCCGTAAAGATTGAAATACATTAGGAATTTGATGAATCAGATCCTCCGGCATAAAGCAGGCAGGATCTTTTTTCTGTTTGGCACAACAACTGTGAATATACGTACCGACGGCAGCTGCCTGAAAGGCGTTGCGGCATTGGCCATAGAGTCCGGCAATGATACCGCATAATATATCGCCGCTTCCTCCTTTTGCCAGGGCGGAGTTTGGCTGATGCAGTACATATATTTGATCTTTATGTCCGATCAATGTGATATCGGATTTTAAGACCAGCGTACAGTTAGGATAGCTGGCACAAAATTCCTGCACGGTTCCAAAGGGATCCTGCAGGATCTCAGATAAGCTTCGATGACAAAGATAAGTCATCTCTTTGATATGTGGTGTCAGGATGATCGAAAAGTCCTGCCGTAAAAGTTCAGGGTGTTCACGAATACCCCAACAGGCATCGGCATCGAAAAGAGTGCAGGTGGAAAGCTGTAATGCCTTTTGTACCAGTTTTTTGGTGCTTTCCTGCTGCCCCATACCATTGCCGATCGTCACGATATCGTATTTTCCGGTTTCTTTTGCCAAGGCTTCAATGGCTGTATTTGAAAAATAACCGTTTTTATCTTCTCCGCTTTTCAACATCGTAAATTCCATTTTCTGAGCCAGAATGTCATGAATACAATCCGGAACAAAGCAGGTCAGCGTTCCAATCCCGCTTTGATAACAGGCTCTGGCAGCCATGGTGATGGCACCATGCATGGAATAAGAACCGCCGATCATCAAGGCTTTGCCGAAGGTGCCTTTATGTCCGTCATCAGGACGTTGGGGAAGAAGGTGTTTGGCCTCCATCGGATCTAACAGGATGGCGGTTTTTGCATCTCTATGTATAGTTTGTGGAATTCCGATGGGAATACATTCCAGCTTGGAACAGACTTTTTTACCTTCGTTGATCAACTGTCCGGTCTTGATACAGTCTAAACAGATGGTCAAATCACTGATTATGTAGGCATTCAAGATCTTTCCGGATGTCGCATCCAGTCCACTGTTGATATCGATGGAGATCACATACGCATCAGAGGCATTGACCGCCTCCGTCAAGGTTTTATAGTCACCTTCAATATCTCGGGAAAGGCCGTTTCCAAACAGGGCATCAATTATAACATCAACGCTTTGAAGCAAAGATAAAGTTTCTTTGAAAGATGAAAAGTGCACCTGTTCATTCTTTTCCAGCATAGCCCACTGGATTCTTTCATCATTTGACATGGATGAAACTTTAGGGGCATAGACGATACAAGGTCGATGCAGTAAACGGGCAATGGCTAGACCATCACCGCCGTTATTTCCCGGACCACATAGTATAAGAACTTGATCACCGGGCTGCAGATGGTTTTGAATGATCTTTGTGCAGCCTAAGGCCGCATGTTCCATCAGGATCAAGGAAGGAATCTTATGTTCGTGAATGGCTGTCTTATCGGCCAGGCGAGCCTGTGCAGCCGTACAGATAGTTGTTTTCATAATTTTAGTATAGTGCAAAAGAGAAAAAAAAGCTTGTATTTTTCAAGCGTATGATATAATGAATTCTAATTGGGATGGAGGTGCATGGAATGCAGGAATCATCAAAGATCAAAAAGTCGATCATACTCAGTGGTTTGGTAGGCACCGGCGGTATGTTTATTGCCAAACTGATTGGGATCGTCTATGCCATTCCCTTTTCCAGCATTTTAGGATCGGATGTCTATATGGGCATTTACGGTCAGGCTTATAATATTTATTCCTATGTGCTAAGCGTATTTACGGCAGGCTTTCCTTTTGCGATTGCGACATTGGTAGCCCGTTATACGGTACTAAAAGATGCACATACGGTTTTATTGATTCGCAAGATTGCTTTTGTGGCGCTGGCATTGATGGGCTTTGCGGGAATGCTTTTAATGTTTGGATTATCCGGTGTACTGGCTCCTTTAATGGTAGCCCAAAGCAGCGATATTATGGCACGCTCTTTACAAATCTTATCACTGGCCATCTTCTTTGTGCCTGTTTTATCCGCTTTACGTGGCTTTTATCAGGGACGTAAAGAGATGGAACAATATGCGTTTTCGCAGGCTTTTGAACAATTGTTCCGTGTCGGCTTTTTATTATCGATTTCATGCTTATTTGTCTATGCTTTAGGCTTGGAGCGAAAATGGGCATTGTATGTTTCTGTTTTATCGACATCCGTGGCAGCCATTGCGGCCATCGCACAGTTTTTGGCTTTCGACAAACGCAAGAAACAGGAGATTGTTTTAGAAAGTCAGGAACAAAAAAAGATAGGAATTTCACAGAGTAAAATTGCCAAAGAAATGTTTATTTTGGCCATTCCTTATATGATCTCGGCAATTTTTGGTTATTCTCAACAAATCTTTAATGCGATTTTATTGCCGACCGGTCTTCATCTGCACCAGTATGATGAAGCTACGATTTCAACCATCATTTCGGCAACCAATTATGTCGGGGTAAAGATCACGGCCATTCCGATGATTTTGGCACCTGGTTTTACGGCGGCCATCATTCCGCATATCACGGAGGCTTTGACACGAAAAGACTGGGCCAAGACAAGAAAAAATGTCGTGGATTGTATAAATGTCGTTTTGACTATCGGTATTCCTGTATCCTTCTGTATCTTTTTATATGCAGGGCCGATCAACTATACTTTATTCTATACCGGAAACTTGGATATGAGTTCTTATGTTCTGGCCTGGCTTTCCATCGAAGGCTTTTTGGGGACGATTTCTCCGGTAACGACCAATCTGATGATGGCATTAGGTTTAAAGCGAACATCCTTACGACGGATGATGATCTCAACCATTATCAAAGGTGTTTTAATGGTACCTCTAACCGCAATTTTTGGCTTTGCGGGCAGTGTATTGACATCCATTGTCGGCGATGGGTATTTGATCTTGTTTAACTTAAAAGAAGTGCGTTCTGTGTATCGGATTCGCTTTCATAAAACATTACAGATCGTATCTCGACTTTTGTTGGTGATCGCATCGATGTTTATCGTTTGTACGCTTTTAAACTGGATTGGCCTTAATGGAGTCGATGGCTCAAAATGGATTGCCTTTATCAAGATGGCCTTTAATGGTCTTTTGACATTGGGAGCTGGTGTAGCGGTTGCCTGCTTTATGCATCTGCCGCAGGCTGTTTTTCACATTCGTATTCATTTACCACGTAGAAAAGGGGCATAGTCAATGTACGATATCATTGTAATAGGAGCTGGGCATGCCGGTATTGAAGCGGCCATGGCAGCTTGTCGAATGCATAAAAAAGTGGCATTGGTGACCTTGGATATTCAAATGGCAGGCTCTATGCCCTGTAATCCAAGCGTTGGTGGTCCGGCCAAGGGCATTGTTGTAAGAGAAATCGATGCTTTAGGTGGTTTAATGCCCATCGTTGCCGATCAGACCGCTTTACAGTTTAAAATGTTAAATACGACCAAAGGTCCGGGTGTTTGGTCTTTGCGCGTACAAAGTGATAAAGAAGAATATAAAAAACAGATGGCTTCAATTTTACAGAATACCAAAGGTCTAACGGTGATCGAAGATGCCTGTACGAATTTGTTGATTGAAAACCAGCGTGTAACCGGAGTGCATTTAAAGGCACGGGGCGATGTTTTTGCCAAAGCCGTTATTTTGACAACGGGAACCTATATGACATCAACGATCCTTCGCGGTCATACCGCAACGGTATCCGGGCCGGAAAATCAACCTACGATTCAATCATTGTCGGCCGGTCTGCAGGAACATGGAGTCCGTCTGTTTCGCTTAAAAACCGGAACGCCGCCACGTATCTTACGTGACAGTATTGATTTTTCCAAAGCCGAAAAACAACCCGGTACACCGGAGTTTTTCAGTTTTAGTGAGACCACGAAACCAGGAGATGTTTTACCTTTTGACAGACAGGAAATTTGTCATTTGATCTATACAACACCAAAAACACATGAAATCATTCGTGAGCACTTACAAGATTCGGCGATGTATTCCGGTCTTGTCAAAGGCGTAGGCCCTCGTTACTGCCCCAGCATAGAAGACAAGCTGGTACGCTTTGCGGATAAGGAAAGACATCAGCTGTTTCTGGAGCCGGAATCCAAAAGCCTGGAAACCATTTATTTACAGGGTTTTTCCACTTCTATGCCTATTGATGTGCAGGAACAAATGGTTCATTCTCTGCCGGGTCTGGAAAACGCAAAGATTGTAAAATACGCTTATGCGATCGAATACGATGCAATCGACCCTTTACAGATGAAACCAAGTATGGAAAACAAGGTCATTGAAAATTTATTTACGGCCGGGCAGGTCAATGGTACCAGCGGTTATGAAGAAGCAGCCGGACAAGGTCTGATGGCTGGAATCAATGCGGTTTTAAAAATTGATGGTAAAGAGCCGTTTGTCTTACGCAGAGATGAAGCTTATATCGGTGTTATGATCGATGATCTTTGTACCAAAGGAACCAAAGAACCCTATCGTCTGTTGACTTCCAGAGCCGAATATCGTCTGTTGTTGCGACACGATAATGCCGATCAGCGCTTGTTGGAAAAGGGATACCAGTTAGGTGTTGTATCCAAAGAGCGCTATGAGAAGTTTCAAAAAAAGATGGAGACGATTCAAAAAACGAAAGAATTGTTACAGGAAGTGCATATCAAACCGACGGAATCCATCAATGCGTATTTATCTTCTTTAGGCTTTGATCCTTTACAGCATGGATGCAGTGCTTTGGAGCTGTTAAAACGTCCACAGGTAACGATCAAAGGCCTGCAGTCCTGGATTGAACAGGATATTGATGCTTCTGTTGCCAGACAGATCGAGATTGAAGTGAAATATGCGGGGTATATTGAAAAGGCAAAACGCGATGCACGTCATTTACAGGCGATGGATCAAAAGAAGCTTCCAGAGGGTTTAGATTATCTGCATATGGATAATTTGCGCTTGGAAGCCCGACAAAAGCTGGATCAGATTCGTCCTTCTACGTTAGGGCAGGCTTCCAGAATTTCCGGTATCAACCCCAGTGATATTGCGATATTGTCATTATGTGTAAAACCACATAAAAAATGATATAATAGTAAGGGGATTCATATGAAAAGAGCATATAAAGTCAAACGAACCGAAAGACAAGTCAAAAAAGTGCCGATCTCAAAAGGAAAGGCTATGCGAAAAGCTGTTCTTTGTGCGTTCTTGTTAGGGGGAACCATCTATTTGACATGGAGTGGCATACAAGATCTACAGACAACGGCACAACTTCGGTTAAACATACAGGAGAATAAAGATCAGATTGCGGATTTGGAGAATGAAAAGAAAGATTTGGAGAAGACATATCAGAATCTAAGCAATCCGGATTATGCCCGCTATTTTGCCATGGGACGCTATCATGTGACCCAGGATGGAGAGCAGGTCTTTATCTTTCCAAGCGCAGATAAACAAGAGTAAAACAGTCATCTCAAGCCTATTGGGATGACTTTTTTCATGCCGAAAAGATCATGTTGTGCAGATTTTTGTCCTCTTGTACCGCTTTTCTTGTCAACACAATAAAAATCTGTTTATCTGAAGGCGGAGGTTATTATGAAAACTGATACAATTCAAATCTGTTTAGACGTAGAAGATGATGTTTGGAATGAATGGTGTCTATATCATGAAGTGCCCAAACAAACTCGTATCCATTCCAATACGATTTGTATTCCAGGCACCATCACCCGGCAAAATGCCTGCTTTCTTCAAAATAAGAAGATGTATGGACTTCATGGCTTCTGGATCGAAACCAAAACACTGGTCAGGCATCGATATTACTGCTCGCAAAATATTACTGTAGATCTTTTTACGCATAGAGTTTATGTAGCGGATAAAATGGTCAAGCTTAATCCCTCGGATTTTGATCTGCTGGTGCATTTTTTAAAACATCCGCATCAGGTATTATCCAGAGATATATTGATCGATTTATTGGAGATACGAAAAAATCGAGTGATGCAGGACAATGCGCTTTCTGTGCATATACGTCGGATTCGTAAGGCCATTCAAAATAAAACGCTCATTTTGACGGTTCCCATGGTGGGATATATGTGGACAAGTGACGTAACAAGCGATAAATAGGGCGTTTGAAAAGCGAAAGAATTTGAAAATCGAACGACAGATAGTTATAATAGACACAGTGTGGAGGGAAAACTATGTCAAATCGATTTGATTCAAAGGAAGTTTTTATCGAGCGGTATAAACAGGAAGTTTCTGAAACATATGGTCGAGATTTTGAAGAAACTTTCCCGGCAGAACGATATCAAGTATTAGGAAAGATGATTCGTGACTATGTCGGAATCAACTGGAAAGAAACAAAAAATGCGATTCGAAAATCACAGTCAAAACAGTTATATTATTTTTCCATGGAATTTTTGATGGGGCGCTTGTTGACAAGCAATCTGATGAACTTGGGAATTTACGATCTTGTCAAAGAAGGATTACAGGATCTGGGGATGGATCTTAATGATATGGAAGAAATGGAAAGCGATGCCGGTTTAGGAAACGGTGGTTTAGGACGTTTGGCAGCCTGCTTCATGGATTCTTTGGCTTCCCTGGATTTAGCCGGACATGGAAACTGTATTCGTTATCGTTATGGTCTTTTCAAACAGAAAATCGTTAATGATGAACAGGTAGAATTACCGGATTGTTGGTTAAAGAATGGTAACGTATGGGAAGTTTGGAAACCGCATCATGCGATGCAGGTGCCTTTTGGTGGACAATTGGATGCCTATATGGATCAAAACGGAAAATTCCGTTCCAACTATCATCCAGAATTTGTTGTGCGCGCCGTACCATATGATGAACCAATTATCGGTTATCATACGACAACGACCAATACATTGCGTTTATGGGATGCCGAAGTCGATGAAGACTTTGTGCAGGCCGGACAGTTGAATAAATATTTGAACGATGTTATGGCTATTACAGCCAATGTGTATCCGGATGATTCTACAGAAGAAGGAAAGCTGCTTCGTTTGAAACAGGAATATTTCTTCGTGTGTGCCGGTATCGATCAGATCATTCGTTCCCATTTACGTGCCTATCCAAGCCTGGATAATTTAGGCGAAAAAGCGGCCATTCAGTTAAACGATACCCATCCGGTATTAGTCATTCCGGAATTGATGCGTGTATTGTGTGATGATTATGATTATGAGTGGGATCACGCATGGGATATCGTGACAAAAACCGTAGCTTATACCAACCATACGGTCATGGCTGAGGCTTTGGAAAAATGGCCGCAGGAAATGATGCGTTCTTTATTGCCTCGTATTTATATGATCATCGAAGAAATCGATCGTCGCTTTAAATACGAAGTGGATCATAAGGGTATGGGCCATGTATGGAACAATGTGGCCATCTTAAAAGAAGGTCAGGTTCATATGGCGCATTTGGCCATTGTCGGCAGTCACAGCGTGAACGGGGTAGCTAAGCTGCATACAGAAATCTTGATTCATGATGTCATGAAGGATTTTGCGGATCTGTATCCAGGTCATTTCAACAATAAGACTAATGGAATTACGCATCGTCGCTGGTTGTTGTATTCGAACCCACAGCTGACAAAATTGTTGGAGGAAACCATTGGAGATTCCTTTAAGACGCATCCGGAAGATTTGGAAAAACTAATGGAACACGTCGATGATCCGATCCTGCAGCAGCGTTTTATGGATGTGAAGCTGGAACGTAAACAGATTCTTGCCGATTATGTAAAGAAGACATTGGGTATTGATGTCGATGTAAATTCGATCTTTGACTGTCAGGCTAAACGTTTACATGCCTATAAACGTCAGTTGTTGAACATTTTCCATGTGATGCATCTGTATTTGAGGATGAAAGAAGAACCAAGCTTTAGAATTTATCCGCGTACATTCTTCTTCTCGGCCAAGGCAGCACCTAGCTACATGCTGGCAAAAGAAATCATCAAGCTGATCAACATGGTAGCTGATAAGATCAATAACGATCCGGAAATCAATCAGTATATCAAAGTGGTCTTCATTCCAAACTATTCAGTTTCGGTAGCTGAAATCTTATTGAATGCCGCAGATGTCAGTGAACAGATTTCTACAGCCGGAAAAGAAGCCAGTGGTACGGGAAATATGAAATACATGATGAATGGAGCCATCACTTTAGGAACTTTGGATGGAGCCAATGTGGAAATCGTAGAACGTGTCGGCTATGAAAATGCAGAAATCTTCGGCCTGCGTGTGGAAGACATTGAAGAAGTAAAGAAAGAAAACTCTTATAACGCATGGCATATCTATCACAACAACTATCGTGTTCGTCGTGTGATCGATTCTTTGAAAAACGGAACATGGTCTTCCAATCCAGATGAATTCCAGCTGATCTACAATGATCTGTTGTTGCGAAATGATGAATTCTATGTTTTGGCAGATTTTGATGCCTATGTTTATGCACAACGTCAGGTAGAAGCTCGTTATCAGGATAAGACAAGCTGGGCTCGTACGATGTTGATCAACATTGCACAGAGCGGATATTTCTCCAGTGATCGTACGATTCGTGAATACGCCAAAGAGATTTGGGATCTGCATCCGATTCCTTTTGAAAAGTAAAATGTGAAGTGAGGTTGAAAAACTTCACTTTTTTTGTATAGTAATGTTGAAGAAACGAGGAAGAATATGAAACGTATAGTATTGTTAGGGGCGACAGGTTCCATCGGAAGACAAACTTTGGATGTACTTTCCAAGCATCCGGATGAATTTTCTCTGGTCGGTATCTGTGCCGGGCATAACGCAAAAGAGCTCAAAAAAATTGCGGAGGCTTTTCCATCGGTAGAAGCCATCGGTTTATTTGAAAACAAGGAAGGAATTACGTTTTCCTGTGAACATGTCTTTTATGGCGAAGAGAATATGGTGCAGTGTATCCAACATTGTGATTATGATCTTTTGGTCAATGCGGTTGTCGGCTTTCGTGGTTTGAAGCCTACTTTGGAGTCATTGCGCAAAGGAAAGGATGTGGCTCTGGCTAATAAAGAAAGTCTGGTGGCCGGCGGTGTTTTGGTCAAAAAAATGTTGGAAAAGACTAACACAAAATTATATCCGATTGATTCCGAGCATTCGGCTATCTTTCAATGTCTGCAGGCCGGAAAGAAAGAAGAAGTGCGGCGCTTGATCATTACCGCATCGGGCGGAAGTTTTCGTGATCATACCAGAGAACAGCTTCAGAATGTCAGTGTGGAAGAAGCGCTGGCACATCCAAACTGGAACATGGGCAAGCGTATCACGATCGACAGTGCTACCATGGTCAATAAGGGCTTTGAGGTCATAGAAGCGCATTATTTGTTTGATCTTCCTTATGAAAAGATCGACACGGTCTTACATGCCCAAAGCTTGATTCACTCCATGGTGGAATATAATGACAATGCCATCATGGCGCAGCTTGGTTCAGCCGATATGCGACTGCCGATACAATATGCTTTGATGTATCCAAACCGTCCATATTTAAAGGAAGAGCATCCGTTAGATATGACAAAGACGTTAAGTCTGGATTTTAAAGAAATGGATTATGAACGCTATCCGATGTTGAAATTGGCATATCAGATTGGAAAAAAAGAAGGAAATCTGGGTGCTTGTTTTAATGGAGCGGATGAAAAGGCCGTAGAGCTTTTTCTGGATAAAAAGATTACTTTTTTACAGATCGAAGAAAGTATTGAAAAAGCTGTAGAAGCAGCTACTTTTATTGCGAATCCGACTTTAGAGGAACTGGAAAGAACGGATCAAGAGGCACGAGAATTTGTCGTTCGATATTGGGGACTGGAAAACCAGTAAAAAATAAGGTAAAATACAAGTTGGTATAAGAAACGTGAGGAGTGATGGATCAATGAAAAAAAGGATCGCATACAGTCTTGCTTCTGTGGTGGCAGCTTCTGCCATAGGCTTTTCCGGCATGCCGATTTATGCACAAACGACTCCAACACAGACGACTGTAGTACAGACAAAGGAAATCAAAGATCCGCAGGATTTTGTTGATCTGTACTGTTCATTTAAAAAGGTAACGATCGATACCAAAAAACAGGAGATCGTTAGTTACACAGTCTATGAAACTGTAACAGAGAAAAACTATGAGCAGATCCTGAGCGGGAAAAAAGTATATGATACCTTAAGCAAGGATATGCAGAAGGCTGTAAAAGAGATTCTATGGAACACGAAGAATCCAGAAGGAAAGCTGCTGGAAAAAGACTATACGAAGTTGTATGAAGAAGCGCTTTTGATGCAGCAGACCGTCAAGGAAAAAGAAGAGGTCAAACCGGAGGAAAGTGAAGAAATCACAAAACCGGAACAGGAGGCCAACGAAAATAAGCCGCCTGTAACGGAGGAATCGACATCTTCGCAGGAACCGGAAAAGACAACGGAAGACAATAAAGAGGCAGAAGAAAACAAGGAAACGGAAACAACAGAAGTTTCTAAACCGGAAACGGAAGAAAATGTTCAGGATGAAACCGAAAGTAAACCGGAAGAGGAAAAAGAGCCTGTAGAAAATGAAGCTTTCGAAGAGATAGAGGCTCCGGTAATTGCACCGACAATATTTTTGTATAAGGCAGAGCCAACAGAAGAATCTTTACTGGTCAGTGCCACACAGTCTGTTTCTAAAACAGTAGAGCCACAAGTGGTTACACCTGTTGTACAGGAAACAAAACCGGTTGTTTCAGAAACAAAGGAAACAGTAAAGCCAGTCGTATCGAACACTTTAGAGTTAAACACACTGGATCCGGATGTACAAAATTTTATCAAAAATTATCTGATGGATGCCAATGGCAATCTTTATACTTCGGTAACGATGTATAACTATCGTCAGATCTTATCGGGTGTTGCCGGTTATTCGGATTTATCCACTGATAAGGTTTCACAGTTAAATTCTTATTTGTTGGCCAATGGAAGCCAGAGATATTTCTCTTTGGTCAATCAGTGCCAGCGTATTGAAAATCAGGGAAGTACATTGACAAAAAGACCGGTCGTAGATACATCGACTTCCAGCGGATTTGGATTATATGGAGCTTTAATGGCTTTATCTTCCGTTGGATTTGGCTTTTTGATCAAACGTAAGAAAGAAAAGAATCTGTAAGAGATCGTCAAAGCGGCGATCTTTTTTTCTGCCTTTCTTTGTATAAGGAATTTTTGTATAATAGAAGACAGGAAAGGTTTGTGATAGAACCATGGTCATCAAAGAGTATAGTTTAAAAGATTTGACTACAGCCTATTTTCAGAAAAAATCACAGCTGTATCGTTCCGGCGGATATCGTCATGCCAAGTATTTAAGGCGTAATTTTGAAGACTATCAGGCACATTTTTTTGCCTTTTTAATGGATATCAATGTATGCCTGTTGCCGGTATATATATGGGTCATTGAGTTTTTGTTGATTCTTTGTGGATTGATCCCACCTAATTTCTTTGATCTTTTGTTTTATATCATGTATGCCCTGTTGTTTGTTGTCAGCGTGTTATTGTTGCCGATATTTTCGGCTCGCTGTAAAGGGCAGTCGATCGGATATGTCTTTACTGATTTAAAGCTGGTAAAGAAAAACAAAGAAGAAGCATCAGCTTTAAAAGTCATCTTTCGACAGATGGTTGGCTTTGGGATTCCGCTTATGGTTTTCGGTTTCTTCTTCCAGACTTTTGGCATCGTATTATGGTGGCTTGTCAATGGCCTGGTAGCTCTGTTGACGCCTTGTCAACAGACGTTGGTCGATCTGTTCTTTAATACCGTTACTGTACGTGAGCCAATCACCAATATTCGCTTTGAACAGGAAGTAAAAGAAGAAATCAAAGCCGATGTAACGCCAATTGATTTGCATATTCGCTCAAATTACAGCGATGATGCATCGAATGATGTCGAAGAAATCTTTAAAGAAGCCAAACAGCTTGGCATGGAAACAATATCGATCACCGATCATAACTGTGCCAGAGCCAATGCGGCTGCCAGTCGATTTGCACCACTTTATGGCATACAATATATACCGGGAGTGGAAATCGATGCACAATATCGCAGTACTCGAATTCGTATTTTGGGATACTACATCGACTGGTCTCATGAAATCTTTGATGATTTGGAAAGAGAATCCTTGATGCGTGAAAAGAAGATGTCGATCGAACGTGTGCAGCGATTTGAAAAACTGGCAAAGGTAAAGATCGATACAAGATCCATCATGGAGAATTCAAGATTTCAGACGATTACACCAACGGATATCACAAACATGGTGTTTAATAATGCGCAGGTGCGTTCAATGCCGTTGGTAAAAAAATACGTGGATGCTTATGAACCAAAAGAAGCAATGCGTCGTTTCCGCAAGGATGTATTTGGTAAGAATGGTCCTTGTTACGTGCATTGTACCTATCCGGCAGCTAAAGAGATCATTCAAGCTATTCATGAAGCCGGAGGTATTGCGATTTTGGCAAGCTGGCATCTGGATTCCATCAGTGATGATCTGATTGAGGAAATCATGCGTTTAGGTATGGATGGTATCGAATGCTTCAGTCCGGATATTCGTGAAGAAACAATGGCTTCTGCCATTCGAATCGCTCAGAAGTATAAAGCGTTTATCTCCTGTGGAAGTGATTATCACGGAACGACAAAACCGGATCGTCATTTGGGTGTTACCAATTGTCCGGCCAAGGCTTTACCGTTGGTTCGCATTTTGACCAAAGCAGCTTAAAGAAGGTGTTTTCGCCTTCTTTTTTCTATGTACTTGTTTAAACAAAATTTCTATCGTATAATACAGGCATTAAAAGGCAAAGAAAAGTAGAGTACCATTTGGACTGTGCAAAGAGAGCAGAAGTTTGGTGAAATTCTGTGACAGAAAAGATGGGAACATGGACTTGGAGCCGTTCTTTTGAATAATGTAGAAAGAAACGTAGCCGGCGTTAACGGCCAATGAGGTATTTGTAATCTATACAGATACGAACTAAGGTGGTACCACGAAGCTTTCGTCCTTGGGAGGAAGGCTTTTTTTATTTTATAGGAGGACAATATGGAAAATAAAGGACCTTTTTATTTAACAACCGCAATCGCCTATACATCCGGAAGACCTCATATCGGAAATACGTATGAGATCATTTTAAGTGATGCGATTGCCCGCTTTAAAAGAGCACAGGGATACGATGTGTTCTTCCAGACCGGAACCGATGAACACGGTATCAAAATTGAAGAAAAGGCGAAGGAAGCCGGTGTATCCTGCCAGGAATTTGTCGATTCCATTTCGACAAAGATTCGCTCCAACTGGGATCTGATGAATACCAGCTATGATTACTTTATCCGTACTACGGACAAAGATCATATGAAGCGTGTACAGAAGATCTTTCGCAAGCTGTATGAACAGGGTGATATTTATAAAGGAGTGTATGAAGGATGGTATTGTACACCATGTGAGTCATTCTGGACGGAATCGCAGTTAGTGGACGGTAAATGTCCGGATTGTGGAAGACCGGTACAAAAAGCCAAAGAAGAAGCTTACTTCTTAAATTTACAGAAATATGCTGATCGCTTGATTCAATACATTGAAGAGCATCCGGATTTTATTCAGCCGGAATCTCGTAAAAACGAGATGTTGAATAACTTCTTACGCCCAGGATTACAAGATCTTTGTGTATCCAGAACTTCCTTTAAATGGGGAATTCCGGTTGATTTTGATGAAGGTCATATCGTTTATGTATGGATCGATGCGTTATCCAACTATATCACTTCATTAGGCTATGATGCCTATGGCAACAGTGATCCAAAGTATAAAAAATACTGGCCGGCTACCCACATCATCGGAAAAGACATACTGCGTTTCCATACAATCTACTGGCCGATTATCCTGATGGCTTTAGGAGAACCATTGCCAAAGAAAGTCTTCGGACATCCATGGCTTTTGATCGGGGATGGAAAAATGTCCAAATCTAAGGGAAATGTTATTTATGCCGAAGATTTGGTACGTCATTTTGGTGTGGATGCGGTGCGTTACTATTGCCTGCATGAAATGCCGTTTGCACAGGATGGAACGATCACATGGGAGTTGGTCGTAGAAAGAATCAATTCCGATCTGGCTAATATTTTAGGAAATCTGGTTTCTCGTACGGTAGCGATGTCCAATAAATATTTTGACGGACAGATTCTAAATCCAAATGTTGAAGAAGATGTTGATAAAGAATTGATCGAACTAGCCCAGAACACGTTATCTAAAGTGGAAGCCAAAATGGAAGAACTGCGTGTGGGGGATGCGTTAGATGAAATCTTTACGCTGCTTCGTCGCTCCAATAAATACATTGATCAGACGATGCCTTGGGCGCTGGCCAAGGAAGAAGATAAAAAAGATCGTTTGGCAACCGTATTGTATAATTTATTGGAATCCATTCGTATCAGTGCTGTTTTATTGAAGAGCTTCCTGCCGGAAACAGCGGATAAGATCTTAGATACATTACATACGAACCAACGTGATTTTGATTCGATTCAGACTTTCGGACAGTTAGAAACAGGCATCCAGGTAGAAAAGAAACCGGAAGTTCTGTTTGCCCGTATTGATGAAAAGAAATTCATGGAAGAACTGAATAAAGAATTGGAAGCGCAAAAAGAAGAAAAACCAAAGAAAGAAGAAATTAAAGAAGAAATCACGATCGATGATTTCTCCAAAGTGGAATTAAAGGTCGGGACGATCATTGAATGTGAAAAACATCCTAAAGCCGATCGTCTTCTGGTGGAAAAAATCGATATGGGTGAAGAGATTCGTCAGGTGGTCAGTGGGATTGCCAATACTTATAAACCGGAAGAGTTGATTGGAAAACAGGTTATTGTCGTGACCAATTTAAAACCGGTTAAACTGCGTGGTGTTGATAGTAACGGAATGATTCTTTGTGCAAGCTCTGAAAAGGGATTGTCGATTATCAGTCCGGTAACAGAGATGCCAAACGGTACAGTTGTACGTTAATATGAGTGATCGACAAAAGGTTTTGTTTCGACAGATGCAGCTGGTGATCTTAGGGCTTGTGATTTTGATTGGCGGTATCGTGGCCGATCATCAGGCATTTCGCATCATTGGGATCATCGTATTGATTCTGGGAATTGTTAGATGTTATTCCTTTTGGAAGCTGTTAAAGAAACTGGAACAGGAAGAAGATACAGAGGCTTGATGCCAACTGTATCTTTTTTTGTGCTACACTAAAGCTATGAAAAAAATCTTGGAGAATTTTGCCAGTGGAATCTATGATTCACTGAAAGAAAAAGAAGAAACCAATGTATTTCTCTATTCGGAAATAGAAGTGTATGTTATCGAACTGTTTCGCTCCTTTGTCAACAAAAGTGCTGTATTGATCGGTATCTTGATCGTATCTGTTTTTTTGATCGTGCAAAAGATTGATGCTTCCTGGTTCTTTTGTACCGCCCTGATTTTCTGGTTTGCATGGTTACTTTCAACCAGTGTTATACGACGTTTTTATATAGAGTTTCAAAGAAGACAGAAGAAAAAAGGAGAGTAGTATGATGACGGAAAAAGAAAAGATGTTGGCAGGTCAACTGTATGACTGCGGTGATACTGAGCTATTGGCTCAATGGCATAAAGCCAAAGATCTGGTGTGTGAATACAATCAAATTCCATCCAATGACGGTGTAAAAAAAGCAGAAATTTTAAAAGAGCTTTTAGGCGGTCAGGGGAAGAATTTATGGATCACACCACCTTTTTATGTTGATTATGGAGAAAATATATATTTTGGTGATAACTGTGAAGTGAATATGAACTGTACTTTTTTAGATGATAATGAGATTCATATCGGAGATAATGCTCTGATTGCACCGAATGTACAGATTTATACGGCTTTTCATCCTACAAATGCTTTGGATCGATTTGGTGAACCAAAGGAAGATGGCCCCTTTGCGTTTTGTAAGACACAGACGGCGCCGGTATATATTGGGAAGAATGTCTGGATCGGCGGTGGTGTTGTTATTTTACCAGGCGTACATATTGGAAATAATGTAGTGATTGGAGCTGGTAATGTTGTCACCAAAGATATACCCGATAACAGCGTTGCCTGCGGAAATCCATGTCGTGTGATTCGAGAAAATAAATGATGCTTTTGGTTGTCAAAGAGAATCCTTTGTGATTAAATAGTAATGCATTATCAAGAGATGGGTTAGAGAGTTAGCTCGTTGATCCCACGCCAACCTGATATCGGCAGATATTAAGGTGGTCCTGCTAACAGACGATAAGAAGTATCTTGATTTCGACATACTTCTTAGGAAGTATGTTTTTTTATGGAGGAACAGTATGAAAAACTATATCTTTACCAGTGAGAGTGTTACCGAAGGACATCCGGACAAGATTTGTGATCAGATTGCCGATCGTATCCTGGATGCCGCTTTAGAGCAGGATCCTTATTCCAATATGGCTGTGGAATGTACGATCAAGGATGATTTTGTGTTGATTTATGGAGAAGCCAATACCCAAGCTGATATTGACTATGAAGCCATTGCCTTAAAAGAAATTCGTCGTATCGGTTATACCGAAGATTACAAGGTGCATGTTGTTGTCAACCAACAGTCTCCGGAAATTCACAATGCGGTCAATCGAGATGAAATCTGTGCCGGTGACCAGGGAATCATGTTTGGATATGCCTGTGATGAAAGTCGCGAATACATGCCGTTGACGATTTATTATGCGCATAAGCTGGCTCGTCAGCTGACAAAGGTTCGCCGTGAAAATCCGATCTTGAAACCAGACGGAAAAACACAGGTTTCGGTTGAATATGAAAATGATGAGATCAAACGTATCGATACGATCGTTGTCTCCACCCAGCATGATGCCAGCGCGACACAGGAAGAAATTCGCGAGTTGATCATGAATGAGGTCATTAAACCGAGTATCAATGAAAAGTTTTTGGACGAAAACACAAAATACTTCATCAATCCAAGCGGAAGCTTTGTCGTAGGTGGTTCTTTTGGAGATTCCGGAACGACAGGCCGTAAGATCGTTTGCGATACCTATGGTGGAAGAGGCCGTATTGGAGGAGGCTGCTTCTCCAGTAAAGACCCGACAAAGGTCGATCGTAGTGCTGCTTATTATTGTCGGTATGTGGCCAAGAGCTTAGTAGCTAATAAACTGGCCAGAAGAGCGGAAGTGCAGGTCAGCTATGCCATCGGTAAGGCAGAACCGATTTCTTTATGCGTTGATACTTTTGGAACCGGCATCATGGATGATGAAAAACTGTTGGATGTGATCAAAACGAATTTTAACTTCGATGTCAACAACATCATCCAGGAACTGGATTTAAGAAAGCCAATCTATCATAAGACAAGTTGTTATGGACATTTTGGAGATCCACAGTTCACTTGGGAAAAAATCAAAAATCTAGTATATTAGGAGCATGGGAACATGCTCTTTTTTTGTGGAGGTGATGTTTTGAGTGTTCTTTTGATAGGTATTGGTGTTGTATTTATATTATGTATTTTATTAAACCATTTGTTGGCGAGACTTCCCATCCCTTCATTGGTAATCTTTTTGGTGTTGGGGATATTGTTTGGTGTAGATGGTTTGTTTCAAATTTCTTTTGACGATTATGCATTATCTGAAACGATTTGTTCTACTTGTCTTATTTTCATTATGTTTTATGGAGGCTTTGGAACCAATATTAAACAGGCAAAGAAAATATTGGCTCCAGCTATTCTATTGTCCAGTGTAGGCGTAGTTTTGATGGCTTTTCTTGTGGGTGGCTTTGTTTATTTTGTATTTGGGCTTCCTCTGTACGCCAGTCTTTTGATGGGTGCTGTGGTGTGTTCGACAGATGCAGCCAGTGTTTTTAATGTGCTGCGTTCTAAAAATCTGGCCTTAAAACAAAATACGGATTCCTTGTTGGAAGTGGAATCTGGTTCGAATGATCCTTTTTCCTACATGCTGACATTGATTCTTTCAGCTTTATGTCTTGGTGAATCGATCCATATTCCATGGATGTTGTTACAACAATTAGGGTTTGGTGTGCTAATTGGAGTTTTGGTGGCCAAAGGTGTTTTGTTCCTGCTTCATCAAATGGATCAGTTGTCTTCGGCAGAACGAACGATCCTTTTGTTTGCAGCTTCTCTATTGTCTTATGCTTTTGCTTATAAGGTAGGAGGAAATGGTTATTTAAGTGTTTACTTATGTGGTATCATCATGGGAAACAGTTATGTGCCTGATAAAAAAGATATGGTTCACTTCTTTGATGTATTGACAGAAAACTGTCAAATGATCATTTTCTTTTTACTGGGATTGTTGGTTACCCCTTCTTCCTTACCAAGTCAGTTTACATATGCTTTCTGGATTTCTTTGTTTATGATTTTGATCGCAAGACCATTGGTGTGTACTTTGTTGTTGAAACCGTTAGGTTTTTCCTGGAATAGAATCGCAGTCATTTCAATGGCCGGTTTACGTGGTGTGGCTTCAATCGTGTTTGCTATTATGGCAGTTACCAAAGGCGTGGAGTATCCGCTAAATTTATTTAACATTGTTTTTATTATCGTGTTGATTTCGTTGATTGTACAAGGTTCCTTGCTTCCTAAATTTACAGAGTGGATGAAAATGAAAGACCCTCAAGGAAATATCTTAAAGACATTTAATGATTACCAGGAGGAAGAAGAAATTCGTTTTATTCAAATCCACATGGATGAAAATCACACATATGTCAATAAGACTATTTCTCAGATCGCATTACCAGAACAGATGTTGGCGGTACTGGTTCTTAAAAAAGAAGAAACGATCATGCCAAATGGGAATACCTTTTTGGAAAAAGGGGATACATTAGTATTGGCGGCACATGCATTCGAAGAAACACAGAATTATCAGATGAAAGAAATTTATATTGATGAGCATCATAAATGGTGTCAAAAGAAGGTTTATCAGCTTCCACAAAATATGCCTTATTTAATTGTCATGATCAAACGACAAAAAGAAATCATTGTACCCAATGGGGATACAATGATTTGTGATGGGGATAAACTTGTGGTGTTAAAGCATGTTTAGTAGTTTACAAATAAGTAAAAATTAATCTTACTCTTTAGAAGAAATACCCTCATCTTTTAAAGAATCGTCACTTTTGGGTGCAAACCATTTGTAGTCGATCCATAAAGCTGGAATTAACAGAATAATCATAGCGATGACTCCATAAAATTGAAAGGATAAAAACTCTGCTCTGTCGATACCGGAAATTGAAGATATCACAGGCCATAAAACCAAATAGAAGGGGATTCAGAAATAGAAGCAGCTTCTTATGTTTCCAATTTCTTTTGATGGAAATATTTTTTATAATCAATAACATTATCAATAAAATAGCAACCAAAAGAATCTTTAGAAAGAAAGCATTGTTTAAAATAAAATTATTATTCATCAATACTCCGCCTTTCCTATTATTTCTATATACATTATAACATTAAATAATGAGGAAATTAGAGAACATGGCAATAAAAAATCGTATCTTGAAGCGATACGATTTAATAATTAGTAAGATCATCCGGGAAATCAACTTGATCCAGTGAATTAAAATCACTGATTTGACAATGAATCGTAAAATCAATATCTGATGAATCCGATACAATGCTTTGTTGTCCGGCGATACGCAAAGCAAACTCTTGAAGAATGTCATCTTCTATGACAGCTTCTAAAGTGGCTTCTTTTAACGTAACAGTTCCGTAAGAGTCTAACAGAGTTGAAATCATTTGTGAATTTAAAGTGTAGGAATATGTATTTCCGGAGCGACTGCTGGATTCCATAAAAGAAGCTAATTCTTCATCGCTAAAGTTCATAAAAGGATCTTTTACGGAAATCTTTTGATGGGTATCAAGACCTAAATTAGAAGCCACACTTTGTGAAGTAGTACCCATAGAATTTAGATACGTCTTTCCATCACGAATGTAGAAACATAAAAAATCATCCTGACGGTTTCCACCGGATTCTAAATCCACACGCAAAGCTAGTTGTAAATCATCGACTTGGCGATATTGCATGTGTAAATCAATGACCGAATTTTCAATGCTTGCCATTTCAATGCTTCCTTCAATCGTACCCGATTCTGTATCTAAGGTGTTGTGAAATGCGGAAAAAAAGGCAAGGATATCTTCATTGTTCTTTGATTGACACCCTGTTAGGGCAAGACAAAGACAGAATGTCATAAATAGTGCTATAATCTTTTTCATAGAAGTTTCCTCCTGTTGACAGTATTGTATATATTTTCAGGAGTGAAGTCAAAAGAGGAGTTCTTATATGATTTTGGTTTATTTTAAAGAAGGTTCACAACAAAAAGAAATCGTAGAAAATGTATTAAGCGATCTGCAGGAAGAATTTAAAGAAGTAGGGGATAATCATTTAGATTTGGTGATATCTAAAGTATTTTCCAGTGAAGAAAAACCGGTTTGTAATAAGCTTTATGAAGATTTCTTGTTTCTAGATACGATGAAACAAGATAAAATTCAGCTTTTTGCCAAGCTGTTGAAAGAAAAAGGGATTCGCCTTGGGCGTGTTGCAGTACGCACGGAAAATAATATTTCCTGGAAACTGAAAGATTTGATGGATGAAGTGGAAGAAGAATTTCAATATTTCTTATTGCGTGATAAGCTGTTTGAAATTGTGACCCATCCGGATAAAGAAAGACTAGATACGGATCCTGAATATTTAAAACAGATGTCTTTGGTGTATGCTATGTTAGAAGATTCAAATACGAAAATAGATGATCTAAAAGCAGCTTATATATTATTAACGAAAACGGAAGGAACAAGCATGTAATGAAATGCTTGTTCTTTTTTTTTGTAAAAATCCAGAATATTTTTTAAAAAAGTACTTGCGCATTAAAAAAACTCATGATAATATATGTGAGCACTTGCCAAAGAGGCAGGTTTAACATACATGGCGCGTTGGAGAAACGGTTAACTCACATGCCTTTCACGCATGCATTCACGGGTTCGAATCCCGTACGCGTCACCATATGATAAGCAAGTCCTGAAAAGGACTTTTTTTTGTTTATTCTCTAAAATAAAAAGAAATCAGCATGAACTGATTTCTGTTATAAGGTATGGATTAATGAGGAAAGAGAATGCAGGGAGAAATGATGATAGTGTTCCATTTTCTCTGTTGCGATTTGTTTGTAGATGAGCTCTTTTCGCTTTTCATAGAGCATATTGGCCCAATAGCCCCATAAGATGTCAGCCATAGCTTCAAACAAGCAGACTTTCGTATTTGATATCGGTAAATGATAGGCTTCATAAAATTGGCTTCTTGCCTCTGGATCCATGATCTGGTTTTCACTAAAGAAACTGGCAATATCAAAACGTCGGTCGTTCATGGCACCATATTCCCAATCAATCAAGTATTCTCTTTGTGGACTAAAAAGGATATTGCCTTGTACGACATCATTATGACAAAGTGTATCCGGTGTATAGATTTCTTTGACGGCATTTAAGATTTTTCCTTCTTGATCAAAATGGATAATAGGGGACTTAATAGCATTCTTATATTGTTCCAGTTTAAAAAAAGGATCAAAGGAAAAAGAAACCTGTACATTTTTTGTATGTAGCTTTTTCAATAATAAAGCGGCTTTGGCATACTTTTTTGGATCAGCACTTTCATGAAACTCGGATACGTTAGGAACATAACTGGTAATCTTTATGCCGTTAATCGTATCAAAATAAAGAGTTTCTACATCTAGATTTTTTACATGCAGGAGGACTTCCTTTTCTTTTTCAAATTGAAGATGAAGGGCAGAGTGCTCACTTTTAGGGGCGCGAACAATATATTTTTTTTGATCAACACACAGCAGATAATTATGATTGCTGATGCCTTTATCTAACTTTGTAAGGGAATATTGTGTGGTTTGAAATACATTTTGTATGGTCTGATCGATGATTTGCATATGTACATTGTACTCAAATTTCATTTATATGCAAAACGTGATAAAATAGAACCAATCAATAAGGAGATATGACTATGGAAAACAAGCAAATTCCACCTGTGGTCCCGACCGCAGAACCAAAAGAAGAAAGAAAACCGCATCCGCAGGTTCCAAAATCGAAAAAAAGTGAAGTAAATCCACCAGAAAGCCATGCGTCTATGGATTTCAAGACGGTATTGGCCATCGTATTTGGTGCAGGTTCTATGGCTTTAACAATTTTATCGCCATTTACATTTTTCTTTAATATTTTGGCAATCATTGCTGGCGCAGTAGCTGTTGTTTTGGCGCTGTTGTCCTTTGATATCACAAAAGTAAAGATACTGGCGATGATCATTTCCATCGTAGGATTGGCGATTTCCATTGTGATTGCCGGGTTCTTATTGTTTAGTGCAGCCAGGCTTTCCTGGAGCGTTCAGAACGCTTTCAACAATAGTTATAATTATGACTATAACTATGGTGATAGCTTCTGGGATGATGACGATGATTTCTGGGATTAGAAAAAAACAGGAAAAAATTTAGAAAAAGAGCGAAAAGTCCTTGCACTTTGCGCTCTTTTTTTATAATATAAGTAAGCATGCGTGGCAGAGTGCGCAACCACTCGTCGGACCACTGCATAAGAACAAACTATTTAGGAGGTATTGTCTTATGAGCAAAAAGAAAGTTGCTAAGGTTTGTAAGTTGCAATTCCCTGCTGGCGGAGCTAAACCGGGTCCTGCTTTGGCAAGTGCCGGTATCAACATGCCACAGTTCTGTACAGCATTCAACGATGCAACAAAAGACCGTAAAGGGGACTTGGTACCAGTTGTGATCACTGCGTACGAAGACAAGAGTTTTGATTTCATTTTGAAAACGACCCCTGCTGCCGTTATGTTGAAAAAAGCAGCAAACATTCAAAAAGCCAGCGGTGACCAGAAACAGGTAGCTGGAACGATCACAGTAGATCAGTTAAAAGAAATTGCTGAATACAAGATGCCAGATTTGAACGCTAACGATGTAGAAGCCGCTATGCGTATCGTTGCCGGTACAGCTCGCAACATGGGTATCAAAATCGAAGGATTTGAATAGGAGGTTTATCAATTATGGCAAAAGTAAGTAAACGCTATGCTGAAGTCAGCAAATTGGTAGATCGTAACAAAACGTATCCTATCGAAGAAGCTGTTGCTTTGGCAAAACAGACTGGAAAATGTGGATTTGACGCAAGTGTGGAAGTAAACTTCCGCTTAAATGTAGATCCTCGTCATGCGGATCAGCAGATTCGTGGTGCTATGGTTCTGCCTAACGGAACTGGTAAAACACAGAAGGTATGTGTTGTAGCACAGGGGGACAAGGAAAAAGAAGCTCAGGAAGCCGGAGCTGATTTTGTAGGTGGTGCTGATATCATCGAAAAGATCCAGAAAGGTTGGATGGATTTTGATGTATTGATCGCTACACCAGACATGATGGGTCAGTTAGGACGTTTAGGTCGTGTATTGGGGCCTAAAGGTTTAATGCCTAACCCTAAGACAGGTACGGTAACAATGGATGTTGCCAAAGCCGTGGACGAAGTTAAAAAAGGTAAAGTAACATATCGTGTAGATAAAGAAGGAAACATCAATGTTATGATTGGAAAAGTAAGCTTTGAAGATGATAAACTGATTGAAAATTTCCGTGCAATCTACAACACGATCGCCAAAGCTCGTCCAACAACTGTAAAAGGAACTTACATGAAAAACTTAGTTCTTTCTACAACAATGGGTCCTGGTATCCGTGTTACAATCGAAAGATAATTGACAAAAATACCAGAATCAGTAAAATTTAGATTGTTATCAATATTCCAAAGACAGTAACTGTTCATTGAACTTAATTTGTTACCGAGGGTTGATGCTAGTAGTTTTTGAAATGCATTCCATTGACCCGCGTCTTGTATGCGGGTTTTCTTTTGGATATTGTTACAATAAATAGAAAGAGGTGGAACGAATGAATCAACAAATCCTTGCTCAAAAGGAAGCCAACGTTAACGCCTTAGCTGACAAGATGAAGGATGCCAGCTCCATCGTATTGGTTGAATACCGTGGATTGACTGTTGCGGAAATCAATGAATTGCGTAGAGATCTTCGTAAAGAAGAAGTAGATTTCAAAGTCTATAAAAACGCAATTGCTCGTCGTGCATCTGAAAAATTAGGTTACGATGATTTCGCAAAAGACTTGATCGGACCAAACGCTTTAGCTTTTGGTAAAGATCCAGTGGCTCCTGCTCGTGTATTGGCTAAATTTGCCAAAGAACACGAAGCACTTGTATTAAAGACAGGTATCGTTGATGGCGACATGGTCGACACAGATACGATCAAAAAATTGTCTGCATTACCGAACAAAGAAGGTATGTTGGCTAAGTTCGCTTCTTGCCTGAATGCACCATTGATCAAGTTCGCTATGACTGTTAAGGCTGTAGCTGAAGCTAAAGAAAATGGTACATTTGAAGTAAAAGAGGTAGAAGCAAAAGAAGAAGCCGCTCCTGCACAGGCAGAAGAGGCAACAGAGGCTGCTGTAGAAGCTGCCCCAGCTGAATAACATAGGAGGAAAAAGAAAATGGCTAAATTAACTCAGGAAGATATTCTTGCTTACTTAGAAGAAGCTACAATTTTAGAACTGAATGACTTAGTAAGCGCAATCGAAGAAAAATTCGGTGTCGTTGCAGCTGCTGCTGTAGCTGCTGCTCCGGTTGAAGAAGCAGCTGCTGCTGGACCAAGCGAAGTAACTGTAACTTTGACAGATGTAGGTGGAACTAAAGTTGCTGTAATCAAAGCAGTACGTGAAATCACTGGTTTAGGATTAGTAGATGCTAAGAAACTGGTTGATGGTGCTCCAGCTGCTATTAAAGAAAACGTTAGCCCAGAAGAAGCAGAACAGATCAAAGAAAAATTGGTTGCTGCTGGTGCTACTGTTGAAGTTAAGTAATTTAACGAAGACAAAACATGTAAGAAAAAGCCTTTATCTAAAGCAGATAAGGGCTTTTCTTTTTGAATCGTGATACTGGTTTGATACTAAAAATTTTTAATTTTCTTGTCTTCTTCCAGACATTGGATATGAAATATTCATAAATAAAATTTATGACACACTAATTTATATGTATTGGTGTTTTTTTAATAATACGATTACAATAAGGAACGAATTAGTTATTTGGATACACTTGCCTTGTTACTTCGATCAAATGCTGCATGGCAGGTGTCATCTGCTTATACTGATTCCAGATCAAGTAAATTTGGATTGCTTGAAACTCTGTCACCGGAATCGATACATATTCTTGATCGTCCGGTAAAGTATGTTCAAAAAGAAGAGTAGCGGCAATTTTGTTGGTCACCAGTTGTTTGATAATAGAAATCTGGTTGGTTGTTAAGATGATATTGGGATCGATCTTATAGTGCATGCATTGGCTGATGGTTGCAGTAGTCAGAAAGGATTCCTCGGACAACATGACCAAAGGCTGCTCCTTGATTTCTTGTATCGATAACATATTCTTTTTGGACAAAGGATGTTCCTTATGAACAAACAGGCAAACTCTGGTATCTGCAATTTTATAGGAACCTAATGTAGAAGGTATGGGAGCATTTGAGGAAATGATGGCTAAATCCAGTTTTCCATCAATGATTTTTTGTCGGTTCAACATGCTTCCATTTTCCACAAGAATCGTTTGAATCTGTGGATATTGTTGATATAAAGCTTGCGCAATCAATGGAAAATATAAGGTGGAACTGGCTGGGGACAGGCCAAATTGCACCGCTTGATGCGTATGGCCTAAAAACTTCATTCGATTGGAAAAGGCATCTGCCTGTTCCAGTAATAGATTGGCTTCATTTAAAAAATCTTGTCCTTGCTTAGTTAAGACCAGACCTTTGTTCTGGCGCAGAAATAAAGTGATGCCAAATTCCTGCTCCAAGTCATGAATCACATGTGTTAATGTGGGTTGGGAAATGTGCAGAGCCTTGGCTGCTCGTGTTAAATTGTTGTATTTACAGATGGTTTTAAAATAGTGTAATTGAACCAAAGTCATAAAAAGCCTCTTTTCGATTTGAAATCATTATAACAGAACCTTTTAAAGTAGAGTAGAAAGGAACGGGAATATGAAACGATTATATCATTATTTACGCGCCTATCCATTGATCACGATCTTAGCGCCTTTGTTCAAGATGTTAGAAGCAACCTTCGAACTGTTTGTTCCGTTGGTAGTTGCCCAGATGATCGATGTGGGAATTGCCCAAAGGGATGCGATTTTTTTATGGAAGATGACAGCATTGCTGATTTTATTAGGAATCATCGGCTTTGCCTTTTCTTTAACGGCACAATACTTTGCCGCTAAATCGGCAGTCAGCTTAGGCCAGTCCATGCGTAAAGATTTGTTTGCTCATATCAACACATTTTCGTTCCAGGAAATCGACCGTATCGGTACATCGACCTTGATCAACCGAATGACCAATGATATCAATCTGGTACAAAATGGTTTGAATATGTTTTTGCGCCTATTTTTACGTTCTCCTTTTGTCGTATTGGGAGCTATGGTCATGGCTTTCAGTGTGAATGTAAAGGCGGCTTTGATCTTTGCGGTTGTTATTCCGGCTTTAATGATCGTTGTATTTGCGATTTTGTTGATAACAATGCCGCTATATAAAAAGGTACAACAGACATTAGATCGAGTATTGTTGAAGACAAGAGAGAATTTAACCGGTATTCGTGTAGTACGAGCCTTTGCCAGAGAAGACAAAGAAAAACAACAGTTTCATCAGGAAACGGATACACTGTATCAAAAACAAATCTTTGTCGGCAAGATTTCCGCTTTATTAAATCCTTTAACGTATATGATCGTTAATCTGGGTGTTATTGCCATTTTATATTTTGGTGGTCTGCAGGTAAATGCAGGAGAATTGACACAGGGAGAGGTCATTGCCTTGATCAACTACATGTTCCAAATTCTGACAGAGCTGGTAAAGCTGGCCAATCTGATCATTCTTTTATCCAGAGCTTTTGCGAGTCTGGGACGTGTAAATGCGATATTTGAAGTCCCTTCTTTTTTAGAAGAAGGAGACGATAGACAATGGGATTTAAATCCTTCAAAGGATGTCCCGGCCATTTCCTTTGACCATGTCAGCTTCCAGTATGCGAAATCTGGCAAAGAAGTGCTGCAGGATATCAGCTTTCAAGTACAACAGGGAGAAACGATTGGAATCATTGGGGCAACCGGTTCCGGAAAATCAACATTGGCTCAACTCTTGTGTCGCTTTTATGATCATACAAAAGGAAAGATTTATTTGTTTGGAAAAGAAATTGAGACGCTTTCGCCTTTTTCTCTTCGTGAACATATTGGATTTGTCGAACAAAAGGCGACCTTATTTTCCGGAACGCTCAGAAAAAACATGCAGTTAAAAAAGAAAGATGCTACAGATGAAGAAATATGGGAGGCTTTAGATATTGCACAGGCCAGAGAGTTTGTCGAGGAAAAGAAAGAAGGATTAAATCTGGAAATTCTACAAAAGGGAAGCAATCTTTCCGGTGGTCAAAGACAACGATTGAGTATTGCCCGGGCTCTGGTTGGAAATCCGGAAATTCTGATTTTGGACGACAGTGCTTCAGCGCTTGACTTTGCGACAGATGCCAAACTGCGCCATGCGATTCGTACACATACGAAAAATCAAACAGTTTTGATCATTTCGCAACGTGTATCTGCCATTTATGATGCCGATCACATTCTGGTCATGGAGGATGGAAGGCTTGCAGGCTACGGAAGACATGAAGATTTAATGCGAGATAATTTAATCTATCAGGAAATCTGTGCTTCCCAGTCCTTTGGAAAGGAGATGGCTTCGAATGCGTGAAAATAAAGAAACACTACAAAGAATCTTAACCTACTTAAAGCCCTATCGCGGATGGATATGTTTGTCGTTTCTTCTTTCGACTTTGGTTGTAGGCTTTACACTTTACGTTCCCATTATGACGGGGAAAGCGGTAGATAAGATCGTTAAAGCCGGACAGGTCGATTTTTCAGGCTTGATGGTCATCCTGTTTGGAATTTTCTTATCGATTTGTGTGACTTCTATGGCACAATGGCTGATGAACCACATCAATAATAAGATCACTTATCGCGTGGTCAAAGATTTACGAGTGCAGGCCTTTGATCATTTACAGGTATTACCGCTATCCTTTGTGGATCAGCACGCTTTCGGAGATTTGATCAGCCGCATCATAACGGACATCGATCAGTTATCAGATGGCTTGTTGCTTGGATTTACTCAGCTATTTTCCGGTGTATTGACCATTGCAGGTACGATTGTATTCATGGCCAGCTTAAATCTCTGGATCACGATGATTGTCGTGCTGTTAAGCCCGCTTTCATTTTTACTGGCAAATTTTATTGCGAAAAAATCGTATCAGATGTTTACGTATCAGTCACAGAGCAGAGGCCGGTTAACAGCTTTTACCAATGAAATGCTTGGTGGAATCAAAGTGGTGCACGCCTTTAACCATCAGGCCGAAGCACAAAAAGACTTTGATCAGATCAATGAAGAATTATCGAACTATTCTCTAAAGGCTACTTTTTATTCTTCTATTACCAATCCGGCAACTCGTTTGATGTATTCATCGATTTATGCCGGTGTGGCGATTGCGGGAAGTTTAGCTTGCACGGCTTCTATGATCAGCGTAGGGCAGCTGTCCAGCTTTTTAAGCTATACCAATCAATACACCAAGCCGTTTAATGAGATTACCGGTGTGATTACTGAGTTTCAAAACTCGATCGCATCGGCGGCTCGTGTCTTTGCCCTTATTGATGAACCGGCAGAAATTCCCGACAAAAAGGAAGCGTTGAATTTAGTGGATCCAAAAGGAGAGGTTATGCTGAAACATGTGGATTTTTCGTATAGTCCAAATAAATCATTGATTCAGGATTTGAACGTTTCGGTTAGACCGGGCCAGCGTATTGCCATTGTCGGACCTACCGGATGTGGAAAAACAACACTGATCAATCTTCTTATGCGCTTTTACGATGTGCAAAAAGGAGCTATCTGGTTTGATGGACATGATATTCGTGAAATTACCCGTCATTCTTTGCGTACAAGTTATGGTATGGTCTTACAGGATACATGGTTAAAAGCGGCAACGGTCAAAGAGAATATCGCCTATGGGAAGCCGGATGCCACAGATGAAGAAATCATAGAGGCAGCTAAAAAAGCGTATGCGCATAATTTTATTTTACAGATGCCAGAGGGCTATGACACGATTTTGGCCGAAGGAGGAGGTAATCTTTCGCAGGGACAAAAACAATTATTGTGCATTGCGCGAATTTTATTGTGTTCGCCATCGGTCTTGATTTTAGACGAAGCTACTTCTTCTATCGATACCATGACCGAATTACGTGTACAAAAAGCTTTTGAAACGCTGATGAAAGGAAGAACGAGTTTTATCGTAGCCCATCGATTATCAACGATTCAAAATGCCGATCGTATCTTAGTGATGAACCAGGGAAAGATCGTAGAACAGGGAAAACATCAGGATCTATTATCACAAAAAGGATTCTATTATCAGCTCTACAACAGCCAGTTTTCATCATCTGTGAATGGATAGAAATCGTAGAGTTTGGTACAATAAGTGCATGATTGAAATTTGTAATGTGACCAAAATTTATGAAAATGGCGTGGTTGCCCTGCGTGATGTTTCTATGCAGATTCCTGAAAAACAAAGAACTGTCTTTTTTGGACCAAGCGGCTGTGGAAAGACAACGCTATTAAGAATAATTGCCGGCTTAGAAAGTATTACAAGCGGAAATATCATCATGCCAACATCCTGGAAGATATCGTTCATGTTTCAAAATGATCGATTGTTGGATGCACTTTCTGTCAAAGATAATATTGCGTATGGCATCGATCAAAGAACCATCTCTAAAAGTGACTTGGCAAGAAAGGTAGAGGATACCGCCAGGCTTGTAGGTGTGGCTTCTGTTTTAGAACAAAAGTGTAAGACACTCTCCGGCGGACAAAGGCAGCGTATCTCTCTGGCAAGATCTTTGATCAAAGAACCGGATTTGTTGTTGATTGATGAAGGTTTAAATTCGTTGGATCAAAGTTCGAAATATGAATTGATCGATATCTTGATCAAACTGCAGGAAACAAAACAATTTACCTTATTATATGTGACGCATGATGCCCAAGAAGCCAAGAAGGTGGGTCAAAACTTTATAGAATTTAAAAAGGAAGGGGATTAATTATCCTCTTCCTTTAGTATTTTGGCGACGGCATTAAAGATACCATTTTCATAGGTGCTGGTTGTGGACCAGTTGGCAAAACTTTTGACATAATCTGTTGCACTTCCCATTGCCACTCCGATATCTGCCTTTTCCAACATGCCAATATCATTGGTGCTGTCTCCAATACAGATCGCATCCTTCCATGTCATGTTGTTTTTATTTAATACCAGCTCTATTCCCTTGGATTTATCATTATCGGCATTAAAGATATCAAAACAGAAGCCGTCGGTTTTAACGTTGATCAAATCCGAACGAAGATTTGGGTGTTCCTTCATAAAAGCATCCAAACTTGTTTTATCCTTTGTCATGATCACAGCATTAAAGACACGGTGACGTTTATGGAAAGTTTCTGTTTGATCGTAAAATAAAGAATCCAATACATTACAATATTTACAGAAATAGTACATCGGATAAAAATCGTTGTAGATATATGTCGCATCACCGAAATGAAACATCAATCCGAATTTATGATCCTTACAAAGCTGTACCAGTTCTTCTACGGTTTCTTTTTCAATAGGGTAGGCGCCGATCTCATTGAAATCTTTATCAAGAATATAGCTTCCGTTGATCAGCACATAATCATCAAACTGCACTCGTTCCAAGATTAACTTCATTTGGTTTAAAGGTCTTCCGGTAGCGGCACATACCTTATATCCTTTATCTTTTAACATCTGGATCGCATCCAGTGCACTATCTTGTATGATATCATTTTCTGTCTGATACAAAGTTCCGTCCATATCAAGAAAGACAATTTTGTGTTTCATGTTCATTCCTCTTTTCTGTCCTCAGTACTTATTATAATAAAAAAGTAGAAAAATTTGGATGATGTTTTGTCTTTTTAAACGATAAAATTATTTTGTGGCTAAAAATAAAAATGAGTATAATAAAAGAAAAGGAGAAGGAAAATGAGGGTTTGTAAGTCTTGTAATATACGTTATGAAAATGGTAAATATTGTGCAAAATGCGGTTGGGAATTAGAATAAGAGAATCCAGAAAACAATGGGAAGCCCAAGCCTAAGAAGATACTGATTCTCTTGTTGGTCGTTTTGATCCTGGGGGTACTGACAACAGGAAGTTATTGTTTCTTCTTTGCGAAAACAGATGTGTCCTTGATGGATGAAAAGGATTGTACGGTAACTTTTTCTGGTACTAATGGTAAAGGAAAAGCGAATGTAGCTTGTATGATGGACCAGGGGAATTATAATGATTTTTTCACAACGGTCAAATATACAGTAAAGCCCAATGAAAATTTAAAGAATGGACAAACCGTTTATGTCGAAGCAAGATATGATGAAGAGTCAGCTAGACATTATCGGATTCATCCCGTAAATACTTCGTTTAAAACAGAGGTAGAAGGATTGGAAGAACCGGTGGAAAAATTAGTTCAAGAAGATACAACATTACAGTTTTCAAATTTGGAATCCGTCAAACAAATGATCGATTTTTTAAAGGAGCAGGGCCTTCCTATATCCAATGTCTTTTATTATGATCAGGCAACTATAGTCGATGAAGAGCTGGAGCAGGTTGTTGATAAAGCTTATTTTGAAGATCAAACCATTGCGGGCAAGTCTTCCAAAGCCAATGCCCATTTAAGTGGAGGTACGATTGAAATCTGTACATCAAAACAAGCAGCCTATGATCGCTTAAATAAAGTCAACAGTATCGATCATCATCAATATATGTATAATTATGTATTTGGTAAAGTCTATGTTCGTTTGGATAAAGCTTTGTCTTTAGAACAAGTGCAGGCTTATGAAGCCGTTTTTGATCAGATGAATAATAGGCAGACAGGAAGTGCCAAAGCAATGCGGGATGCGAATTTTTAGTACAGAAAATTCATTTATAAGTAGGCTTTTAGAGAAGATAAAATATTTTGGGCACTAAAATTTGGCGTTTTCAATGAAAAAAATAAAAAAGTATTTGACATTGAAGTTTAAAAAATGTAATCTATTCGTGCATGCGTAAATGAGGGATTCGAAAGAATCCCATATAAAACGGATGAAAAAGACACACCCGGAAACGTGTGTTAAGAAGTTTTTGAAAGGAGGGTACTTATGCCTACAATCAACCAGTTGATTCGTAAAGGTCGTAAGGCCAGTCAGAACGTTTCAAAGTCACCAGCTTTGAACCGTGGGTACAACTCACTGAAGTCAAGACCAACTAACTTGTCAAGCCCACAGAAACGTGGAGTATGTACACGTGTTGGTACCATGACACCAAAGAAACCAAACTCAGCACTTCGTAAATATGCCCGTGTTCGTTTGAGCAACGGAATGGAAGTTACAGCTTACATTCCAGGTATCGGACACAACTTGCAGGAGCACAGTGTTGTATTGATTCGTGGTGGTCGTGTTAAGGACTTACCAGGTGTTCGTTACCACATCGTTCGTGGAACATTAGACTGTGCCGGTGTAAATGACCGTAAACAATCTCGTTCTTTATATGGAACTAAGAAACCGAAGAAGTAGTCAATCGTGAAAGGAGGAAATTAAATGCCTAGAAAAGGACACATTGCCAAACGTGATGTATTAGTGGACCCTATGTATAACTCCAAATTGGTCACTCGTCTGATCAATAAAATCATGATTGATGGTAAAAGAGGGGTTGCACAGACAATTCTGTACAACGCGTTTGAAATCGTTGAAGTAAAAACAGGAAAACAGCCAATGGAAGTTTTCGAACAAGCATTGGAAAACGTTATGCCTCAGTTAGAGCTGAAGGTTAGACGTGTTGGTGGTGCCAACTATCAGGTACCGGTAGAAGTAAGTGACGAACGTCGTTTGACATTAGGTCTGCGCTGGATCGTTAACTATGCACGTTTAAGAAATGAAAAAACTATGGAACAGCGTTTAGCTGCAGAAATCATTGATGCATCTAACGGAACGGGTGCCAGCGTTAAGAAACGTGAAGACACTCATAAAATGGCGGAAGCAAATAAAGCCTTTGCTCACTACCGCTGGTAAGAAAGGAGAAAAGTTTAGTTTATGCCTAGAGAATATAGTCTGGAAAATACTCGTAACATTGGTATCATGGCGCACATCGATGCCGGTAAAACGACAACAACTGAACGTATCCTTTATTACTCTGGTGTTAACCATAAAATTGGGGAAACACATGAAGGTGCCAGTACAATGGACTGGATGGAACAGGAACAGGAACGTGGTATCACGATCACTTCTGCTGCCACAACTTGTCACTGGAAAAAATTAGATGGAACCGGACCGGAATGCCGTATCAATATCATCGATACACCAGGTCACGTTGACTTCACCGTAGAAGTTGAACGCTCTTTGCGTGTATTGGATGGTGCCGTAACCGTTCTGGATGCCAAAGCCGGTGTTGAACCGCAGACAGAAACTGTATGGCGTCAGGCGACGACATATGGTGTACCTCGTATCGTATTTGTCAACAAAATGGATGCGACAGGTGCAGACTTCATCATGTCCTGTAACACGATCATTGATCGTTTAGGAGCTAAGTCCTGCCCAATTCAGTTGCCAATTGGTGCTGAAAGTGACTTTGAAGGTATTATCGATATCATCGAACGTAAAGCTTATACATTCAGTGGTGACTATGGACGTATTATTACGGAAGTTGCCATTCCTGAAGAAAGCCAGGATTTAGTCGAAGAATACCGTGCTAAATTATTGGAATACTTAGCCGATTATGATGAAGATTTCATGATGATGGTTCTGGAAGGTGAAGAACCTGAAATCAGTGAAATCAAACGTGTATTGCGTATTGCCGTATGTGCCGGTGATTTCTTCCCGGTATTGTGTGGTTCCGCATACAAAAACAAAGGTGTTCAGCTGGTCCTGGATGCAGTTGTTGATTATCTGCCTAGCCCATTAGATGTACCGGCTATCAAAGGTACAACTTTGGACGGTGAAGAAGATGAACGTCATCCGAGTGATGATGAACCATTCTCTGCATTGGCATTTAAGATCGCAACAGACCCATTTGTAGGAAAATTAAGCTTCTTCCGTGTGTACTCCGGTAGTGCAACTGCAGGAAGCTATGTATTGAACTCTACAAAGGATAAGAAAGAACGTTTCGGACGTATCGTACAGATGCACGCCAACCATCGTAAAGAAATCGATCAGGTTTGGGCCGGAGATATCGCTGCTGCCGTAGGTCTAAAGGTTACGACAACAGGGGATACGCTGTGTGATGAAAAACATCCGATCATTCTGGAATCTATGGAATTCCCTGAACCAGTTATCGAATTGTCTTTGGAACCAAAAACAAAAGCCGATCAGGATAAAATGGGCTTGGCTTTAAGTAAATTGGCTGAAGAAGACCCAACTTTCAAAACATATACAAACGAAGAAACAGGACAGACGATCATTGCCGGTGTTGGTGAACTTCACCTGGATATCATCGTTGACCGTCTGCGTCGTGAATTTAAGGTAGAAGCCAACGTAGGACAGCCTCAGGTTGCCTACCGTGAAACAATTCGTGCCACTGCTGACTGTGAAGGTAAATACATTCGTCAGTCTGGTGGTCGTGGACAATACGGTCATGTATGGATCAAATTCGAACCAAATGAAGAAGGTAAAGGATTTGAATTCGTGGATGCGATCGTTGGTGGTTCCGTACCGAGAGAGTACATCAAACCAACAGAAGAAGGTTTGAAGGATGCCTTAAATAATGGTATGATCGCCGGTTATCCGGTTATCGATATCAAAGCTACACTGTTCGATGGTTCTTACCATGATGTCGATTCCAGTGAAATGGCCTATAAGATTGCCGCCAGTATGGCACTTCGTGAAGCTGCCAAAAAGTGTAATCCGGTATTGTTGGAGCCAATCATGTTTGTTGAGGTAACAGCACCGGCTGAATACTTAGGTAGCGTTATGGGTGACGTTTCCAGTCGTCGTGGTTCTATCACAGAACAGGAAGAGCGCGGAAATGCCGTAATCGTACGTGCTCACATTCCATTGTCAGAAATGTTTGGTTACGTAACTGACTTGCGTAGCTTTACACAGGGACGTGGAACTTACTCCATGAAATTTGATCACTACTCTGAAGTTCCTAAGAGCATTGCAGAGAAGATCATTAAAGAGAATTCAAGCGAAAACTAGTTGCTTTTCGCTTGGTTCTAAAGTACAATGTTTTTGCATGAATTTTAATTTTTAATTAGGAGGAAAACTAAAATGGCAAAGGAAAAATTTGACAGAAGTAAAACCCATGTTAATATTGGTACAATCGGTCACGTTGACCATGGTAAAACAACATTAACAGCTGCTATTACGAATGTATTGGCTCAGAAAGGTCAGGCCAAAGCAACTGCTTACGATCAGATCGACGGTGCTCCAGAAGAAAAAGAACGTGGAATCACAATCAACACAGCTCACGTTGAATACGAAACTGACAAACGTCACTATGCACATGTTGACTGTCCAGGCCATGCCGACTACGTTAAGAACATGATCACTGGTGCTGCTCAGATGGATGGTGCTATCCTTGTAGTAGCTGCATCTGATGGTCCTATGCCTCAGACTCGTGAACACATCTTGTTGGCTCGTCAGGTAGGTGTACCTTACATCGTTGTTTACTTGAACAAATGTGACATGGTTGATGACGAAGAATTGGTTGACTTAGTAGAAATGGAAGTTCGTGAACTTCTTAACGAATATGGATTCGACGGAGATGAAACTCCAGTTATCCGTGGTTCTGCATTGAAGGCTTTGGAAGGCGATCCAAAATATGTTGAATCTATCAACGAATTGATGGATGCTGTTGACAGCTGGATTCCAGATCCTGAACGTGACATCGATAAACCATTCTTGATGGCTGTAGAAGACGTTATGACTATTTCTGGTCGTGGTACTGTTGCTACAGGACGTGTTGAACGTGGACAGGCTCACTTGAACGACGAAGTTGAAATCGTTGGTATCAAAGAAACTCGTAAGACAGTATTAACTGGTTTGGAAATGTTCCACAAACAGTTGGACGTTGCTCAGGCTGGTGACAACATCGGTGCTTTGCTTCGTGGTATCGCACGTGATGAAATTCAGCGTGGACAGGTTTTAGCTAAACCAGGAAGTGTACACCCACACACTACTTTCAAGGCTCAGGTTTACGTACTGACTAAAGAAGAAGGTGGACGTCACACTCCATTCGTTTCTAACTACCGTCCTCAGTTCTACTTCCGTACAACTGACGTAACTGGTGTTATCACTCTTCCAGAAGGAACTGACATGGTAATGCCTGGTGACAACGTTGAAATGTCTGTAGAATTGATTCACCCAATCGCTATCGAAAACGGAACTAAGTTCTCTATTCGTGAAGGTGGACACACTGTAGGTGCCGGAAACGTTACTGAAATCATCGGATAATTTCGATTAAACAATGATTGTAAACCGCTGGAAACAGCGGTTTTTTTAATAAAGGGGGAATTATGGATTTAGAAAAATGTAAAGCGCTGGTACAGGTCATTGATACGAAAAGTCTATCCAAAGCAGCTAAAAAACTAGGTTATACACCCAGTGGTCTTTCTCGAATGATTTCCAGTTTAGAAAAAGAAATGGGATTTACCTTGTTGCGAAGAAATCATGATGGTATGTTTCCAACCAATGAGTGTCGTCATCTTTTAAGCGGTATACGAGAGCTTTTATATCAAGATCAATTATTGGAACAAAAAGTATCTGACATCAATGAATTATATGTTGGTGAAATCGAAATCGGTGTTTCACATCGTTATTATTATGATACATTTGCCCTGGCTATGAAGAATTTCAGTAAGGTTTATCCAGATGTCGATTTAAAGATACGTCATGGATATAGTTCTTATCTGGTGCAGGAGCTGAAACAACATCGATTGGATCTATGTATTGTATCCAAACGAGAATTGGGAGATTTTCAATGGATACCGATCACAAAAGATGAGATGTTGGCATGGATTCCCAAGAATCATAAATTAGCAAGTGAAGACAAAATATCGGTCAAGGAATTTGAAAAAGAAAATGTGATCTTTACCTATCCCGGAGAAGATACGGATAATCAACGAGTTTTTCAGAAATACAAAATATATCCACATCGTCAGTTTTCTACTTTGGAGCCCTATGCCAGCTTTGCGATGGTCAAACAGGGGTTGGGAATATCTATGGATAATCGTTTATCAGCCTGGGGTATGGAAGAAGGAATATTATATAAGTCTCTAGACCCTCAAGAATATATAGAAATCGGTATTGCGCTGCAGTCCAACCCTTCCCCGGCGGTACAGGAATTCATGAAATATTTATTGCCACTATTAAAAAAATAAAGTAAATTCTCTTTAAAAAACTGTAGGAATATTGTATATATATTGCGAAAAAGTCAAACCCTCTTTGACAATTACGCAAAAATATGTGATTATATATGTACTTGTTTACTTTGGGAAAGGAGTTGTAAATAGTGGATAATTCTCAAAAGAAAATCAAGTGGTATATGTTATCGTTCATGTGCTTCTCCACATTATGGGGATTTGGTAACGTAGTTAACGGTTTCATGTACTTCAACGGGATCCAGGTTATCTTCTCATGGATCTGGATGTTCGCTTTGTTCTTCTTACCTTATGCATTGATGGTAGGAGAATTAGGATCAGCATTTAAAGATCTAGGTGGAGGCGTTACCTCTTGGGTTCAGGAAACAGCTGGTTTTAAAGTAGGTTATTATGCAGGTTGGACGTATTGGGCATGTCACGTAACGTACATTGCTTCCAAGGGGTCCGGTGGTTTAAAAGCCTTAAGCTGGATGGTGTTCCAGAATGCGGAAACGTATGACACATTCCCTACATTGTATGTACAGTTGGCAACGTTGGTTGTATTCTTGTTCTTCTGCTGGGTGGCAAGCCGTGGTTTGAACCCATTGAAGAAACTGGCTACACTGGCTGGTTCCAGTATGTTTGTCATGAGTATTCTGTATATCTTATTGATGTTTGCGGCACCGGTTATCAATCCAAATGGTGGCTTTGCAAGCATTGACTGGAGCTGGGATTCTTTTATTCCGACATTTGATGTAAGCTACTTCACAAACTTATCAATCTTAGTATTTGCGGTTGGCGGTATCGAAAAAATTTCTCCATACGTAAATAAAATGGATGGTGATCCGGCACGTCAATTCCCTAAGAGTATGATGTTTGCTGCCGGAATGGTTGTGATTTGTGCTATCTTTGGTACATTTGCGATGGCTATGATGTTTGATCCGGCTGTTGTATTCGCAAGTGCTGAATCACAAACGGCATATATTGCCAATGGTGCTTACTGGGCATTCCAGAAATTAGGTGAATACTATGGCGTTGGTAATGTATTGATGATCATCTATGCATTGTGTAATGCCATTGGTCAGTTCTCTACATTGGTAGTAAGTATCGATGCTCCTTTGCGTATGTTGTTGGAAGACCCTATCACAAGCCAGAGTGTTCCGAAACAATTGTTGAAACAAAACAAATACGGTGCTTATGTCAATGGTATTTGGATGGTTGTTATCTTGTCTGGTGCCATTATCGTTGCACAGACAGTCGTTCCAGGGGCCGCTTCGGTATTGGCACAGTTGAATAAATTGAACTCTGTTTGTATGCCACTTCGTTATTTGTGGGTATTCTTTGCGTACTTCATGCTTCGTAAAGCAGCAGATGAAAAATTTCCGCGTGCCTATAAGTTTGTTAAGAGCAGAGGAATTGGTAAATTCTTTGGTATTCTATGTTTCTTAATTGTATTGGTGTTCTCTGTATTAGGCATGTATTCGCCAGATCCATTTACAATGGTATTAAACGTTGTAACACCAATTGTCTTAACATTGTTAGGTTTGATCTTCCCTGTTATCCGTAAGAAACAGGACGAAAGAGACGGTACGGTTAACGCTTAATGAAAATTGAGAAACGATTCCTTCGGGAGTCGTTTTCTTTTGAGTTTTTAGTGTCTATAGTTTAGAATAGTCTAAGGAGGATACTATTATGAACAATATTGAAATTTCAAATGAATTGATGGATTTTATTCAAAGCAGTCCAAGCATGTTCCATTCAGTAAAAACCGTGCGTGATTATTTGGAACAGGCTGGATTCACATATTTACCGGAAGGTAAACCATGGCACCTGGAAAAAGGAGAAGGGTACTACACGATTCGTAACCACTCCAGCATCATTGCCTTTAAATTGGGAAGTGTGCTGGACGATTATCATTTCCAAATGACGGCTGCTCATTCCGATTCGCCAACATATAAGATCAAGAGCGTTCCGGAATTAGAAGGACCAAATGAATATTTGCGCTTAGATGTAGAAGCTTATGGTGGTATGATCGATTCTACATGGTTTGATCGTCCGTTAACGATTGCCGGACGTGTATTGGTACAGGAAAGAAACAAAATAGAAAGTCGCTTATTATATATTGATAAAGACTTGTTGTTGATTCCTAATGTAGCCATTCACTTCAACCGTAACATCAACGATGGTTATAAATATAATCGTCAGGTTGATCTTTGTCCTCTATTCTCAACCGGTGAGTTGAAGAAGGGTGACTTTGATAAGATGGTTGCGGATGAATTAGGTGTAGAAGTCGAACGGATCTTAGCTAAAGACTTATTCTTAGTCAATCGTCAAAAACCGGTGATCTGGGGTTACAAAAATGAATTTGTTTCTACACCAAAACTGGATGACTTACAATGTGCCTTTGTTTCTTTAAAAGCATTTATTGAGTCTGAAAACAAACATGCGATCAATGTCTGCTGCGTATTCGATAATGAAGAAGTTGGATCGAATACAAAGCAGGGAGCTATGTCCACTTTCTTATATGATACATTACAGCGTATCAACTTAGGTTTGGGAAAGGATGCGGAAGAATATTATCAGGCCATCAGCAAATCCTTCCTGGTAAGCTGTGATAATGCGCATGCGGTGCATCCAAACCATCCGGAAAAAACGGATGCGGTCAACTGTTCGATGATGAACAAAGGACCGGTTATCAAAGAAAGTGCAAACCAGAAATATACGACAGATGCCTTTAGCCGTGCCTTATTTACTTGTATCTGTAAAGAAGCCGGTGTACCGGTACAGACTTTTGCCAACCGTAGCGATGTGGTCGGTGGATCTACATTAGGAAACTTGTCCAATACACAAGTCAGCGTACATGCCGTAGATATCGGACTTCCGCAGCTGGCTATGCATTCCAGCTATGAAACGGCCGGTATCAAAGATACAGGCTATGCGATTGAGGCATTAAAAGCCTACTTTGGAACAAATGTAGAGATCGATGAGGCGCAGAAAGTAGTTTTTGAATGATCGATCTGACAAAATATACTTGGCTGAAACCTCATCTTCCTCTACCGGAAACGTTAGAGGAACAAGAGGACTTTCAAGACATCTTAAAAGCAATTGAGAAAAAGGAATCTAATCTGGGATTGCGCAATTTATATGCCAATTATTATTTAGATCAGCTTCAGAAGGCAAAGGAAGAAGGACGCAGCCTGCACTATGAAGGAAATTTAGGCAAGGAAATTCGCTCCTGGGCGAAATCACAATCGTTTAAGAAATTTAAGGAAACGTATTTAAAAGAAGACAAGGCAAAGTTTCAGTTATCGGGTATTGTGATTGTAATAACCGGTACTTTGATTCTTTTCTTTCTTCGAGCTATTCTGGCACAGGAATTTGTTGTGAATTTCAGTGTAGATGCGATCGTCGGAGCTATTGCGCTGGTCTTCTTCTATCGGAATATGAAGCTGAAAATACAACTGATCAAAAGCTATACACCGGTACGTGATTATTTGTACATGGATATTGCCAGCTTTGTGATGTGTATTTTATTAAAAATGTGGCTTCCTCCGGCTTTTGATGTTTCGATTATTGTCCTGGTCATCGCTTATTATGTACAAAGGCGAAAGTTTGAAAATTTTTTAAAGACCGTTTAGAATGACTACAGAGAATTTCTCTGTAGTTTTTTTTTGAAGGGAAGCGAAAGATATGCTTGATTTACAACTGGAAATCTTTTTGTTGATCTTAGCTGGTTTTGTTTTAGCAAAGCTGGGCTATTTTTCCAAGCAGACCCGAAAACAGTTGACCAATATTGTCTTATGTCTGGTCTTGCCCTGCGCAACGATCCAATCTTTTGAAATCAAGGTCGATCAACAGCTGCTTGTATCCATGATCCTGATTTTTATGATTTCTGTGGGCATTCAGCTTTTGTATTTGATCTTTTGTAAAAGCTGTTGGAATGGAATCAAAGATGATCGTAAACCTTCTTTACAATATGGAACTATGGTTTCCAATGCCGGGTTTATGGGAATGCCGGTAGCACAAAGTGCGTTTGGTCCGACAGGATTGTTGTATGCATCGATCTTTTTGATTCCTCAAAGAGTTTGTATGTGGAGCTATGGTGTATCGCTTTATGAAAAAGGAACGAGACAGGAAGTGATTCGAAAGGTTGCCACCAATCCTTGTATTGTGGCAATCTATATAGGAATCGTGCTCATGGTTTTGGGGATGTTTGATATTCACCTGCCAAAGTTTATCGATGATACGATTGGCGCAATCGGAGATTGTAATACGGCTTTAAGCATGATCGTGATTGGCGGGATCTTAAGCGATGTGCCAAAAGAAAAGATATTTGATCATATTTCTATTTTATATAGTGTCCTGCGTTTATTGGTTTTGCCGCTTTTGATTTTTGCGATCCTTTTATTCCTGCCAGTTGAATCCATGGTTCGCAACGTCTGTGTTCTTTTATCGGCTATGCCGGCTGCCAGTACAACGGCTATGTTGGCACAGCGCTATGAAAAAGATCCTGAATTTGCATCCAGGATCATCTTCGTATCAACCTTATTGAGTATGTTGACTTTACCATTGATTTTTCTTTTACTGGAATGGCTTTAGCCATTCTTTTTTGTAGGCACAACTACAGCTAAACCGCCTAAGGCACTTTCCTTTAATTCCAAAGGAAGTTTGCTTCCGGTCAGATTCATCGTTTTGACGACCATATCAAAGCTGACACGGTTTTTCTTAACGTTGCGTAAATATTTTGCCAGACGAGCGGCGTCCAGACTGCGAAGGCTGGCAACGGCATTTCTTTCGATGCATGGAATCATGACATAACCGCCGACCGGATCACAGGTCAAGCCTAAGTGATGCTCCAGTCCGATCTCGGCAGCACATTCGATCTGCGCGTTGTTTTCAAAGTTACAGGAGCTGACAAAGGCGGCTCCCATACTGCAGGCAGCACCGACTTCCGCCTGACAGCCGGCCTTGGCCCCGGATATCGTAGCGTTATGCTGAATGAGATTGCCGATCAGACCGGCTACTTTAAGGCCCTGGATCAGAGTATCTTTGGGATAGTTTTCATCCTTATAAAAATGATAGAGAAGACTTGGTAAGACACCGCAGCTGCCCATAGTTGGTGCGGTAACAACCATACCGCCGCTGGCATTTTGTTCACTGGCCGCATAAGCATAGCTGGAGAGTAAAAGACTTTTTCTTTCAATCAGATCATCACAGCTGTTAGCACTCTGGTACAATGCACTGGCTACCCTGTCGATTTCTAAGGAGCCTGGCAGCTTACCGATCGTATTTAATCCTTTGTCAACACATTCGATCATCGCATCAAAGATCTTATCCATATAGCTGTTTAACGATTCATCTTCAAACTGATCGATATACTTATCTAAGCGAAGATGATGTTGTTTACAATAGCCTTGAATATCATCCATAGAATTATGTGGATAGACATGTGTTTCTTCCGATTCCTGCTCCTGATCTTTTAAAATTTTACCGCCGCCTATAGATATATAGGTATGTTTTCCTAAAGCATCGTGTTCTTTAAAGGCTTCAATGGTCATCGTGTTTGGATGCTCGCATTGTGTTTTTAAATCAAATGTGATCGTACAATGCGTAGGAAAAAAGGTCTTTTCGATAATTTTATCAGTGAGATGGCCTTTTCCGGTCAAAGCCAGAGAGCCAAATAATGTAACTTTGAATTCATCGGCATCGGGGTAATGTTCCAGCATGTCCTGACTGGCGCGCATAGGGCCAAAGGTATGAGAGCTGCTGGGACCCGGACCGATCTTATAAATATTTTGAATACTTTGCATAGTGTGTATCTCCTTGATCAAAACGGTCTTATTTATCCATACAAAAGAGTAGCATAACCCTTGCGAAAAGCATAGTAGTGAATCGTGAAAATGTGCATGGAAAAAAGTGAAAAAAGCACTTGAATGTCGCTTATAGATATGGTATCATCATTGCGCACTGCGTAGAAGTGCGAGGTTGCTGACCCACTGAGAAGCGTTGTCATGGGTGGTGTCAGGGAATTCGCATGGAGCATGTATATCTCGAATATACGAAAGGAGTTAAACATGGCAAAAAACACAATTCGAATTCGCTTAAAAGCGTATGAGCACCGCATCTTAGATGACAGTGCCAAGAAAATCGTCGAAACAGTGACGAAACACGGAGCTAAAAAAGTTGTTGGTCCCGTTCCGTTACCAACGGAAAAACAAGTTGTAACAATTCTACGTGCCGTTCACAAATACAAAGATTCTCGTGAACAGTTTGAAATGCGTACGCACAAGCGTTTGATTGAGATTGTTGCACCGACAAAGGAAACGATGGATTCTTTACAGAGACTGGAACTTCCTAGTGGTGTAGACATCGAAATTAAACTTTAATGGAGGTGTCGAAGATGAAAGGATTATTAGGAAGAAAATTAGGAATGACACAGGTCTTCACTGAAGATGGTGTATTGATTCCGGTAACCGTTGTTGAAGCAACTCCAAATGTTGTTCTTCAGAAGAAAACAGTGGAGAGTGACGGATACAATGCGATTCAGTTAGGATTTGAAGAAATCAAAGAAAAACGTACAACAAAGGCAAATGTAGGACATTGTGCTAAAGCAAACACGAGTCCGAAACGTCGTATTCAGGAAGTACGTGACTGTGAATTGGATGTAAACGTTGGCGATTTGGTTGACGTTACGATCTTCGAAGCTGGTGAAACAGTGGATGTGATCGGTACCAGCAAAGGTAAAGGTTACAATGGTACAATCGTTCGTAACAATGCACACCAGGGTCCAAAGAGCCACGGTGGTTCTAAAAACATTCGCCATATCGGTTCTTTAGCTACAAACGGTATTACATCTCGCCAGGGACGTATCATGAAGGGTACGATCATGGCTGGTCAGGAAGGTGGATACAGAACAACAAACCAGAACCTGACAGTGATCAAAGTAGATAAAGAAAACAACTACTTGTTGATTAAAGGAAACGTGCCGGGACCTAAAAAAGGATTTGTGATGGTTCGCACCGCAAAGACTTCTAAGGGAAACAAAGCACCGGTTACTTTAGTTGACTATAGTGCAAATAAGGAGGTTCAGGAATAATGGCAAAGATTGATGTGATCAACCAGGAAGGAAAAGTAGTTTCTTCTCTTGAACTGAACGATGCCGTATTTGGTATCGAACCAAATCAGCAGGCTTTATTTGATGCGTTAAAGATGCAGTTGGCAGGTCGTCGTCAGGGTACGGCTTCCACAAAAGGACGCAGCGAAGTCAGCGGTGGTGGACGTAAGCCATACCGTCAGAAGGGTACAGGTCGTGCTCGTCAGGGTTCCATTCGTGCTACACAGTTCCGTGGCGGTGGAACAGTATTCGGAGCAACACCACGTAATTACAGCTACCGTATCAACAAAAAAGTACGTCGCCTGGCTTTAAAATCTGCCTTGAGTGAAAAAGTGGCAGAAACAGCCTTCAGCGTATTAGATAAGTTCGAAGTTGCAGAACCTAAGACAAAGACATTTGTTTCTATCATGGAAGCAATTCAGGCGCCTAAGAAAACGTTATTTGTTGTTGGACAGAACGAAGATGTACAGAATGCTTACTTATCAAGTCGCAACGTTCCAGATTGCACAATGATGAGAAGTGATCTGATCAACGTATTTGATCTGGTACATGCCAACAAGATCGTTATGACAAGCGCTGCAGTAAAAGAAGTTGAGGAGGCACTTGCATAATGACTGATTACAGAGATATCATTCTTCGCCCGATCATCACAGAAAAAACAATGAAGATGATGGCAGAAGATAACAAAGTGACATTCGAAGTTGCCAAAGGTGCAAACAAAGTATTAGTTCGTCAGGCTGTGGAAGCTTTGTTCAAAGTTGAAGTTGTAAAAGTCAACATGCAGAACACAAAGCCTAAGACAAAACGTGTTGGAAGATACACAGGAAAAATGAGTGCGGTTCATAAAGCAATCGTTAAGATCAAAGAAGGTCAGTCAATCGATTTATTCGGTGAGGCTGAATAATCAGGGAGAAGACGCTATTTCCTGAATAAACATTGCGATAAGGAGGAAAAAGAAAGTTTATGCCAATTAAGACGTATAAACCAACGACACCAGGACGTCGTGGGATGACATCTTTGACATTTGAAGAAATCACAACTTCAAAACCAGAGAAAAGTCTGTTAGCTCCATTGAAGTCTAAAGGTGGACGTAATAACACAGGACGTATCACAACACGTCATAAAGGTTCCGGACATAAGAGAGCCTACCGTATCATCGATTTCAAACGTAACAAGGACAACATCCCTGCTCGCGTTAAAACGATCGAATACGATCCAAACCGCAGCGCTAACATTGCCTTGTTAGTATATGCCGATGGAGAAAAACGTTACATTCTTGCACCAAAGGATTTACAGGTAGGAATGAGCGTAATTTCCGGTGTTGAAGCAGATATCAAAACTGGAAACGCTATGGAATTGAAGAATATGCCAGAAGGTACATTCGTTCATAACGTTGAATTAAAACCTGGTAAAGGTGGACAGATGGCTCGTAGTGCCGGATGTTCTGCTCAGATTCTGGGTATTGAAGAAAAATACGTTACTTTGCGTTTGACTTCCGGAGAAGTTCGTAAAGTGTTAGCAAACTGCCGTGCTACAGTTGGTATCGTTGGAAACGAAGATTACAGCTTGGTAAACATCGGTAAGGCCGGACGTAATCGTCATAAAGGTATTCGTCCTACCGTACGTGGTTCTGTTATGAACCCTAACGATCACCCTCATGGTGGTGGTGAAGGTCGTACACCGATCGGACGTAAATCTCCAATGACTCCTTGGGGTAAAAAAGCTCTGGGTGTTAAGACACGTCGTACTAAGAAAGCCAGCACTAAATTGATCGTGCGCCGTCGTAACGGTAAATAGGAAAAGGAGGAAAGAACATGAGTCGTAGTTTGAAAAAAGGACCTTTCTGTGATGAACATCTGATGAAAAAGGTCGAAGCATTAAATGCCTCAAACAAAAAAGAAGTTATTAAAACATGGAGTCGTCGTTCTACTATCTTCCCTCAGTTTGTTGAACACACATTTGCGGTTTACAACGGTAAGGAACACGTACCAGTTTATGTAACAGAAGATATGGTTGGTCACAAATTAGGTGAATTTGTTCCAACTCGTAAATATGCAAGTCATGGATCAGATGACAAGAAATCACGTTAATTAGGAGGATATCATGGAAGTAAAAGCAACAGCGAAAACTCTACGTATTCAGCCTCGTAAAGCAAGACTTGTCTTAGACTTGATCCGCGGCAAAGACGTAGAAGAAGCAAAAGCAATTTGCAAGTTCACTCCCAACAAAGGTGGATATCTGGTTGGAAAAGTTTTGAACTCTGCCATTGCCAATGCGGTAAACAACAATGATTTAGATGAAGAAAAGCTTTATGTTAAAGCTTGCTGGGCCAATGAAGGTATTACTTTAAAACGTTATATGCCTCGTGCAAAAGGTAGTGCCAGCCCAATTATGAAACGTACAAGCCACATCACAGTTGTAGTGGCTGAGAAAGAGTAGGAGGTTCGCCATGGGACAGAAAGTAAGCCCGATCGGGATGCGTGTTGGTATCATTCGTGACTGGCAGTCAAGATGGTACGCAGACGATAAAGAATTCGGATCCCTTCTGATCGAAGATGTTAAGATTCGTGAATTCATCGAAAACTATTATGAAAAATTGTCGAACGCAGCACAGGATAAGAGAAAAGCGGATCCTCAGATCTCTCGTATTGAAATCGAACGTACTAAAAATCGTGTAACGATCATCGTTCGTACGGCTCATCCAGGTGTTGTGATCGGACAGGATGGAAAATCTATCGAAGGTCTGAAAAAACAACTGGAAAAAATGGTTAACGCCGGTGTTAAAAAAGATTCTAAAAACAAAAAGACGATCCAGATCAACGTTGTCGAAGTAGCCAATCCAAACTTGGATGCTCGTTTGGTTGCTCGTTGGATCGCTAATGAATTGGAACAGCGTAAAAGCTTCCGTGCCACACAGAAAAAAGCAATCCATAACTCTATGCGTGCTGGTGCCAAGGGTATCAAAACAGCTGTATCTGGTCGTTTAGGTGGTGCTGATATGGCTCGTACAGAAGGATACTCTGAAGGTGTTGTACCGTTGCATACATTGCGTTCTGACATCGATTATGCATGGGAAGAAGCTGCTACAACATATGGACGTTTAGGTGTTAAAGTATGGATCTGTCGTGGTGAAGTACTGCCTGGAGAAATGGTAAAAGAACCAGAAGCTCCAAAACAGCGTCCAATGCGCGGAAGAAACCGCAACAACCGTAATCGTCGTCCAAACGGACGTGCTCCTCAGCAGAATGCGGCTCCTGCAAAGGAACAGGCTCCTGTTGAAAACAAAGGAGGTAACGAATAATGTTGATGCCTAAGCGTACAAAGTATAGACGTCCACATCGTTTGAGCTATGAAGGTCGTAGTAAAGCTGGTCGTTCTATTGACTTTGGTGAATTTGGTTTGGTTGCCGAAAGTGGAAACTATGTCAGCAACCGTCAGATCGAAGCTGCCCGTATTGCCATGACACATTATATGAAACGTGGAGGAAAAGTATGGATTCGTATTTTCCCTCACATGGCAAGAACTAAAAAACCTTTGGAAGTACGTATGGGTTCCGGTAAAGGTGCTCCAGAAGGATGGGTTGCTGTAGTACAGCCTGGACGAGTAATGTTTGAAGTTGGTGGAGTAAGTGAAGAAGTAGCTCGTGAAGCGCTTCGTCTTGCCAGCCACAAGCTTCCTGTTAAGACTCGTTTTGCGAGAAAAGGAGAAGTGAAATAATGTTAGCTAAAGAAATTCGTGAAAAGACAAATGAAGAACTTCTTGCTCAGATCGATGCTTTAAAAGAAGAGTTATTCAATCTCCGCTTCCAGCAGGCTACAGGACAGCTGGAAAACACGGCACGTTTAAAAACTGTTAAGAAGACGATTGCCCGTATCAAAACAGTGATGACAGAGCGTGAAAATGCGCAAGGTCAAGAGTAGGAGGGTATGACGATGGAAAGAAACGTACGTAAAGTATATCGTGGTACTGTCGTAAGTGATGCGATGGATAAAACAATCACGGTTGTAGTAGAAACTAAGAAAACACACCCTTTATACGGTAAACGTGTTAAATATTCAAAGAAATTCAAAGCGCATGATGAAAAGAATGAAGCTCATGTAGGAGATCGTGTAGAGATCATGGAAACTCGTCCATTGTCTGCTACAAAGCGTTTCCGCTTGGTAAGCATCATTGAGAAAGCGCGTGTATAGGACTAGGAGGGCGAAACAATGATTCAAAACGAGAGTCGTTTACGCGTCGCTGACAACACCGGAGCTAAAGAAGTGTTAGTTATTCGTTGTTTAGGCGGAAGCGTAAGAAAATTTGCAAACATCGGTGATATCGTTGTGTGTACTGTAAAACAGGCCACTCCTGGTGGAACCGTTAAAAAAGGTGATGTAGTCAAAGGTGTTATCGTTCGTACAAGACGTGGTGTTCGCCGTGAAAACGGTACTTACATCCGTTTTGATGACAATGCCGTTGTATTGATCAAAGATGATAAGACGCCTAGAGGAACACGTATTTTCGGCCCTGTTGCTCGTGAATTACGTGATAACGATTTCATGAAGATCGTATCTCTGGCTCCGGAAGTATTATAGGAGGTGTGCCAAGTGAGAATTAAAAAAGGTGATAGAGTCAAAGTTATTACTGGTGCTTACAAGGGCACAATCGGTGAAGTAACTTCTGTATATCCAAAAGAAGATAAGGTTATTGTGGAAGGTGTAAACATGGTGAAAAAACACCAGAAACCGACACAGGCCAATCCAGATGGCGGAATTATTGAAAAAGAAGCTAAGATTCACGTTTCCAATGTAATGCTTTGGGATGAAAAGAGCAAAAAAGCTTCCCGTATTAAAATGGAAGTAAAAGAAGACGGAACTAAGTTGCGTGTCTACAAGACAAGCGGAAAAGAAGTTAAGGTTAAATAAGGAGGATAAGACATGAACCGTTTACAGGAAAAATATAAAAACGAAGTCGTTCCTCAGCTTATGAAAGACTTCAACTACAAATCCGTAATGCAGGTACCGCAGATCGAAAAAGTGGTCGTAAACATCGGTGTTGGAGATGCCATCCAAAATGCGAAATTGTTGGATGAAGCTGTTGAGGAATTGGCAGCCATTACTGGACAGGCTCCGGTAATCACAAAAGCAAAGAAATCCATTGCCAACTTCAAATTGCGTGAAGGTATGTCAATCGGATGTAAAGTTACATTGCGTAAAGAAAAAATGTATGACTTCTTAGATAAGTTGTTCAACATTTCTTTGCCACGTGTTCGTGACTTCCGTGGAGTTTCTGACACTAGCTTTGATGGTCGTGGAAACTATACACTGGGTATTAAAGAACAGATCATTTTCCCGGAAATTGATTTTGATAAAGTAAACCGTACACGCGGAATGGATGTTGTCATCGTAACAACCGCAGAAACAAATGAAGAGGCTAAAGCCCTGCTTGAAAAAATGGGTATGCCTTTCAAGAAGTAGGAGGAACGTAAAATGGCTAAGAAATCAATGATCAATAAACAGCAACGTCCTCAGAAATTTAAAGTTCGTGAATATACACGCTGCGAAAGATGTGGACGTCCACACTCAGTATTGAGAAAGTATAAATTATGTCGTATTTGCTTCAGAGAATTGGCTTATAAAGGTCAGATTCCTGGTGTAAAAAAGGCAAGCTGGTAAGAAGGAGGCATATAACAATGATTATGACTGATCCAATTGCGGACATGCTGACAAGGATCCGCAACGCATTGCAACAAAAACATGAAACTGTTAGTATGCCTGTCAGCAAAGAAAAGAAAGCTATTGCTGAAATCTTAAAAGAAGAAGGATACATTACAGACTATAAAGTGGAAGGTGAAGGTGTTCATAAAGACCTGACGATCACTTTAAAGTACACAGAAGATAACAAGAAGATCATCTCTGGTCTTCGTCGTATCTCTAAACCTGGACTTCGTGTTTATGCACAGGTTGAAAATCTGCCTCGTGTATTAAACGGTTTAGGAATTGCCATTATCTCTACAAGTAATGGTATGATGACCGATAAAAACGCAAGAAAGAACCACTTAGGTGGCGAAGTCATTGCGTATATCTGGTAATAGGAGGATAAAGAATGTCACGTATCGGGAATAAACTGATTACCATTCCTGCTGGCGTAAGTGTGGAAGTCGCTACAGGTAATGAGGTGACTGTAAAAGGTCCTAAGGGAACTTTATCTCGTAAGTTCTCTGACTTGATGCAGATCAACGTTGAGGGAACTGAGGTCACTGTAGTACGTCCAAATGACGAAAAACACACTAAACAATTACATGGTACGACTCGTGCTTTGTTACATAACATGGTCGTAGGAGTTTCTGAAGGATTTACGAAAGGACTGGAACTGGTTGGTATCGGTTTCCGTACCGCTGTAAAAGGAAATACCTTAACGATGAATGTTGGTTATTCTCATCAGGTAGAAATGCAAATTCCGGAAGGTTTGGAAGTAACTTGTCCAAGTGCTACTGAAATCAGTGTATCTGGAATTGATAAACAACTTGTTGGTGAATTTGCTGCTAATGTTCGTGCTGTTCGTAAGCCAGAACCTTACAAAGGAAAAGGTATTCGCTATAAAGGTGAACATATCCGTCGTAAGGAAGGTAAGACAGCTGGTAAGAAGTAGTGGGAAGGAGATCTTAAGATATGATTAAAAAACAATCACGCAATGCACAGCGTCTTCGTCGTCACGCTCGTGTACGTACAAAAATCAGCGGAACTCCTGAATGCCCACGTTTGAGTGTATTTAGAAGTAACGCACACATTCATGTTCAGCTTATTGATGATGTAAACATGAAGACTTTGGCATCTGCCAGCAGCTTGGCTATGAAACTTGAAAATGGTGGTAATGTGGAAGCCGCTAAACAAGTGGGTGCTGAAATCGCAAAACGCGCTAAAGAAGCTAACATCACAAAGGTTGTATTCGACCGTGGTGGATATATTTACGCAGGACGTGTAAAAGCTCTTGCCGATGCAGCTCGTGAAGCTGGCTTGGAATTTTAGGAGGTCGCACACATGGCAGAAAGAAAACAACCTAGAAGAGAGCAGAAAGAATTCGAAGAACAAGTTGTTGCAATTAACCGTGTAACAAAAGTTGTTAAAGGTGGACGTCGTTTCCGTTTCTCTTGTCTTGTAGTTATCGGTGACCGTAAAGGTCGCGTAGGTATGGGAACAGGAAAGGCAAACGAAGTACCGGATGCAATTCGTAAAGCGGTTGAAGATGCTAAGAAAAACTTGTTCACCGTTCCAATCGTAGGAACAACTATTCCACATGATACAATCGGTAACTATGGTGCAGGAAGCGTATTTATGCGTCCGGCCAGCGAAGGTACCGGTGTTATCGCCGGTGGTGCTGCCCGTTCTGTATTAGAATTGGCCGGTATCTCCGATATCTTAACAAAATGTTTAGGTTCTCGTACGAAGATCAACGTTGTTCGCGCAACGGTTGAAGGATTGAAATCTCTGACAACTTTAGAAGAAGTTGCTCGTCTTCGTGGAAAGAAACCAGAAGAAATTCGCGGGTAAGCAGGAGGTTGAAGTATGAAATTACATGAAATGACACAGACGGAAGCTTCCAAAACAAGAAACCGCGTAGGTCGTGGACCTGGAAGCGGAAATGGTAAAACTTCCGGACGCGGACAAAAAGGTCAAAAAGCCAGAAGTGGTGGAGGAGTTCGTCTTGGATTTGAAGGTGGACAGACACCATTGGCAAGACGTTTACCAAAAAGAGGATTTACAAACTTTAATCGCAAAGAATATGCTATAGTTAATGTAGAAACTCTGAATCAGTTTGATGAAGGTACTGAAATCAATGCAGCTTTACTGCTTGATAAGAAGATTATTCGTAAAGAACTTGCTGGTTTAAAAGTTTTAGGTGATGGAGAGTTAACTAAGAAATTGGTTGTAAAAGCAAACAAATTCTCTGCATCAGCCAAAGAAGCAATAGAAAAAGCAGGCGGAACAGCCGAGGAGATCTAAAATGATATCGAGCTTTAAGGCAATTATTAAAAATAAAGATATTCGTAATCGAATTCTCTTTACTTTATTTGCCTTTCTTGTATATCGTTTAGGATCTGCAATTACTGTTCCGGATGTAAATACAACCGATTTAGTAGCCGGTTTAGAGGATAATTCCCTCTTCGCAATGCTGAATCTTTTAGGAGGTGGAGGTCTGGAACAGTTCTCCATCTTTGCCTTAGGTGTTACACCTTATATCACGGCTTCAATCATTATTCAGCTTTTGAGCATGGATGTGATTCCGCCGCTATCAGAGTTGGCTAAGTCCGGTGCTAAAGGGCGTAAGCAGTTGGATAAGTACACACGTTATCTGGCTGTGATCTTTGGCTTCGTTCAATCATTCTCTTTAGTATATGGTTTCTCAAGTACCTATACAGGACTGATTGAGGGCGGAGCCACAATGAGTAAGATTCTGTATATCGCAACGATCTTTACAGCAGGAACGATGTTTCTTGTATGGATCGGTGACCAAATCTCGACCAAAGGAATTGGAAATGGTATTTCTATGGTCATCATGGCCGGTATCGTGGGAAGATTGCCAAGACAGTTTAGTTCTGCATGGACTTCACTGATTGGAGAAGATCCAACGGGACAGGGCATTGGTTTGTTTATCGGGTATATCGTTGTTTATTTGATCATTATTGTATTTGTTACATTGATCAATACGGCCGAAAGACGTATTCCTATTCAATATACGTCTAGTTCCATCAGTTTATCAAAGCAGAGTAAATCAAATTATTTACCGTTAAAACTGAATTCGGCCAGTGTAATCCCTGTCATCTTCGCATCGTCGTTGATGATGGCACCATTACAGATTGCCAGTTTCTTCGCTTCCAATAAAGTAACAAGTGTTATGACGGATTGGCTGGGAATGAGAACTTGGTACTCTTTGGTTATCTATGTACTGTTGATCTTGTTCTTTACCTTCTTCTATACAAAGATGCAGGTTAATCCGGAAAAGATTGCGGAGAACTTGGGGAAATCAGGTGCTTATATTCCAAGCGTGCGTCCGGGAAAAGAAACAGAAAACTATGTCAACCGTGTTTTATCTCGATTGACGACATTGGGTTCTGTTGCGTTGGCACTGGTTGCCGTTCTTCCACATTTGATGCCGTTAATCTGGTCAGAAATGAACACATCAATGGCACTTGGTGGAACTGGAATGATCATCGTAGTTGGTGTTGCGATCGAGACTGTAAGGCAAATACAGGGATTGATTACGCAGAAATCGTATAAGAATTATTTTGAAGACGAATAAAATCGTCTAGGGAGCTGAAGTATGAACATCTTTATCATGGGTGCCCCAGGTAGCGGAAAAGGGACATTCTCAAGCCGTATCAAAGAGGAATTCGATTTGAATCATATCAGTACCGGTGATATCTTCCGGGCAAACATTGCCGGAGGCACTGAATTGGGTATGCAGGCAAAAGCATATACTGAAAAAGGTCTGCTGGTACCGGATGAGATTACCAATAACATGGTTAAAGAGTACTTGAGCCAATTATCGGATAAAAAGAACGGATATTTATTAGATGGATATCCTAGAACGTTGGATCAGGCCAAAGCATTTGAAAAAATGACAGAGGGAACAGATCTGATGGTTGACGAAATCGTTGTGATGGATGTTCCATTTGATGAATTAACACGTCGTATAACAGGACGACGCAGTTGTAAAAACTGTGGAGAAATCTACAACATTTATTCAAAACCGCCGGTAAAGGAAGGGATTTGTGATAAATGTGGTTCTGAATTATCACAGAGAAAAGATGATAATGAAGAAAGTTTAAAAACTCGTTTAGAGGAATATGCGAAGAACACAGAGCCTGTTATCGCATACTATGAAGAAAAAGGAATGGTCAAGAGAATTGATGCGACCGCTTGCATTGAAGAAATCTGGCCTGTTTTAAAAGAAGCTTTAAGCAAATAAATTGCGCATCTTTATGCGCAATTTACTTGCGTTATATTTTTTGAACTACGTTACTGTTAAAATCCGCATAGAACTATACGCATTTTAACAGGAATATACGTAGAGAAAGGATTAGACAAATGAAAGTAAGACCATCCGTAAAACCGATGTGCGACAAGTGCCGAGTAATACGACGCAAGGGTCGCGTCATGGTAATTTGTGAAAACCCAAAACACAAAC